>DBAY01000044.1 GCA_002291925.1 Alphaproteobacteria bacterium UBA998 | reverse complement strand
ATGGGCGTGAAGGTGATGATCTTCCTCGCCTTCATGACCGTCTTCTTCTACTTCGCCAAGAAGCGCGTCTGGGGGAACCTCGACAACCCGAATAGCCCCTACACGGTGCCCGGCGCCATCAAAGCCGCCAAAAAAGCGAAAGACGAGCAAAAACACTGATTCGTTTACTGGAAAACGCATAAAAAGGTCGGGATGCATCCCGACCTTTTTTGTTAGTTGTTTCTATATTTTCATTTAATAGAAGTATTCCCTCAATTCTACACCAGTAATAGATGGTGCATTGCACGCCTATATTGCAATGCATCATGCTATTTAACTGATTTTGTTAATTTTTTGTGGTACAAATAAAGCGTGGGCAATCATGTTCCACATTTGAGGAGTGAAGTAGCAATGAAACTGATTCATCTCATCGCGCTGTTGCTGGTCGTCGTCGGTGGCATTCATGCCGTACTGTCGGCCGTGGGCGTTAATGTGCTGGGCGGCGTCCTTGGCGTGGGCGTGCACATGACCGTCCTTAACCTCGTGATTGGGTTGGCCACGATCTATTACGTGTCCCCGATCCTGCGGTCGCACCTGAACGCGCAATAACGATCCGCGCCTAGCGTACTACGAGCCTCCGCCTGTTTAGCAGGCGGAGGTTTTGTTTTTGTCTTTAGCTGCTAATTTTTCTCCTTTTATTCAGCACGAGTTCCTTACTTGATACACTGCATCTGCAACCTGCAAATCTTTGGAGTGACTTTATTTGTGATTCGTTAACTATTCTTTAGTTCACTTGCCTCACACTTCAATAAAGTCCTGCCTTACAATTAGGGTTTCTTCTTTGAAATCGCGGAGGTGCGCATGAAAGAGTCAAAGACTTTTCGCTTTGAACACACATTGAATATGCCCGCCCTAAGCAAGACAAATATGAGCTTTTCTCATCAAGCGGTTCCGGGCGGTGAAAGATTTTATGAGCGCCTGCTTCAGTATTGTGAGGAGCAAAACATTCCCTTTGAAAAGCACGGGAATCAGATACAAATCCGCATGGAGGAAGTTCACCGCGAGGGCATGCTGCCGTCCGAATCAACCGCCGATGCTCTGAAAGAGTTTTTACAAGCCGAGGGTTTCTCGCTGGGCGACAATCAAGCCTTCTCAGAATTTGCGACACAAAAAGAGTTTCTAACCCTTACAAACGATGACAATGCGTCATTAGCTCGCATGGTGCTTGCCAACGCCCTGCGTACACCAAGACAGAATGCCCCTCTTCAATTAAGTGATTTTCTTCCTTCTTCATCTTACAAAAGGTTTATTTGTATTCTGGCACTTATCGCCTGCCTCGGTTACTTAGCTAAAGGCGCTGCGAGGCAATTCTTCTAAGCGACTGCGAATTACAAAAAAATGTTTTGTCCCGCCTCTCGCTCTTTTATCTGCCGCGCCTCATCCTACCAGAATGAATGAAAAATACGGCATGCTCATGCTGGGCCGCGAAGAGGGCCGCGCCTATCTGGTGGCTCCCTACACCGAGGGCCGCCACCATGCGGATGAGAAGGCCTTCACGGTGGCCAAGGGCGATGCCCAGTCCGCCGACCGCACGGCCAATGCGGAATTCCGCGAGGAAACCGGCATCGATGCGGGACTGCTCGCCCTGCCGCCCGGTCACCCGGTGCGTAAAGGGGCGTATGGACGCGCGGAAATCCTCGCCCGCCTCAGCGACCTGCCGCCTTTCACCTTCGCTGATGACCGCGACAGGCCAGCCGCGCTGCATCTGGACATCATTATCGTGCGCCATATCAGCGATCTCGCGCCCTTTCTGAAAGGCGCGCAGGAGGCGGACGCGCCGGTGGAGCGCCTCGCCGCCGGGCAGGGGCTTCCGCCCTTCGCACGGCTCATCAGCCGCCTGCACGATGAGGGCTTCCCCCTGAGGGTCGAAACGGAGGCGCAGTTTCGCACCTACATGGAGGAGCCGCGCCATCGCGAGCGCTGGCAGGAGGCGCTCTCCCGGCTTCGTCAAGAACTGGAGGACGCAGGCTTCATCAGTGACGAGGAGGGGCTGAAATTCGATGACAAGGTCAACCCCTTGCATTATTTCCGCGAAGGCGCGGAATTGCTGACACTGGAAGACTATACCCAGCGCGTGACCGAGGCTGCCCAGGCCACGCAGGACCGGCCGGAGGAAAAATACCGCGTCTCCATGCTCGGCACCCGCCGCTATGGCGGCATGCTCGACGCCGTGCTGATGGTCGCTCAGGATGCCAAGGCCCTGCTCGATGCCTGCGAGGACGAACCGGTGGTGCTGGAGCCCGCCTGAGGCCGCCCAAAAAGGCGGAAAATCCCGCCGATTCAAGCGCAAAAGCCATTGACCGGAAGGCTAAATTCCGCGACAATCTGCGACCTTTATTTCATCAACGAACTATAAAACATGACCCCGGCAGCCCCTTACTCCGCCCGTGCGGCGGCCCCCGCCACCCCAACTCCGCAGACGGAGCAGATTTCCGGTACGGAAATCTTACTTCGCGCCATGGCGGATCATGAGGTGGATACCATCTTCGGCTATCCCGGCGGGGCGGTGCTGCCGGTCTATGACGCGCTGTTCAAGCAGAACGCGGTGCGCCACTTCCTCGTGCGCCATGAGCAGGCGGCCACCCACGCCGCCGAGGGCTATGCCCGCTCCACCGGTAAGCCGGGCGTCGTGCTTGTGACCTCCGGCCCCGGCGCGACCAATGCCGTCACCGGCATCATGGACGCCTACATGGACTCCATCCCGATGGTCGTCATCACCGGCCAGGTGCCCTCGCACCTCATCGGCTCGGACGCGTTTCAGGAAGCCGACACCACCGGCATCACCCGCGCCTGCTCCAAGCACAACTACCTCGTGCGCTCCATCGACGAGCTGGGCCGCATCATCCATGAGGCCTTCCATGTTGCCACCACTGGCCGCCCCGGCCCGGTCGTCGTTGATATCCCGAAGGACATCATGAACCAGAAGGGGACCTACTTCCCCAAGGAAACCTACTCCCGCCCCTCCTACCAGCCCAAGCGCGAGCCGGACTTAAGCCAGATCGAGAAAGCCGTCGCGCTGATGGCCTCGGCCAAGAAGCCGGTGTTCTATGTCGGCGGCGGCGTCATCAATGCAGGGCCGGAAGCCTGTGCCACCCTCACCCAACTGGTGCGCGAGACGGGCTATCCCTGCACCACCACTTTCATGGGCCTCGGTGCCTTCCCCGGCTCCGACCCGCAATTCCTCGGCATGCTCGGCATGCACGGCTCGCTCGAAGCCAACATGGCGATGGCCGAGTGCGACGTGATGATCAATATCGGCGCGCGCTTCGATGACCGCGTGACGGGCCGGCTCGACGGCTTCTCGCCCCATTCGCGCAAGATTCACGTCGATATCGACCCCTCCTCCATCAACAAGAACGTGCGGGTGGATATCCCCATCATCGGCGATGCCGGGCTGGCGGTCGCCGCCATGCTGCGCCTGTGGAAGGAAAAGAAGGCCAAGCCCGACGCCGCCGCGCAGGAAGCCTGGTGGAAGCAGATCGAGATGTGGCGCGCCCGCAAGAGCTTCTCCTACAAGCAGGATTTCACCAATGAAATGGCGGAGATCAAGCCCCAGTACGCGCTCGACCGTCTGAATACCCTGCTGAAGGGCCAGGATTTCTACATCACCACCGATGTCGGCCAGCACCAGATGTGGGCCTGCCAGTTCATCACCTATGATAAGCCGAACCGCTGGATGTCCTCCGGCGGCCTCGGCACCATGGGCTACGGCTTCCCCTCCGCCATCGGCGTGCAGATCGCGCATCCGGGCGAGACGGTCGTCTGCGTCAGCGGCGAGGCCAGCTTCATGATGAACATGCAGGAGCTCTCCACCGCCGTGCAGTACCGCCTGCCGGTGAAGATCCTCATCCTCAACAACCGCTACATGGGCATGGTGCGCCAGTGGCAGCAGATGTTCCATGGCTGCCGCTATTCCGAATCCTACATGGATTCCCTGCCCGATTTCGTGAAGCTCGCCGAATGCTTCGGCATGAAAGGCCTGCGCTGCGAGAAGGTGGCCGACGTGGACGATTACCTCCGCCAGATGCTGGACCATGACGGCCCGGTCATCCTGGATATGGTGGTCGACCAGAACGAGAACGTCTACCCCATGATCCCCGCCGGCGCCGCCCATAACGAACTGGTGCTTGGGCCGGAGGAAAAGGTCGGTCCGCTGGACAAGAATCAGGTGTAAGCGTCATCTAAAATTAACATTTGTCTGTTTGCGACGGGCCTACACCGCCTTTATATTACCTAACGGTTAATTTTTGGGCAGCATGTCATGATACTCGAGCAGGTAAATTCCTACATGATGGCAAGCCCGCGCCCACGCCAAACCATAGTAGAACCACTGCATGACGCGGTCGCCACCCTCAAGGCGCTGATCGGCTTCAATACCACCACCTCTGACAGGGCCGATCTCACCAAGGACACACGCGCCGCCACGGAGTATGTAGGCCAGTACCTCGCCGAGCAGACCGGCGCCAAGATCTATTTCACCGAGCCTTACGAATACCCGGCTGGAAGCGGCAAGTTCCACAAGGGGCTGGTGGCGGTGTGGCATCCGGCGCGGCCAAGCAGCAAGCCGCCGCTCGCCTTTTCCGCGCATATCGATACCGTGCCCGCACTCGAGCCGTGGGACGGGCATGATCCGTTCCAGGGCCGCGAAGAGGGCGAGAAGGTGATCGGGCGCGGCGCGCTCGATATCAAGGGGCAGACCGCCAGCCTGATGGCCACCCTGAAATCCATGCAGGCCAGCGGGCAGCTGACGCAGCTCGACCGGCCGCTCGTCTTCATGCTTTCCTCTTGCGAGGAGGTGGGTCTGCTCGGCGCAAAGGGCGTGTGCGACCTGACGAAAAAGCTCGTCGGCGAGCCGTCCGAGGTCATCGTCATGGAGCCGACCGACGGCTATATCGGCATTGGCTGCAAGGGCACCCGGCAGACCGACCTCCGGTTTGAGAATAAATATCCCCTTCCGCCGTCATCGCAACCCTACCGCCATTACCTGACCATCGAGATCGGATCCGGCAGCGGCCATTCCTCCTTGCAGGCCGCCAGCCCCGCCGACCCCGCCATCATGGCGACCAAGGTGCTCGAGCGGGTAAAGAAGCTGCGCGAAAAGGAAGGCATCCCGGCAGAAATCTGCGCCGTTGATTATGGCGTGGCGGGCAATGTGGTTGGCGGCAAGGCGACCATTATCGTGGGCTATGATGCGCCACCAGAGGACCCGCAAGGCACGGCGACCTATGAAAAAGTTCGCCGCCGCTTCGAGAATGTCGAGCAGCCGCTGGCCAATTTCACGCTGCGCGGTTTCACGCACCTCGGCAACATGATGAATTACATGAAGAACCAAGTGCGGGGGCTCGATCTGGGCACGGTCAACATCGCGGTCACACGCCCCACCGGCGCACAGCATGAGGAGCCGCCCTGCTACCCCCGGACGCTGACCACAGAACGCGGCAGGCCCGTCCCGCACAACGCCATCGAACACGCGCTGGAAGTGACGGCCGCGATTTACCGCGAACATGCGCAGCAGCGTGGCAAGGGTGCCCCGGCCCATTGCGCCATCCCCCTGCTTGGCGTCACCAAGCTGAGCGTGCCCATGTTGAAGGGTGACGCCCGCGATACACGCCTCTCCTACGACGTGCGCTACCCCCCCGAGGCTGCCAAGGGTGATCAGGCGCGCAACGTTGACGCGATGGATTCCGTCATCCGGAATATCGACTACATCGCCAAATGGAACAACGACATCCGCTACACGGTTGAGCGGGCCTTTGACGCACCGCCCTACCTTTCCGCCACGCCGGATGACCCGCGCCTGCAGCCCTACCTCGCCATCGGCAAACAGACCGGATTTACAAAATTTGCCAGCTCCGCCACGCTTGTTCCCTACTCCAGCGATGGCAATGTCATCGCCCAGGAAATGCCGAACGCACTGGTGCTCACCATGGCACGGGGCGGCTTTGCCCAAATGCCGCACGGCAAGGGCGAGCATCTGACCCGGCAGCATATGAGTGATAATATCAATCTGTTTGGCCAGATTGTGCAGCTACAGTGCATGGCAAAGGGACATGGCGCCGCTGCCAGCCGGCAGCGGTGAGCATCATTATGAACATGCAAAAGTTTCCACCGCCTTGCAAGCCTTTGATGCCCACAGGCGGCACCGATAAAAAAACCGGTGCCGGAGGCTGCGGAAAAGGTCGAGCCGCTGGATAAGAGCCAGGTGTAAGGCTTGCCTTTCGTTAATGCATGCGGTTGAATAGTCGCATGAAACGTGAAATAACGAACATTATCCGCTGGGTAATGGAAGACGTAATGCCACCAGTGCTGCGCGATAGCCCGCCCTTTGCGTGGCTGATGAGCAGGGCCTACGGCCCGTTGGTGCATGATCTCGCTGCCTTTCGCCAGCGCGCCCATGCGCTGACCCCACAGGAATATGACGCGCTCTACCGCCGCCTGCCGCGCGTGCACGAGGAAACCGATAATTCCGACGCGATCCTGGCCGCCATTGCCGCCCATGTGGTGCCCGGGCGGATTGCCGATATCGGTTGTGGCACGGGTTACACGCTCGGCCGGCTTTCCGCTCGACCTGAGCTAAAGGACAGCCAGTTTACCGGTGTCGATTTCCAGATTTCCGACTCCACTCGCGCCCGGTGGCCAAATCTCACGCTCACCGAAAGCGCCATCGAGCATCTTCCTTTTCCCGACGGCTCTTTTGATACAGTGCTCTGCACCCATACACTCGAACATATTCTTGATGTGCGCCAAGCCGTTGCGGAACTTCGCCGTATCTGCAGGAAACGGCTGATCCTGGTAGTGCCACGTGAGAGGGAAGGCATCTACACCTTCAATCCGCATTTTCATTTCTTTCCTTATGTGCACAGCTTCCTGCGCGTCATGATTCCGGTTCCCTCGCATTACCATGCCAAAGATATTGGGCGTGATATCTTTTACTGGGAGGACAGAATAGACGGGTAGCCAAGAAATTTACCACCTAGGCATTTTTTGCCGACTTCATTCATAAATTAACTTTTTATTCATTATATTTCGCTATAACCGAGCTATGCACCGCAGCAAGACGGGCGTGAAAAATAATGATCGGTAGCCTCGAGACCTCTCTTTCCAGCCTGAATACCCACGGCCTGATGGCACAGGCGCAGCAGCAGCTGACCGGCCCGGCGGCCGAGGCGGGCCGCCTGCCGCTCAGCCGCGACGCCGTGGCCCCGGTGGACCCAGCGCCGTCACTGCAGCTCAATGCCGACGCGCTGAAGGCGCAGGAAGCCGCCTTGGAGTTGCTGGACGGCGTCTTCGCGGCGGCCAACGGGGTCATGCAGCAGCTGGCCCCCGTCTGGGAGGCGCGCCAGTCGCTGGGCGCGGTGCCGGAGCCGGAAATGGCCCCGCAGGCCGAACTGCTTGATCACCGCATCCGCGATCTGCTGCAGAACAGCCGCTTCGACGGCGCGCCGCTGTTCGATCTCGCGCGCATCAACCCGCAGACGCTGGAAGGCGTGCTGAAGCAACCCCCGGAAACCAGCCGCATCGAGCTGTTCTCCCCCGCCATTCGCGCTTGCGTGACGGAAGCATTCGAGCAGGCGTTTGATCTGTATGCCTGATGCGCCGTATCAGTCACGCGTGCGTGGGCCGCACGCCTCGCCGCGCGGCAGGGCGCTGACCGTTCGCGTAATATCCATCTCGGTATCAAGGCGCATTTCGCGCTGCTGAAAGGTCTGCCGCACATTTTCCAGCAGCCTTTGGGCATCCTGGCTCAAGAGATCGGCTACCCCACATCCACTACTCGACAGGACAGCAGCTGCCACATGGCTTCCTCTTACCGTGAGGTAAAGATGGGCATGCTGCTCGGCCACCCGGCCCTTATCATCCGGCAAACCGAAATAGCTTTGCGTAATGCGATAGGCTTCCTCCCCGCCGGGCTTCGATGATTCACGGCGTATATGGGTTTCTGACGAGCCTTCCTGTCCTCCCTCCCTCACGATGGTTCGGCGGAAGGCTTCACTGCCGCCCTGACGGCTCACACTCATGACACGCGTGCCTCGAGATGGATTCCATTCGTCGCGCTCCACGATAAACTGCCCCGTGGCGTCGATGAAGCGTTCCTCGATGCCGCCGGGCTCGCGGGGCGTAGGAATGGGAGGGCTGCCCCACTGCAGGGTTTCCCGTCGCGGTGAGGCCGCAGCTGGGCGCTGGGTTCTGTTAATGCGTTCCGACATGGCAAAACTCTACTAACATTATGACGGCAGGTCGTTAAAGCAGCGTTAATAGGCGGCATGCATTGGTAGAACTTGCATTGCCTTACCAGCATGATATTAGCTCATAACCTACCTGTCCCCCGCCCTGACACATGACCGACATCGTCTACGACATCCCGGAAAAGAAACTCGAGTTGCACCGCCATACGCTGGCGGTCATCGTCGATAACGAATTCGGCGTGCTGGGGCGGGTCATCGGGCTGTTTTCGGGCCGGGGTTACAACATCGAGAGCCTGACCGTGGCCGGGGTGGATGCGGAGAAAAACCTCTCCCGCATCACCATCGTCACCTCGGGCACCGAGCAGGTGATTACGCAGATCAAAGCGCTTCTGGAGCGCATGGTGCCCGTGCACCGCGTGCATGACCTCACGGTGGAAGGCCCGTTCGTCGAGCGTGAACTGGGGCTGGTGAAGGTGGCAGGCACCGGCGAGGCGCGCATCGAGGCGCTGCGCATTGCGGAAATCTTCCGCGCCCGCTCGGTGGATGCCACCAGCGAATCCTTCATTTTCGAGATCACCGGCAAGCCCGAGAAAATCGACAGCTTCATCGACCTGATGCGCCCGCTGGGCCTCGTGGAGATCGCCCGCACCGGCGCCGCCGCCATGGCGCGGGGCCGGGACGGTGTATGATCGATCTGCGCCCGGCAATGCCGGATGATTGGGTCCGGCTGGTCGAACTCGGGCAGACCTGTTTTACAGAAACGTTTGGTTCGCTCTATAATCCAGAAGACCTCGCCGATTATTTGGCTCATGATTATGACGATCGCATCTTAGAATCTTCGGCATTGTCCCATTAAGAT
>DBAY01000011.1 GCA_002291925.1 Alphaproteobacteria bacterium UBA998 | reverse complement strand
ATCTTAATGGAACAATGCCGAGATTTTATGATACGCTATGAAATCTCTTGGTACAAGCAGACGGGATAAGCCGCTGTTTTGTTGGCCTATTTGGTGTCTTGTGAAACGTTATGAAATCTGATGTTGGTTGCGGGGGCAGGATTTGAACCTGCGACCTTCAGGTTATGAGCCTGACGAGCTACCGGGCTGCTCCACCCCGCGCCAAGAAACCGGTTTCATCGGGCAGTGCCCGAAGCGGACTGTGTATGTATGACATTTTGTGTGGAATAGCAACCCTTCGTTTTCAACGGCTGCAAGCGTCTGGTAGCCCTTCCTGGCGCGGGGTGTGGGTGATGTGCTGCCATCCGGAATTGAACGGAGAGGGGTGGCATGGCGTCGATTGTGTTGAGTACGGCGGGGGCGGCGGTTGGACGGGCGTTGCCGGGCGTGGGGCCGGTCGTGGGGAGCGTGCTGGGGCGTGTGGTCGGCGGCGCGATCGGCGGGCTGATCGATGATGCCGTGTTTGGTGTGCCGACCTCCTACCGCGAGGGGCCACGACTGGCGGACCTTACGGTGCAAGTCTCGACCTATGGGAAGGCCATCCCGGCGGTGTACGGCTCGGCGCGGCTGGCGGGCAATATCCTGTGGTCGCGGCCCATCAAGGAGACGGCGACCACGACGACCAGTTCCTCCGGCGGCGGCAAGGGCGGGGGAGGCGGCGGGTCGCGCACGCAGACCACCACTTACAGCTACTCCGTCAGTCTGGCGATTGGCATTTGCGAGGGGCCGATCGACCGGGTGCTGCGCGTCTGGGCGGATGCGAAGCTGCTGAACCTCAGCCAAGGTACGTACCGCATCTATAAGGGCGATGAATCGCAGCTCCCGGACTCCTTCATCCAAAGCATTGAAGGGGTGGGGCGCACGCCGGCCTATCGCGGCCTGGCGTATGTGGTCATCGAGGATTTTCCGCTGGCGGATTTCGGCAACCGGATTCCCAATTTCACGTTTGAAGTCAAGCGCAAGCTGGTGATGGAGGATGTGGGCGGGGCACCGGTCGAGGAATTGGTGAAGTCCGTGGTGATGATTCCCGGTGCGGGCGAGTTTGTTTACGATACGTCCATTCAACAAAAAATCTCTGGCGAAGCGGTGGGCAGCGGCTGGGCGCAGAGCGGGCTGGCCGGGCCGATCAACCGGCATACGCCGGAAGGCAAGGCCAATGCGCTCGTCTCGCTGGATGATCTGAAAGAGACCTGCCCCAATGTGGAATGGGTCGGCGTCGTGGTCTGCTGGTTCGGCACCTCGCTGGATGCGGCGACCTGCGAAGTGCTGCCCGCGGTGGAGTACAAGGTGGGCGGCCAGACGCAGCCGGAGCAGTGGAGCGTTGGCGGTTTTACCCGCGCCACCGCGCGCCAGATGACGCTGGAGGATGGCCGCCCGCGCTATGGCGGCACGCCGGATGACCAGTCGCTGCTGCGCTACCTCGATGCGTTGAAGGCGCGCGGCTACAAGGTGCTGCTGCTGCCCATGTGCTTTATGGATGTGCCCGGCAAGCCGTGGCGCGGGCGGCTGACGGGCACGGCCTCGGCGGTGAGCAGTTTCTTCACGAAAACAAACGGCTATAACGCGTTCATCACGCATTACGCGAATCTGTGCGCGGGGCGGGTGGATGCGTTCGCCATCGGCTCGGAGATGGTGGGGCTGACGAAAGTGATGAGCACGCCCGGCACCTTCCCGGCGGTGAATCAGTTCGTCTCGCTCGCGGCCACGGTGCGGGGCATTCTGGGCAGCGGCGTGAAGCTGACCTATGCGGCGGACTGGTCGGAATATCATCACACCGAGAGCGGCTGGTACAACTTGGACCCGCTCTGGGCCTCATCCAACATCGACTTCATCGGCATCGACGCCTATTTCCCGCTCACCGACGAGCCGCAATCCGGCATCACGCTCGCCAAGGCGATGGCGGGCTGGACCTCCGGCGAAGGCTATGATTGGTATTACACCGACGCATCGCGCACCACGAAGGCGTCCCTCTCGCCCGCCTATGCTTGGAAGAATCTCAGCTGGTTCTGCGCGAATCCTCATGTGAACCCTGATGGCAACCCGACGGCGTGGGTGCCGAATTCCAAGAAAATCTGGTTCACCGAATATGGCTTTCCCAGCGTGGACGGGGCCACCAACCAGCCCAATGTGTTCTTTGATCCCGGCAGTTCTGAGAGTTTCTTTCCCCGTTTCTCGCGGGGGCTTGTGGATATGCGCGCCCAGCGCCTCGGCATCGCGGCGACGGAGGCGGTATGGGGCGCCTCGAGCCTCGTCGAGCGGCGCTTCCTGTGGACGTGGGACGCGCGGCCCTATCCGTATTTCCCCGATCTGCGCGACGTGTGGGCGGATGGCGGCGTCTGGCTGACCGGCCACTGGGTCACTGGCAAGCTGGGGCTTTCCTCGCTCGGGGCCATTGTGCGGCTGCTATGCCTGAAGGCGGGGCTGCCTTTGGAGCGCATCGATGTCAGCCGCCTGACGCAGCGCGTGGAGGGCTATGTCGTCACCCGGCAGGCCTCGGCGCGGCAGCTCATCGAGGAGCTGATGGCGGCCTATTTCTTCGACGCGGTGGAGTCGGGCGGCGTGCTGCGCTTCATCCCGCGCGGCGAGGGAACGGCGGTGACGCTCGTGGAGGATGCGCTGGTGAGCGACGGGGCGGGGGCTTCGCTGTTCACCCTGACGCGCCAGCAGGAGCTGGAGCTGCCGAAATCGGTGAGCGTGCTGCATCTCAGCCGCACGGCGCAGTATCAGACGGGCACGCAGACGGCCTATCGCCACAGCGCGAGCGGCCGCGACGCGGAGACGTTCAGCCTGCCGCTGGTGATGGCCGATGCGGAGGCGAAAGCGGTGGCGGAGGCGCATCTGTACCTGCGCTGGCTGGGGCGGCAGCGCGTGCAGTTCCTGCTCGATAACCGCTACGCCGCGCTGGAGCCGACGGATGTGGTGACGCTAGAGCAGAACGGCACCACGCATATGCTGCGCATCACCCGCACCTTGCGGGATCAGGGGAAAGTGCGCGTCGAGGCGGTGGCGGACGATGTGAGCCTCTATCAGCCCTACGCGCCGCCGCGCGATGCCACCGGCCTCAGCGCCGCCGTGCCGCCGCTGCCCGCTACCCGGCTGGAGCTGCTGGACCTGCCCGCCTTCCCCGGCGATACGGCGGACGCGGCGACCCTGCGCTATGCGGCCACGGGTTTATCCGCGGGATGGCGCGGGGCGGTGCTCTATCGCTCGGACGATGGCGGGGCGAATTACGGGCGCATCGCCACGCTGGAATCCGCCGCCGTGGTCGGCACGGCGGTGACGGTGCTGGCGGGTAGCGCCGCAGGCAACCGGTTTGATGAGCTGGGCAGCGTCACCGTGCGGCTGATTGGCGAGGAGGGGCTGCAATCCGTCACCGCGCTTGCCGTGCTGAACGGCGCCAACGCGGCGCTGCTGGGGGATGAAATCCTTCAGTTCCGCGAGGCCGAGGAGGTGGCAGAAGGCAAATATGTGCTGCGCGGCCTGCTGCGCGGGCGGCTTGGCACTGAGGCGGCGATGGCCAGCCACACCCTTGGCGAGCGCTTCGTGCTGCTCGACGGCCGGGTGGGGCGGGAGTTGCTGTCGCCGAGCCTGCTGAACCTGCCGCGCGAGTACAAACCCGTCACCATCGGCGGTACGCTGGGGGGCGCGGCGGCGCAATCCTTCACCTATGGCGGCCGCGCGCTGAGGCCGTTGGCGCCGGTGCATCTGCGCGGCGAGCGCGATGCGGGCGGCAATCTCACTGCGCGCTGGGTGCGCCGCGCCCGCGTCGATTACGGCTGGCGCGATTTCGTGGACGTGCCGCTGGACGAGGCATCGGAGCAGTACCGCGTGGAGGTGCTGAACGACGCAACCGTGGTGCGGACCTTCACCACCACGACGCCCAGCTGCACCTACACCGCCGCCCAGCAGACGGCCGATTTCGGCACCCCGCAACCCAGCGTGACGCTGCGGATCTGCCAGTTTTCCAGCCGTGTGGGGCCGGGGGAGAGGGCGCAGGGAGTGCTGTAGTTTCACATAATTGTCATTTTAACCGCCGAGCAAAGCGGTATAAAATGGCATTATGAATAAACAGAATCAGACCCCCGGACAAAAACCCCGCCTGAGCGTTGCGAGCAGTACGCTGGCCGGTGTGGCCGTGGGCGCCGGCGTGCTGGCTGCCGTGGGCGCGGGTGCGGGGTTCGCCTCCGAAGCGCTGAAGGCTAGCGTCGATGCCACAACCAGCAGCGTGCCGTCATGGCTGACCCAGCTTACTCCCGTGCAGGGCGCCATCGGCGGCGCTGCCATCGGCGCGGCGGTGGGCGGCCTCAGTGGTTATGCCAGCGGAGACCGGGCGCGGCGGGAGGCGGAACTGCTGCCAGACCGTGGCCGTCGTGAAAGCTGGCAGGAGCGTGTGATCCGCCAGCGCGCTCTGGCTGCCGCCCGCGCGGCGGAAGCCCAGCAGGGCACCGGTGGCTCCACGCCCTCGCGTGCCTAGCTGTTCGCCAGAATCTTCTTCTTTTGCGTCTGGAATTCTTCTTCCGTGAGGTGACCCTGCGCTTTCAGCGCGGCCAGCCGCTCAATCTGTGACGCCACATCGAGCGCGGTGGAGGCCGCGCCGACCGTCTCCCGGAAGGAGAGGCGCTTATACTCGTCAATCGCCGCCCGCGTCGCCTTGATGAACGGATCGATCGTGCTGGCCAGCACCATGCTGATCTTGATGGCCGTCGCCCCGTCCCACATGCGGATGCTGCCGAAGACGACCAGATGCTCGCCCTCGATGGACTGCACGCGATCCAAGGCCATCTGCCATTGGCGCAGCCCGAAGAACATGCCCTTGTCGAGGAACAGGATGCGCCGGTTGGTCACCACCGCCAGCACCGTGCGGTTATCCGAGTAACCCGAGGTGAGGGCACGAATCTCCTCCCCCTCGATCATGATCTGCGGCAGGTAATTGATCTCGCGCTTGGTGTAGAAAATATACTTGTGCGGCAGGGCTTTAATCTGCTCGCGAATCTCAGCGGCGGTAGCCATTTATTGTTTCTCCTGTTGCGCGAGGAGCGCTTTCTGACGGCGCTCGATTTCTGCCGCGCTTAGCTTGCCGCCTGAGTGGGGTTTAGGCAATGGCTTTTCTTTCCTCAGATGCTTGGCCAGCGGCGGGCCCATCACCGCACGCTCGGCCAGGGGGACCAGTTTCGGCGGGGCTGTTTCTATAGCTGCGGCCTCAATCACCGTCGACGGCGCGGCCATCAGGGGCTCAGGCTCCGCTGCGGGGATGTCTTTCGCCTGCTCCTCCTCTGCGTTCCGGCGCTGTGCCTTGAGGAACCGCAGCCATTTCTCAGCGGATTGTTTTTCCCAGGCGAACTCCGGCTTCAATTCACGGCCTTTTACATCGGTGTCGTAATCAAACAGCCGGACGAAGGCATGACGGGTCGGGCGCAAGGCCTTGGGGCCGGAGGAGAGCGCCTTGATCAGCCCGCGCAGCGATACGGCAAAGGAAGCATTCTCAGCGCTCGGCATGTTAACGGAACAACGCAGGCCGAAATCATCTGCAAGCACCGCAAAGCGAGGGTTCTTATACCCTATCGGTGCGTAGTGCCGGGCCGCCTTCACCAGCTTTCCTATTGCCAGATCACCCGCCTGCGAGCCAACCGGAGGAAGCAGGAGCACGCCTTCAGGTGTCAGTGGTCCCTCGCTACCGGAATCCACCACAATGATGCCGCCGTGCGGATGCGGACATTCCTGTTTCAGCATGGTTTCCGTGTTGTGATAGATTCGCAGGCCCATCGCCCCGTCCGGCAGGACCTGCTTCTGATGCGCATCAAGGTAGGCAGCGAACAGCGCCGCATCCGGCGTCAGTTTTTCCTGCCGGGTATTGATGCCGAGGTGGTAGCTGTTATGTCCCGTCCATTCGGCGTACACATCCTGCCCCAGACCATCCCTGCGTATCAGCATCTCTCGGATGACCGCGCGGGGAAAAACCAGCGTCATCCCGTGCTTCTGCGTCAGGAAATCGAGAAAGGAATAGGGATGTTTCAGGATGTCCGCCTCCGTCTCGGGGATGCCGGCGGAGCGGTCACGGAAATGCGTGAACTTGGCCTCCAGTTTGCGCAGCGTGCTGGAATCCACCACGATGAGCGGCAGGGCGGGCGGTTCCGCAGCCGCGCGGCCTTGGGCATCCAGAGCGTTGCCGGAGACGTCCATCATTCGTTCCTCTTCAACCCTTCCCGGCCCCGTCAGAAGCCGCGTAGCCTGTGTCAGTACACGACGCTTGTTAATCTTTTATGACAAGAGGCAGGATATGGCTGAGACCCCGCATATGCAGGCCACGCTGGTGGAAACCGCGCAGGCGCAGAAGGAAGTGACCGTCAATGAGGCGCTGGTGCGGCTGGATGCGCTGCTCAATACCGGCGTCATCGACCGTGACCAGAACACCCTGCCCGGCAGCCCGGCGGCGGGCGATGTCTACATCGTCGGCCCGTCGCCCACCGGGGCATGGGCCGGGAAGGCGGGGCAGGTGGCCTATTTCGACCAGCTCTGGCGCTTCATCGCGCCGCGCCCCGGCCTAACGCTGTGGCTGAATGACGAGCAGGCGCTGGTGCGCTTCAACGGCACGCTGTGGGAAGTGGTGCTGCCCACCCAACGCACGCGCTGCCTGCGGGTGACGCCAGACATCCTGCGTCCGGCCTTGACGGCGGGGGCGACTTCCGTGACACGGCGAAGCATGGGCGCATCCGCTCCGGATATCGCTACGCTCGACTACGATCCCAATCTTGTCAGAGTATGTCATGCCCTGCTGCCCATGCCGCGCCAGTGGGACCGCCAGACTGTTTACGCGCAGATTGTGTGGAGTCATCCCTCGGCCTCCACCAGCTTTGGCGTGGTGTGGAGCCTCGCTGCCGTGGCGATGGGCGATGGCGAGTCGCTGGGCGCCTCCTACGGCACGGCCGTGAACATCACCGACACAGGCGGTGCTACGGATACGCTCTACATCACCGATTTCACCGCGCCGATCACCGTCGCGGGTGCGCCGGACGTCGGCGATGCCGTGTTCCTGCGCGTCAGCCGCGCGGCGACCGACGCCGCCGATACGCTTGGCGTGGATGCTCGCCTGCACGAGGTGCGGCTTTATTACACGGTATGGAATCCCGGCAATGAGTGAGCGCCCGGAGATCTATGAGCAGAAGGCCCTCGGCGACCCCGCCGCCCTCACCGCGCTGGTGCGGCAGGTGGCGCTGGAGACGCTCGCCGGCATTGGCCTGGACGTGAGCAGCCCCACCGAGCTGCAGGCCGACCTCTATTACCTGCGCCGCCTGCGCAAGGGCGGCGAGGAGGTGCGCTCCGTGGTGCGCCACTCGCTGCTGACCCTCGCCGTCTCCACCGCCCTCTACATGCTGTGGGAGGCGGTGAAGGGAGTGTTGGAGAAGGGGTAGTTCTGACTAAACCCCCCTCCCCAGTAGGGGGAGGGTTGGGGCGTGTCTCGGCGAAGCGCAGCGAAGACGGATGGGGGCATGTGGGTACGTTAGACGATTCTTCCGCCCCCCTCCCAGCCTCCGCCCTAGAGGGGGAGGGGTTTGTCTCCCTCCCGTCGACGCTTGTACGCGTCGACCCCGCCCTACCGGGGGAGGGGCTGCCCCCCTTCCGCTGGGGTGCAAGCTGCACCAGCCGCATAACAACGACGTCAATCTAAACTAAAAAACTCGAGCAACCCTCTATGGTCACCCTTCTCAGTTCCCTTATCGGTTTCATCGGCGCGATGGTGCCGGATGTGTTCGCCCTGCTGCGCGAGCGGCAAGACCGGCAGTTTGAGCGCGAGATGCTGGCCCTGCAGCTGAAGCAGCAGGAGCTCGGCCGCAGCGAGCGGCTGGACGAGGTGCGCGCACGCACGGATGCCGCCGAGGCGCGCGCGCTCTACCAGACGTGGAAGACCGGCGTGGAATGGGTGGATGCGCTGAACGGCACGGTGCGGCCGGTGCTGGCCTATGCGTTCTTCCTGCTCTACGCCAGCACAAAGCTATTGCAATGGGGCCTGCTCGACACCGCCAGCCCCTTGCCCTGGCAGGTGCAGGCGCTGTGGGGCGAGGAAGATCAGGCCATCTTCGCCGGCATCATCAGTTTCTATTTCGGCCAGCGCGCCTTCGGGAAGCTGCGGAAGTGATTTTCTCCGTCATTGCGAGGAGCCAAGCGACGCGGCAATCCATGCCGATGACTGGATTGCTTCGCTGCGCTTGCAATGACGGATACCAAAAACAGCTTGTGTAATTCCGGGAGCAATCATGCAGCGCCATATCAGCGAACAGGGGCTGGCCCTGATCCGGCATTTCGAGGGCTTCCAGCCGCGCCCCTATGCCTGCCCCGGCGGCTACCAGACCATCGGTTACGGCCATGTGCTGCAGGCGGGCGAGGATTACCCCGCCGACCTCACCCTGCGTCAGGCAGAGGCCCTGCTGCGCGAGGACGCGGCGCGTGCCTCGGCGGCGGTGGACCATTTGTTGCCGGTGGCCCTCTCGCCCGGACAGTTCGACGCGCTGGCGAGTTTCGTCTTCAATCTAGGAGCCGGGGCCCTGCAGCGCTCTACCTTACGCCAACGGGTGCGCCGGGGCGAGCACGAGGCCGCCGCCCGCGAATTTCTGCGCTGGATCTATGCCGGCGGCAAGCCCCTGAAAGGCCTGCTCCGCCGCCGCCTCGCCGAGGCCCGGCTTTATGAAACCGGGTCTTGGCCGTAAATTTCACGGAACTGTCACACATTTTCGGGAAGCCTTGTGATAATTTAGCCTCAATTGTTTGGATAAAATAGAGGTTCCCATGACCGAAGCGCCCAAAAATGCGACGACCGTGATTGACATGTACATTACGAACATCCGCACAGATTCAGAAAAGATGATTCAAGACGTTGCCGCCGCCAAGACAGGCGCGTCCGAGGAGCAATTGAAGGTTCTCAATCGTCTGGAAAAAGCGCTTCCGCATCTTAGGGATGAGTCTGTCAAGTTGTTTGATAACCTGAGGGTTGCGGCTGCTCATCTTTCGAGCAGAGATCTTCATGGCATTTTCAGGTCGCAATGGGCGGGCCTCAGCTTTGACGCCGAAACAAAAGGGAGTAGGTTGGAATCCGCGCTGATAGAAAAAAAGCTTGGTATAACCCTTGGAGAGGGGGAAAAACTCTCTTTGCGGACAAAACCGGATAGCATCAAAGCGCTCTACGATAAAGTGCTGGGCAAGGAAGGCCTTCCTCAGGAGATCAAGGACAAGCTGGCAAATTCTGCCAAAACCCATGTCGAGGAACTCACAAAAGGCAATGCAGAGATAGCCAAGCCCGCCAAAGGGCTGTTCGAACAAATCAAGCTGCCGAAAAAGCAGGGTGAGAAGGGCTTCTTCTCGGAAGCTGGCCGCATGGTGAAGGAAAACTTTGGCGAGCACGCGAAATGGACCGAGAAAGTAGGCCGCGGTGTGGCGGGTGTTGCTGGCGGTGGTCTGGCTATCAAAGGCCTGAGCGATCTCAAAGAGGATGAGCAGGGCAATCGCCATTACTTCAAGGCCGGGGCGGAAGTCGCCATGGGTGCCGTAATCGCTGCCGCCGCCTTGGTTGCGCAGCTGGAAGGCCGGGGCGCGGCCGGGAAGCTTGCCGCCGCCGCCCGGTAATTTATTCAACCGTGATTCTTTTAAAAAAAGCGGCCTCCAGCGAGGCCGCTTTTTTCATGGAAATTTCATAATGTGAGCCAGCGCACTTGCTATACTGGGTACCATGAGCCACTCATCGAAGTTCACTCCACCCCGCGTTGATGGCGATGCGCTGGTTGAGGCGTTGGAAAATGTTCTGAAAGCCAAAGGGCTGAGTCTTGACCAGAGACACGCGGTCAGAAAAGCGTTTCCGGATGTGATCTCGGACGCCATGCGGGATGCACGAACCCATGAGGTGGCGGAGACACGGGCGCTGGACGGCCTGGAATCCCGGCTGGAATCACTGATTGGCCGCAACGCGGCGAAGGATGGGCCGGGACTTGTGGAAGCTTCCAGGATTGTGGACCATGCCCTGAATCCGGAAACACGCCAGACGCCCTATCATCCCCGCGCCAGCATGGTGGAGCGCATCAAACGGCCCGAGGTTGCTCTGCAAGGTGGCTTCGCTGCGCTGGCCGCGTACGGCGCCATCCACACCCTCATGCAGGCCCGCGAGGTGGATGCCGAGGGAAACGCTCATTACAAGGTGACGCCCATCATGCTGGGGGCGCTTCAAGGGGTTCTGGCGGCGGCCATGGGTGCGCAGGCCGTGAAAGCATTTTCCCGTTAGACCGGGCAATTTTTTTCATTATTTTTTTCTGATGATCTCGTGATATTTCCAGCATCATATTGAAGTATATCATAAAATATCTTTATTACCAATTTGTGACAAAGCTGTCATAAATCTCAGATTTTGCTTGCAAAAAATTTTTTACTTGCTCTCTGCCCTTTTTTGGGGTATGCAGGCAGAGCGTATGGCGGGTTGATGCTTCCCGCTTGTAATTGGGGCACCTCAGAACATTGAGGTGATGTGAAAAATGATTTATCAGGCGTACATCAATGCCTCGCCGCGGCGAGGCGCGGGACTTTCTTCCTCCATGAAACGGCTGGCTGTGCTGGCTTTGCTGGGTATGGCCGCGTGCGCGTCGACCAACCCCAGCGCGCCGAACTACCCGTTCAGCGACGATGCGTACCAGCTCCCTGTCGGCTCCGTGCAGCCGGGCGATATCCAGCATCTCTCCAACGGCTCACTGATCTGGTAGGGGCGTTCAACTGCCCGTAATGGCGGCGTCCATCTCGGCGGAGAACTCCCGCTCGAAGCGGGCGATGTTGGCTTCCGAAAGCGCCGCGTTCACCTTCATCACCCCGTCTTCCTGACGTTGCTCCAGCACCTCGCCATGCGCGTGCAGCCAGGCGAGCGCCCGGCCCGCGGAGAGCGGCAGATGGTACAGCCGCCGTTGCAGGAAACGGTTGCGCACCGTGCCCTCGATCATCTCCAGCAACTCGCCGATGCCGTCGCCGGTGAGGGCGGAAACGGCGCAGGAGGGAACATCCTCCGGCGAGGCGGGGGGCAGGGGGGCCTCCAGCCGGTCCAGCTTGTTCAGCACCTCGATCTGGCGGATGGCCCCGTACTCCTCGCCAAATAGCTCTTTCAGCACGGCCGTCACGTCGGCTTTCTGCGCGTCCGTATCGGGGTGGGAGGCGTCGCGCACATGCAGCAGCAGATCGGCTTCCAGCACCTCCTCCAGCGTCGCGCGGAAGGCGGCGATGAGCTGCGTCGGCAGGTCGGAGATGAAACCCACCGTGTCGGAGAGCATGAGGGTGAGGCCCGAGGGCAGCTTCACCTGCCGGATGACAGGGTCGAGGGTGGCAAACAACGCATCCGCCGCGTAAGTGCCCGCCTCGGTCAGCCGGTTGAATAGCGTGGATTTGCCGGCGTTGGTGTAACCGACCAGCGCGACGAGGGGGAAGGGCACGTCCCGGCGCACCTTGCGGTGCAGCGTGCGCGTGCGGGTGACCTTCTCCAGCTGCTTTTTGATGGCCGCGATGCGGTCGCGGATCATACGGCGGTCGAGCTCGATCTGCGACTCGCCGGGGCCGCCGAGGAAGCCGAAGCCGCCGCGCTGGCGCTCCAGGTGCGTCCAGGAGCGCACAAGGCGGGATTTCTGGTATTCCAGCGCCGCCAACTCCACCTGCAGCTTGCCCTCATGGGTGCGGGCGCGCTCGCCGAAGATTTCCAGAATCAGCGCCGTGCGGTCGATGACCTTCGTCTTCCACGCTTTCTCCAGATTGCGCTGCTGCACCGGGCTCAGCGTGCTGTTGACGATGACCACACTGATGTTTTCTTCCGCAATGAAGCCGGTGTAGCGCTCGATCTGCCCGCTGCCGAACAGGGTGCTGGGGCGCGGATCAAGGACGGGCAGCGCAAAGGCGCCGCGCACCTCCAGCGCGATGGCGCAGGCCAGCCCCGCGGCTTCATCGAGCCGCGACTGCACGCTGCGCGTCGCGTCGTGGGCTTTGTGAAAATCGGGGTGAAGAATGAGTGCGGGTGTGGCCATGCAGGCCTTAAGATAAGGTGCGGCGGCCGGTTATGCTACCAGCATGGGCTCCGATTCGTCGATATCGTCGTCCATCGTTTCCCCGTCCGTGCGCGACAGGTTCATCGGCACGCTCGGCACCACGGTGGCGATGCTGTGCTTGTAGACAAGCTGCGCCATCTGATTGCGCTTCAGCACGACGGAGAAATTGTCAAATCCGCTGATAACTCCCTGCAGCTTCACGCCGTTCACCAGATATACAGTCACTGGTTTCTTGTCCCTGCGACATGCGTTGAGGAACACATCCTGCATATTTTGCGCTTTTTCTGCCATCCCCACCTCTCTCATTATTGTGTCGCGGTAGCATTCGCGACGCGTTTGTAACTTACCAGAATTTTCTCGGTTGCAAAGTGAGAAGCGTCGAAAAAAATTAACAGATGTAAGAGAATGCTTATATTTACAGGCTTGTAGCGAATGGCGTGTAAAAGATAAATGACAGTTATTTCCTATAAAATTTAGGCGGCGACAAAGCCGTGGGCATGCACGCCATAGTAGAGTGCCATCTCATATTGCAGGCGTTCACTGGGCTGGCCGACGCCGGCCTCCAGCACGATTACGTCATGCGGCAGGCGGCCTTCGCTCAGCTCGCGGTTGATCATTTCCTTGCGATCGCTGGGGGCCAGCAGGTACATGAACCCGGCCTCGCCATTTTCCAGCGTGGTCTCGTAAAAATAGGCTTCCATGCCCGGCGCCCGCAGGCGCAGCGTATTACGTGTAGACATCGTCGTTCCCATCATTTGCGGGCACCCTGTTACGCCATCTGCATGACAAATGCGTGACAGGATGATGAAGTTTTTATGGAGGTCACAGCGAACGGTCGTTCGCCGGGCATAAGTCATGGCGTTCCGCGCATAAAAATGGCATGTGTTTATGCACGCCGCGTCTGGACAGTCATCCGGGGCGCGTGGTATCAACCGCACACATCCTTAAGCGTTAAAATCCGATGGGTATCATGCGACTGACCGAGCTGTCTCCCGAAGGCAAAACCGTGCTGGTGCGCGTGGACCTCAACGTGCCCATGCAGGCCGGCAAGGTGACCGACGTCACGCGCATCGCGCGGGTGCTGCCCACCATCCGCCATCTGGCGGGGGCGGGGGCGAAGGTCGTGCTGCTGTCGCATTTCGGACGGCCCAAGGGAGAGTATAATCCCTCCATGTCGCTCTCGCCGCTGGTGGACGCGCTGCAGGCGCACCTGCCGGAATACCCCGTGCGCTTCGGCGTGGACTGCATCGGCGCGGCGGCGGCGGATGCCATTCGCCGGGCCGAGCCGGGACAGATCGTGCTGCTGGAGAATTTGCGCTTCCACGCGGAGGAAACCACGGGCGATGCGCTCTTCGCCCGCCAGATCGCCGCGCTGGGCGACGCCTATGTCAACGATGCGTTTTCCTGCTCGCACCGTCCGCATGCGTCCATCTATCACTTGCCGAAGCTGCTGCCGTCTTATGTCGGCTTCGCCATGCAGGAGGAGATCGAGTCGCTGGATTCGCTTTTCTCCGCGCCGGAGCGCCCGCTGGCGGCGGTGGTCGGCGGATCGAAGGTCTCCACCAAGCTGGAGCTGCTCGATCATCTGGTGGAGAAGGTGGATGTGCTCATCATCGGCGGGGCGATGGCCAACACCTTCCTCTGCGCGCAGGGGCATGCGCTCGGCACCTCCCTCTGCGAGCAGGAGATGATGGACACCGCCCGCGCCATCCTCGCCAAGGCGGAGCAGGCGAACTGCCGCATCCTGTTGCCGGATGATCTCGTGGTGACGCAGGCTTTCAGCGCCCATGCGCCTTCGCGCATCGTGGCGGCCTCCGCCGTGCCTGAAGATGCGATGGCGCTTGATATCGGCCCCGATTCGCTGATGCGTTACGCGGATGTACTGAAAGGCTGCCGCACGCTGGTGTGGAACGGCCCGCTCGGTGCGTTCGAAACCGCGCCGTTTGACAATGCGACGGTCTTCCTCGCCCGCGTCGTGACCCGCCTCACGGCGGACGGGACCATGAAGAGCGTGGCGGGCGGCGGTGATACGGTTTCCGCGCTCTCCTATGCGGGGGTGGCGCAGCAATTCAGTTATCTCTCCACCGCGGGCGGCGCGTTCCTTGAGTGGCTGGAGGGCAAGGCGCTCCCCGGCGTGGAAGCGCTGCAGAAGGCCGCCTGAGCATGACGCCTGCCCTCGAGGTGGCTGACTTTGAGGACATCTGCGCCGCGCTTGACGCTGCATCACGCCGGGGCCTCGCCCTTCAGCTTGTTTCGCCGGTGGCGGGCGCGTGCTACCTCGGCGCCGCCTACTGGCAGGCGATGGAGAGTCTGGCCCGCGAAGCATTCCCCTCGCAGACCTTCCGCCTGCTGGTCGATTGCGGCGACGAATCCGGCACTGCCCTGCAGGCCATGGCGCTCGGCCTGAAGCATGTTGTCTTTGACCTCGCCGCTCCTGCCCTGCCTGCGCTCACTAGCATCGCGCACGCTTACGGGGCGCAACTCCTGCCGCGCCCGTCGCACATGCACGCCTTCCCGGCAGGCCTGTCGCGCGAGCGAAAAATGACACTGGCGCAAAGCTGGCTCTTCCCAAACCCCTCCCCCAGTAGGGGGGAGGCTGGGAGGGGGGCGGAAGCGGAGTCATACGTATCCACACGCCCCCCCCCCCAACCCCCCCCCAACCCCCCCCCCCCCCCCCCCCCCCCCCCCCCCCCAACCACACCCAAAAACGGGGGCCCCCCCCGCCCCCCCCCCCCCCCCCGCGGAAGGGGGGGGGGGGAGCCACAGGCGCAGCAGCCAGTCGCCCTCCGCCGCGACGATCAGGCCGGGCGGCAGGGTCAGCGCCGCCACGATCAGCGCGCCCCGCCGGGCGAGCGCCGCGACCGCCTCCGGCCGCTCGCGAAAGCTCGACGCCATGGCGGGCAGCAGCGCCTGCGCGACGGCGACGGGCACGATCCACATGCGCAGGACGAGGTCGAGCGGCGTGGCGTAGTGCGCGACCGCCGCGAGCGTCAGGAACGCGCCGATGACGAAGCGGTCGGCGTAGAGCAGGAACTGGTTGAGCACGGAGGACGCCGTCATCCACCCGCCCACGCGCAGCAGCGGCCACACCGCGCCGAGCCGCCCCACGCCGAAGCCGGGAAGCAGGGGCCGCGCGAGCCACGCGTAGGAGAGGGTGTTGGCGAGGCGGCACAGCACCAGCACCAGCATCACGCCCACGAGGCTCTGCCACACCAGCAGCACCAGCAGCGGCCCGACGTAGTACATCGCGGCCACGGGGATGCTGACGAGGTTCGCGGAGGCGAAGCGCTGGTGGGCGGCGAGCACGCCCCACAGCGCCGCGTTCAGCACGACGAGCGGCGCGGCGGCCGCGAGGATTCGAAAGGCCGCGAGCGCCTCCGCCTGGAGTTCGGGGGGCACGTTCAGCAGCCGCGTCATCAGCGCGGGCAGCGCGAACCACAAGAGCGCCGCCATCAGCGCCGCGAACGCCACGAGGCAGAGCATCGCCGCGCCCGCGAGCCGCGACAGCTCCTCCGGCGCGGTGTTGCCGATGCGCTCGGAGATGGCGCGGGTCAGCGCCGGGCCGATGCCGAGGTCGAAGACGCCAAACACGCCCACCATGGCCAGCGCGAGGGTGAACAGCCCCCACCGCTCCAGCCCCATCAGCTCCACAAGAAGGGGCGTGAGGGCGAGGGCGAGGAGCAGCGGCAGCCCGCGCCCGAGCCCGTTCCAGAACACGCCGGAGACGAGGCGCCTCGCGCCGGCGCGGTCCTCGGTCTCGCCTGGGGTGGTCATCGCGGTCGCCTAGCCCGCCCCCGCCGGGGCGGAAAGGGAAGGGCGGCGGCTCAGACCGCGCCCTTGCGCGACAGCACCGCGACCGGGGTGCGCAGGAGGATGCGGACGTCCTGCCAGAAGGAGCCCGCGGCGACGTAGGCCACGTCGAGAGCCACGCGCTGCGCGTAGCTCGTCTCCGACCGCCCCGAGACCTGCCACAAACCCGTGATGCCGGGGCGCACGGCCATGTAATAGGCCGCGGCGGCGCCGTAGAGACCCTCCAGCTCGGCCTGCTGCACGGGGCGAGGGCCGACCAGGCTCATCTCGCCGCGGAGGACGTTGAAGAGTTGCGGCAGTTCGTCGAGCGAGGTGGCGCGGAGGAAGCGACCAACCCGCGTCACGCGCGGGTCGTTCTTCAGCTTGCGCGTCGCATCCCATTCGGCCCGGGCGACGGGGTCCGCGGCGAGGTGGGCGCGCAAACGCTCCTGGCTGTCCGTCACCATGGAGCGGAACTTGAGGCAGCCGAACAGCGCGCCGCCGCGGCCGACGCGGGTGTGGGCGAAGAACACCGGCCCGCCGTCGCGACGCACCAAGAGCGCAATCAGGAGGAAGACGGGGGCCAGCGCGACCAGCAAGGCCGCGGCGCCGGCGACGTCGAGGGCGCGCTTGGCGGCCGCGGCGCCGGCCGAGCGGGGCAGGGCGGGCGCGCGAAGCGCCTGGGGGGCCGCGGAAAACTTCGCCTCGGTGTCGCGGGTCAGCGCGGCGAGGGTGTCCAGCCCGGGCATCTTGCTCTCTGTCTCGCGGCCCCAACCCGGGCCGCCTGGGAGCGGCGAGGCGGGCCGGCCCATCCGGACGCCACCACCACGCTTTCGTTCTGCCGACTGTAACGGGCGGGAAACGGGCCCGTCTTGGGCAAGATTGTGGCAGCGCAGCATAACCGGATGGTAAATCGATGCGGCTGCGTTGCGGTTCGGGCGGCGCGGTGGCACCGGGGGGGAATGCGCGACCGGGCCTTCGCCTACCTGCCTTCCTTTGTTGTGGGAGCTTCGCTCGCTAGCCTTCTGTTCCCGCTGGATTTCCTGTGGCCTCGCGCGGGGTCGGAGTGGCGGGCGCTCGGGGATGCGGCGCAGCACGCTATTGCCCAGCGCCACTTCCTCGCGGCCCCTTGGGGCTGGCCGCCGCTCGACGTGCCCAGCCTGCCGGGCGCCGCGAACCTCGCGTTTCTTGATGGAATTCCCGTTCAGGCCTTGATCTTGAAGGTTTTCGCCGGGGCCTTCCCCGAGGGCGTCCATGGCGTCGGGCTCTTCTACGCTCTCGCCTGGGTGCTGCAGCCCGTCGCCGCCGTGTTCGCGCTTCGCGGCTTCGGCGCCCGCGGCTGGCTGCCGGCGCTGGCCGTGGGGATGCTGGCGGTCTCCACACCCGCCTTCGTGATGCGGTTTGGCCACGCGGCCCTGTGCGGGCAATTCGTGGTGCTGGCGGCGCTGGGGCTGTACGCGAGGGCGCTGCGCGACACCCGCTGGTGGCTGCTCGCCGCTCCGTTTCAGGCGGCCGCGCTGCTCGTCCATCCCTATCTCGCGCTCATGTCGCTCGCGGTGCTCGCCGCCGCGCCGCTCACCGCGCTGCTGCGCGGCGAGGCGTGGGCGCGGCACGCGCTCGGGGTCGCGGGCGCGGCGGGGGCGATGGGGCTGGTGATGGCGCTGTTCGGCTACTTCGGCGCGCAGGGCGACCCCGGCTTCTACGGACAGTTCGCGATGAACCTCCTGTCGCCCCTCTGGCCGCACCGCTCGTTCTTCCTCGGCTGGCTGGTGGAGCGCGAGGTGGACGCAACCGGCCACGGCGGCTGGGAGGGTTACAACTGGCTCGGCCTGGGGCTTGTGTTGGCGCTCGTCGGCGCGTTGGCGTTGAGCGGGCGCGCTGCCCTCGCGGCGCTGCGGCGGCACGCGGGTCTGGCGCTGGCGTGCCTGGGGCTGGCGGCGCTCGCGGTGTCGTTCCGCGTGGGTCTGGGGGGGGCGGTCGTGCTCGACCTCGGCTCCGCGCCCGGCTTCCTCGACCAGTTCCGCGCCTCGGGGCGGTTCTTCTGGCCCGTGGGCTACGCGCTGCTGCTCGGCGCGGCGGTGCTGCT
>DBAY01000072.1:0-10000 GCA_002291925.1 Alphaproteobacteria bacterium UBA998 | reverse complement strand
AGGCACCGATGCGGGGTGCAGTAGAGCGCCGGCCGCGCCTCGCCGTGATCGGCGCCGGGCCTACCGGGCTCACCAATGCCCTGTTGCTGGCCGAGGCGGGGTTTGACGTCACCGTCTTCGAAGCGGCGGAGCGCATCGGCGGCAAGATCAATACCTATGACGGGTTTCGTTCGGGTGGCCGGGGGCCGCGCATGGAAAAGGGGCCTGAGTTCATCGATGGCCGCCATGAGACCGTACGCCATATTCTCGACAGGATCGGCGTAAAGCTGGACCGAATCAATGAAGCAGGCGGCCACATGCTGATTGAGGATGAGCGTGGTCAGCTACATGGCGAGGAAGAGGTCGGGCACCTGCTCAAATCCTTCTGGCGCCAAGCCATTGCGGATTGTGAGGAATCCCTGCGCTTGTGGCCTGAATGGACGGACCTTGCCCTCGCTCTGAATAAGATGAGCATGCAGGACTACCTTGACTGGCGTCTGGGTGAAATACCGGCTGGCGAGGCCTGGGCCGTCAACGCGCTGAAGCAGATTTTTACCTCCGACTTCGGCATGGAGGCGGATCGCCTCAACGCCCTTAGCTTCGTCACAGCCTTTGGTAGCAAGCGGCGGGGGGGTAAGGAATTCTCCATTCGTGGGGAAAGTGACGAGGGCTTCAAGGTGGTGGGCGGCATGCAGCGCATTCCGGACGCGCTGAAGAAAGCCTTTCTCGGGCAGGGTGGACAGCAACGCCTCATGATCGGCTGTCCGGTCACGCGCCTCGCAAAGACCGGGCAGGGCATGAAGCTCTATTTCACCCCGCGCGGCAGGACATCCGAGGAGTCACGGATCTTTGATGCCGTGGTTTCCGCTATAGAGCCTGCGGCGCTGCGGCGCATCCAGGGAATCGAGTCGCTTCTGCCACCCGTGCAATATGAGGCGCTCTGCAGAACTTCCGAAGCCGTGGTCAACAAGATTGCGCTGGAGACGCACGCCAGTCCGCATCTTCTTTCATCAAAACCAAGCTTTCAGGAAAGTGATGGCGATCTCATTTGCACGGCGGATCCGGAAATCCAAGCCGTTTTCACGGCGCGAAAAGGGCACAGCAATCCGTATGAGCCGGACCTCGCGGTCTTTTATTTCGGAGGCGACCGTGCCCGCGAGGAGGTCACTCCAGATCGCGTCGAGCGCCTGAAGGAAGCCTACGCCCGGCGGCTGGGCCGGCCCGTGAATGAAATCTTCGCCAGACGCGCGCATGAGGTCATTCATGAAGGGGGCGCGCGCACCACGAGCTGCTATTTCTGCCCGGCCGTGGGCGAGCTCGCGCCGCAAACGCACCTGCTTGTGCGGAATCAGCGCCAGAATGACGGACTCTACGTCACCGGTCAGTTCATTCCCAGCGTCTCCAGCCGGGCCTTGCATGTCGGCTATATCGAGGACGGCATGCGGTCTGCGCTGGAGCTCAGCGAGCATTTGAAGGAAAAATTCGCCACGCGCCTGCGTGTCAGCAGCCAACAGGCGCGGCGCGAAAGATAGGGTTCAGCCCGCCGCGCCGAAGGCCCGCAGCACGCTGGCGGCGGTGTCAGCCCCGCGCATCTGCGCGTAAGCAAGCGGCGTGGCCCCGCGGATATCCGTCGCATTTGGATTGGCGCCGTAGCGCAGCAGCAGGTTGGCGAGGGCGTGGTTGTTGCCCTGTGCCGCATAATGCAGCGCGGTCAGACCCTGGGCATCCGCCGTCTGAGCGGAGGCACCGTTCTGCAGCAGCCACCGCGCGACATCCGTGCGGTCTTGCCGCGCCGCAAGGATGAGCAGGGTCTCGCCAGAGGCGGAGGCGCCGTGGATATTCCCGCCATTGGCCGCCAGTGCCCGCACGGCGTCCAGATCGCCCCGCATGACTGCGAGGGCCAGGTAATCCTGAATATCCCCGGTGGTGATGGAGACCGGCAGGTGGCGATTCTCCAGCGTGTAGGACTTTGCGTAGAGCGGCTCCGGTAGCCGCACACTGCGGAACGCCACAGGGCGTTTTTTCTGCAGTGTATAGGATGACCTGGCGTACGCGGCTCGCCGCTTGCCTGGTTGTTGAACGGCGGGCGGGACTTCCGGCACGGGCGGGGGAGACACGGACGGTGCCTCCGCTTTGGGTTCCGGCGGCAGGACGGTGGTGGTGGAGAAGAATTGGTCAATGGCTTGCTGCGGCTCGCCGGGGATCGGGGGCAGGGGCGGCAGATCGCTGGAGGGGGCGCCTGCAGCGGAAGGTTCCGCCACGTCGCTGTAGGAGGCGGGCGGCACGGGCTGTGCGCTGAAATCCATTTCGTTGCTGGCAGCCGGGATTGCCGCTGCTTCGGTAGCCTCCTGCCCCGGCAAAGGTGGCAAGGGCGGCAGGTCCGCCGATTGGGCAAGCCCGGCCACGGGGCTCAGGGCCGAGAGGAGCAGAAGCAGACGAAATGTCGGAAAAGCAGCCATAAGACGCACCTTTATACTCTGCATCACGTTAGCAGCCGAGCGTGAATGTTTCGTTAATACGGGCGCGGGGGGGGGCGAGGGCAGGGCCAGCACTTAGCTGGTAAGCTTGCGGATTTCCTTTTCCACCAGCTGCTGCACCAGTTCGGGCAGGTTGTGATCCAACCATTCCTTCAGCATGGGCTTCAGCGCCTCGACGACTAGGTCCTCCACCGTCAGGCCGGAGCGTAAGGCCGGGCTGGCGTTGCGGTGCAGCTCCCGGCGGTTGCCGGCCTGGCTCAGAGCGCGTAGTGCAGCGGCGCTGGCTTTGGCGGCATCTTCAGAGAGCAGGCTGTCGATATCGGCCAGTACATCACGATTACCGTCATTTTCCAGCGTACCTCTGAGTTGGACGACTGGAGAGGGGGAAGACCCTCCTACTGCGGGCTCCTCAATCTCCTCGGTCAGCTCCAGCACCTCGGCAGCAGGCGCAGGAGCTTCGGAGAGGTCCTGCAGCTCCAGCACATCGGATCCTTTCACCAACAGATCTTCGATGCCGTGATCCGCACCATTGGCAGATTTTCCAGTGTCTGTACCTTCCTCGGCAATGATGCGCTTGATCGACTGGAGAATTTCCTCCATCGACTGATCCTTAGGCTGGGCCGTTTCCTTAGCCATGCTTTGCCCCTTCTGCGCCTTTTGCCGTTATCATGCGGTAAATAGGTTAAATCTCGATTAAAACCCGACCATCTTGTAGCGCACACTTTCGTAGTGCTCTTGGGTATTGTAGGCATGGGCATCAAGCGCCAACGTCTCCGGGGTTAATCGTCCCATCCGCGCGAGCAGGGTGAAAATGGCAACAATACGGTCACGTTCGGCACGTACCAGATTGACTTCAGCGCTGAAAAGTTCCTGTTCCGCGTCCAGCACATCAAGAATCGTCCGTGCTCCGTAAAGCTGTTCCTGTCGAACGCCCTCCAGCGCGATTTGCGCAGCCCGAATGGCTTCTTCTGTCGCCTTGATGGCAGAGACGGAAGTTTCTAGATCTTCCCATGCCTGCACCACGCTCTGGCGCACCTGGTCACGTACATTGCTGTACTCAAAACGCTGCTCGTTGGCGCGCGATTTGGCGGCACGCACACGGGAATACTCTGCACCGGACTGGTAAAGCGGTACATTAACATTGACAGTCAGCGAATCATTATCAAAATCCGCATTACCTAGGATACCCGCGCCTTTCTGGCGCTGAAGCGTCCCGCGAAGCGATACATCGGGAAGGATGCGCGCCACATTCACATCGATATCATTCTCCGCGGACGCGCGACGAAACTCCGCGGAAACGAGGTTAGGATTGCTTTCCTGCGCCGATGCCACAGCATCCTGAACGTTGCCTGGAATTTCAGGAAGGCTGGTAGGTACCGATAGTTTTTCGGGTGTGTAGCCAACGACGCGTTCAAACACCGCGATGGAACTCGTTAGTGAGCCACGAGCGAGGATTTCATCATTCTGAGCACGCGCGAGACGCGCTTCGGACTGCGCTACATCGGTGCGGGTGACTTCGCCCACCTCAAAGCGGTCACGCGAGGCTTGCAACTGTTTGCGCAGTACATCCACGTTATTGCGGCTGAGCTCCAGTACGGACCGATCGCGCACCACGTCCATATAGGCAGTAATGGCAGAAAGAAGCACTTCCTGCTCGGTATTCAGAAGATCGGCGCGCCCGGCCTTGACGAGGTTCTCAGTGCTGCGGGTCCGGGCAACGGTTTCCCCTCCACGAAACAGCGGCTGTTCGACAACCAACTGTCGCACTTCGGTATCGGAATAGTTCCAGTCTCCACCGGTATTGCCGACGCCGAACGGGGTCGCTTGGCTGAAACGGTTACGTTGACGGCCACGCTGGTACTCAGCAGAAGCCGTAGGCATCCATCCAGACAGGGCTTGGTTCACGTTTTCATCGAGTTGCTCAAGCACCTTCCGCTGGGCTTTGATCTGAGGATTATTCTGGTAGGTGTGCGAAAGCGCTTTCTCGAGTGCTTCTGGCAACAATCCCGCAGAACTTGTGGAAGCTGCCGGAGGTTGGGGGGGGAGGCTGGCCGCTTCCTGAGCCATAGCTTCCAGCGAAAAACAAGCAAGTATCAGGGCAGACGTGCCGCGCAACAGGAATGTACGCCACGTCATAAAATGGAAGGGTTTGATCACCGGCATCACAGATGGAACCCCTCAAGGTGAGTGAAACCGGGCAAAAGGGCAACAAAGGCATTTCCTTCACGCCGCGTGGCGAATACGTCATGCTCACGTTTGATTATAAGGTACTGGCCAAGGCCGGTATACTCGCCAGGGCGTAACTGAAGCATCTCTATGGCCACCAGACGGCCATTATGCGCCAGTTGCTCCAGTAACCCATCCGGAACACGCTGCACCCCGCCATCGATGAGGATGACATTGAACGGGTGGCGATGCGCTGGCCACCCTTCGCTCATGGGGGCCTGATGCAGCTCCGTGTTTCCAGCCGTCAGGCGCGTGCGGGCCTCTTTCAGAAGGGCGCTGCTCTCTTCGATGGCTACCACATGTGCGGCTAGTTTAGATAAGACCGCGGTGGAATATCCATACCCCGCTCCGATCAGTAATACATGGTCCGTGGGTTGGACATCCGCCAGGTGCAGCATGGTGGCAAATGCGAGCGGCTCCGTAAGGAATCGGCCTTCGCCAAGCGGAATCTCGTCATCCACATAGGCCGCCCCGAGCAGGGAGCCCGGCACATAGGCATCGCGGGGGACGTCAGCGAGGGCTGCGATGATGCGTGGATCCCGCACGGCGTTGGTGCGTAGCTGGCCATCGCGCATGTTTTTCTGTTGCAGGACAGACATCAGAGGCATACGCATTCACATGAGTTTATTAACTAGTAATATGGCGCTTACAGTTAGTAATGACTAGCATAAGGCGAAGTAAGGGCGCCAGAACCGGCATCACGAAAGTACGGGCGTTGCAAAAATACATTGCGAACTTGACCGCCTGATGGGCACCGCTTATGTATGCAATTCGCTTGTGTCCCGGCCGGGTAGCAAAGTGGTAATGCAGGGGACTGCAAATCCCCCACCGTGAGTTCGATTCTCACCCCGGCCTCCAGAGGCTAGCCAAGAGCCGCTACTGATTCCGCTCTTTCTTTAAGCAAGCGATCCCCCCACGGTTCCGGGCGGCTCTTTGCCGGGATGGTTCCCAGAGGAGGGGTTGCGCGTTCCTCGATGCCCGTGAGACCGAACAAATTCGGCAAGCTGCGGAACTTGATACCGGCTTCCCACTGGTTGTGAGGGATGATGCCGGCCCTGAGCGCCCGGCGGTGACTTCCGGGGTGGTTTGAAGGAAGGCTGCGCCATGGCTGGCGAAAACGCATTCCTTCGGCAGCAAAGTGTGTCTGCGTGAGGCCGCCACCCAATTTTTCTCCGGGGAAAAGGTCAGCATAACGTTTCACCATATCCTCACGCAGCCCTTCCAAGGCCGTAGACTTGCGTCCTGCGAACCAGAGCGCGGCATCGAGGGTGCAATCCGGCAGCCCCGAGCGCTCCTTGATGCCTTGGACGGCAACCACCACCGCGTCCCGCATGGCTTTCACGCGCGGATCGTCCTCCTCGAATAGCAGGCCACGGTTGATGGCTTCGGCAATCGGCTGTGACACTTCGATGACGCCGGCTTTTTCAAGGGTTTGAAAGAGGCGGTATTCCGCCGCTGGCGGAAGATCCGTGGTTACGGGAACGCCGCGAGCCATCAGGTGGTTGGCGGTCAGAAGCAGGGTCAGGGCGGCTTTTTTCAGGAACGAATCCTCGCCAAGCCCCAGTGGCGAGAGCTTGGCAAGGGCCAGCATGGTGCCATAATCGAAATGCACGCTGCCATCCGTCTGGATGCTATGCTGTGCGATCGCGCGGCACGCCTCGAGTGCGTCGGGCGCAGCAAATTCCGCGAATATCTTCAGCCGGTCCTGGGCATAGGGAACGTCTTTCAGAAGCGGCGCCAATTCCTGCGCCACGGCGTCTGGATGATGCAGGTGAATACCCGGAACCTTCTGCGCTTGCCGGAGTTCAGCCATCTTGTCGAGCAGTGCGTCCGCGCCGGAGCCGTTCTTTTCCCACTTGCGCGTCTTTCCCTCGGCGTCGCAGTAGAGATAGCCGCCATTCTGGGCGCTGATGAGGGCGAATTCAAACAGCACCCGTGCCAGATCAAGCGGTTCCGCATTGGCCTCAGAGCTGATATATTTTTCCCATCGCATGGGTTTGTATTCCTGGCCCTGCTGCTTTTCCGCCATCATCTGCGCAAAGACCGCGAGCGCCTGCGGGTTGACGCGGACTTCCGACGAGGCGGCGAGTCCGTCAGCGGAGGATTGCAGGAAATGGTCTTTAGAGGAAAAGGGGCGCATGGGGCTGACTCCGTGAACAAACTTCTGCCTAGCAGGTGCTGCCAAGAATTTCTTTAGAAAAAGTAAAGGTTTTTATGCGCTAGCTGCATGGTCGCCATGCAGATTTTTCAGGCAAGCATTTCGCCCGCTAGTTTCGCCAGATTCAGCATGCGGCAGGAGAAGCCCCACTCATTGTCGTACCACGATGCCACGCGGCCCATGTGCTGTCCGGTCACGAAGGTGCCGGTGAGGTCGGCGATGCTGCTCTCCGGCGTGTGGGTGAAATCGATGGACACCAGCGGTTCCTTCGAGATGCCGAGCACGCCGCGCATGGCGCCCTGCGAGGCTGCAGTGAGGGCGGCGTTGATGGCGTCCTTGCTGAGCGCTTTTGGGCTGTGGAAGACGAGGTCCACCATCGAGACGTTGGGGGTGGGCACGCGTAGCGCGGTGCCATCCAGCTTGCCCGCCAGCTCCGGCAGCACGAGGCCAAGTGCTTTGGCTGCGCCGGTGGTGGAGGGCACGATGGAAAGCGCGGCGGCACGGGCGCGGCGCATGTCCTTGTGCGAGCCGTCGACGAGGTTCTGGTCACCCGTATAGGCATGCACGGTGGTCATGAAGCCGCTTTCAATGCCAAACGTGTCATTCAGCACCTTCGCGACGGGGGCCAGGCAGTTGGTGGTGCAGGAGCCGATGGAGAAGACATTGTCCGAAGGCTGGAGCTTGTCGTGGTTCACGCCGTAGACGATGGTTTTGACGTCGTCTTCCTTGGCGGGGGCGGAAATCAGCACTTTCTTCGCGCCGCGCTCCAAATGCTTTGCCGCATCCTTCTTAGACGTGAAGACGCCGGTACATTCGAGCACCACATCCGCGCCGTACTTGCCCCAATCGATATTGGCGAGGTCGCGCTCATGGAGGACGGGCACGGTGTATTTGCCGAGGGTGAGCATGTCGCCGTCGGCTTCCAGCGTGCCGTGGAAACGGCCATGGACGGAGTCGTATTTCAGCAGATGAACATGCGTCGGCGTCGGGGCGGGGCCGTTGACGGCGACCAGCTCGATGCCGGGAATGTCATGTTCAACCAAGGCCCTCGCCACACAGCGGCCGATACGGCCGAGCCCATTGATGGCGATGCGAACGTTAGCCATGGTATGCTCCCTTGCTCCCCCCTTGAGGGGGAGCGGACGAAGTCGAGCCGGAGGCGAAGGCTGAGTCGTGGGGGGCATCCCCCCACCGCTCAACCGGCGCTGACGCTTGGTTTCGCTGGCTCCCCCTCAAGGGGGGAGCAGATGCAAGCAGCTCACTCGACTTCATAGACTCCCCTCAACCTCCTCGATGATGCGCGCCGTGGTGATCCCGAAATGCTTGTAGACCTCTGGGCCGGGTCCGGACGCACCAAATGACGACATGCCGATAAATTTGCCATTTGTGCCGAGATAGCGATCCCATGACTGGCGCACGCCTGCCTCGATAGCAACGCGCACGGTGCCTTCCGGCAGCACCTTCGCGCGGTAGTCGGCGGGCTGCGCGTTGAAGAGTTCCAGGCACGGCATGGACACGACCTGCGTCGGGATGCCCTTGGCTTCCAGCGCTTCGGCGGCTTCCATGGCGAGCATCACCTCGGATCCGGTGGCCATCAGCACGGCCTTGGGTGCGGCGCTGGCAGGGCGCAGGATGTAGCCGCCACGGGCGCACATATTCTCGTCCGTGTAGGCCGTGCGGACGGCAGGCAGGTTCTGGCGGCTGAGGGCCAGCATGGCCGGGCCATCCGTGCGGGCGATGGAGAGCTCCCAGCACTCCAGCGTCTCCACGGCATCGGCCGGGCGGAAGACATGCAGGTTCGGGATGATGCGCAACGACGCCAGATGCTCGACCGGCTGGTGGGTCGGGCCATCTTCGCCAACACCAATGGAATCATGCGTCATGACGTGAATCACGCGCAGGCCCATCAAGGCGGAGAGGCGGATGGACGGGCGGTTGTAATCGCTGAACACGAGGAACGTGCCGCCATAAGGGATGAAGCCGCCATGCAGCGCGAGGCCGTTCATGATGGCCGCCATCGCATGCTCGCGCACGCCGTAATAGATGTAGCTGCCGCCGCTATTCTCGCCGGGGCGTACCGGGGCCTGTCCCTTGGCGAGCGTGCCGTTGGAGCCGGTAAGGTCGGCGGAGCCGCCGATCAGCTCCGGCAAGACCGGCGCCAGCACTTCAAGTGATGCTTTAGAAGAGACGCGCGTGGCTTCCGTGCGGGGCTGTTCGCACCATTGTTTCTTGGCGGCGCGCACGGCGTTCTGCCATTCAGCGGGAAGTTCGCCCTTGGCGAGACGTTCGAATTCTTTTTTCTTCTCAGGCACTAGTTTTTCAAGGCGTTGGCGCCAGTTATTCACATCCTGCTTGGAGCGGGCGGCGAGGTCGCGCCATGCCTGCAGAACTTCATGTGGCACTTCAAATGGGGCATGCGGCCAGTGCAGGGCGGCGCGGGTGCCTTCGATCTCGTCCTTGCCCAGCGGTGAGCCGTGGCTGGCCGAGGTGCCCGCCTTCGTGGGGGCGCCATAGGCGATGGTGGTCTTGCAGGCGATCAGCGTCGGCTTGTCGCTGGTGCGTGCTTGGAAGATGGCCTGCAGGATGGCGACCGGATCATGCCCGTTGATGCGCATGGTATTCCAGCCCTGCGCCTCGAAACGGGCGCAATGGTCGTCGCTCACCGAGAGCGAGGTGGGGCCGTCGATGGAAATGCCGTTATCGTCAAAGAGGACGATCAGCTTGTTCAGCTTCATGTGCCCCGCGAAGGAAGCGGCTTCATGGCTGATGCCTTCCATCAGGCAGCCGTCACCCGCGATGACATAGGTATAATGATCCACGAGTTCCTTGCCGAAGCGCTCCTGCATCAGCCGCTCGGCGAGCGCCATGCCGACCGCGTTGGCGATGCCCTGGCCGAGGGGGCCGGTGGTCGTCTCGATGCCCGACGCGTGGCCGTATTCCGGGTGACCGGCGGTCTTGGAGCCGAGCTGGCGGAAGTTTTTCAGATCCTGCAGCGTCATGTCCTCGAACCCGGTGAGGTGCAGCAGCGCATAAAGCAGCATGGAGCCATGGCCGGCGGAGAGCACGAAGCGGTCACGATCCGGCCAGTGGGGCGTCGCGGGGTCATATTTCATCACCTCGCCCCACAGCACGGCAGCGACGTCGGCCATGCCCATCGGCA
>DBAY01000037.1:17199-29839 GCA_002291925.1 Alphaproteobacteria bacterium UBA998 | reverse complement strand
CGATCGGGATCAGCGCGTCGATGGATTTGATGCCCGTCTGCACCGGCTCATGCACGGATTTGCGCGCGATGATGCCCGGCGCTTTCACTTCCACGCGGGTGCGGGCGACGTCTTTCAGCGGGCCCTTGCCGTCGATCGGGTTGCCGAGGCCGTCCACCACGCGACCGAGCAGGCCCTTGCCCACCGGCACGTCCACGATGGCGCCGGTACGCTTCACCACGTCACCTTCTTTCACCTGGCGGTCATCGCCGAAGATCACCACGCCGACGGAATCGGCCTCGAGGTTCAGCGCCATGCCCTTCAGGCCGGACGGGAACTCGACCATCTCACCGGCCATGATATTGTCGAGACCGTAGATGGTGGCGATACCGTCACCCACCGAAACCACCTGACCGGTCTCGGCCAGCTGCGTTTCGTCGGCAAGGCCGGCGATTTGCGCCTTGATGAGGTTGGAGATTTCGGAAGCACGCAGTTCCATGGTGGTGGACTCCTTGGGCGTTTAAGCGGTGATACGTGAGGATTGCAGGGCCATCGCCATCTGGCGAAGCTTGCCTTGCAGGGAATAATCAAGCATGCGCGACCCGGCGCGGATGATGAGCCCGGCGATGAGCGAATCATCCACCGTCACGCTCGGCACGACGGTCTTGCCGGTGGCTTTCGCCAGCGACTCGGTGAGCTGCTTCTGCTGCGTCAGCGTCAGGGCGCGCGCGGAGGTGATCTGCACATGCAGCTCGCCGCGCTCCTCGGCCAGCTTCTCGATGAACAGGCGGTGCATCACCGGCAGTGCACCGAGGCGGCCATTGCGCGCCACGCGCGCCATGAAGCGCTGCGTCAGATCCGAAGCCTTGGCGGCGGCGAGGATGCTGGAGACGGCCTCGGCCTTCGTCGCGGGGGGAATAGTAGGGTCGTCGATCAGGCGGCGGTATTCCGCGCTGCTGGCGGAGAGCTCGGCCAGCTGGCCCAGCTCCTGCGCCACGGCGTCAAACGCGCCCGCGTCGCGCGCCAGATCAAACAAGGCGGCCACATAAGGTTCCGCAATCAGGGTGTCGTCAGTGGAGTGCGTTGCCACGGGAAATGCTTGTCGAATGAGGTGAAGGGTCTTTTTGCGCGCGCAACTTAGGAAAAAAGCTCCGCGAAGGCAAGCGGATTTATGAGGTCTGCCGGCACTGTCGTTTCCTCAGCTTCATAATGCTGTCACAAAAAACGTTTATGTAGGCTTTCAACTCTTTTTTTAGAAGCCCGATTATAAATATGAAGCCAGACCATGAAAAAAAGAATCCTGAATTAGGCAGAAGAGACTTTATCAAAGCGGTGGCTGCGGCAGCCATAGCGCCTTCAACACCCTCGGGCGTCACTCCTCAATTGACGGCAACTGCACCGCATGCGGTGGCTGAGAACGTGGTGTGCGGTATACCCCTTTCTCAGATAAACCAACTTATTAACGCTCTTTTCAATCTCGAAGCCGTCATAACCGAAGATGATTTCCATGAGTATTACACGGCTGACCCCAATTTTACGCCCGAGGCGGTGATAATTGATTCTACGATAAGAAATTTAGGCACTGCACTAGAGTTTTTGGAGTTAACAGAAGAACTGTCTCCGCTTTTTGCGGAACATCCAGATTTTAATCCTTCCACCTTTTTCTCGCTCATCCAATCCCCGGAAGCATGCGAACGTTTGGTTGAAGAATATGCTGCCTCGCTGAATGTAGATGCATCTGACCCAGATTCTTTCCCCAATAAACTAATAGATGCGTACCGCGCTTACTTAAAGCGTGTAAATTTTATCGCAAGCCGTTGCCCGGAGTTAGCAAACGCTCGCAGTCATAATGAACTTCCACTAGCTGCGAGAAAGATAGCTATTCAAGCCATTAGCACAAACGGGATGCTGCCAGAAGAAATGCGTGATGTGATTACCGAAAAAATTAATAGGTATTTCCAACCTAAAGAAATAGAAACGCTTCAAAGTTTTATCTCCGGCCTTTCTCCACAGGAAATTGATCCCTCTTTAAGACTCCAATTTCAGCAGATATGTACGGACGCGAGATTTAAACACTACGCCATCACCGGGCATGAGCCCGATTATGAGCTTTTGAATCCCGTTTTTCTCGATGTAAATCGAAAGGGAAAAGGAAGTTCCAAACCTACAAAAAACTGTACGGATCCACATCCACGCGGACGGATACATTCCCCGGTAGCGATGACGCTGCAATCCACTCCGAAATGAGCTTTTGTAGATGTACCTGCTTGCCCGCCTGCACCAGCAGGCGGTGGCGGAAGCGGTTGCGCAGTTTGTAGAGGGGGGCCGGGGCGGGGCCGAAGACGCTGACGCCTTTCGCGGACGGCGCGGTCTGGGCGAGGCGGCGGGCGGCGTTGGCGGCGGCGTCCTCGCTGGTGGAATCGACGATGACGGCGGCGAGGCGGCCATACGGCGGCAGCCCGGCGAGGCGGCGGGCCTGTTTCTCCAGCGCGAGGAAGCCCTGCTTGTCGCCACGGATGAGGGCCTGCATCACCGGGTGCGTTGGCTGGTGCGTCTGAAGTAATACGCGCCCGGTTACTTCGGCGCGGCCCGCCCGCCCAGCGAGCTGGTGCAGGAGCTGCCATGTGCGCTCGGCGGCGCGTAAATCTCCGCCTGCCAACCCAAGATCACCATCCACGATGCCCACCAAGGCCAGGCCGGGGAAATGGTGCCCCTTCGCCAGCAATTGCGTGCCGACGATGATGTCCACCTCGCCCCGCTCGATCTGGTGGATGGCGCGGGAGATATCGTTCGGCGTCTGCATCGTTTCACTGGACAAGGTCAACAGCCGCACGGTCGGGAACAGGTCGAGCACCTCCTCCTCCAGCCGCTCGATGCCGGGGCCGCAGGCGGCGAGATGCTCCGGGTCATGGCAACTGGAGCAGCGCGCGGGAGAGGGTTCGCGGTAGCCGCAATGGTGGCATTGCAGATCATGGTGCCGCTTGTGCCAGACCAGCCAGCTGGTGCATTGCGGGCAGGCGAAGCGATGGCCACAGGTGCGGCAGAGCAGCAGCGGCGCATAGCCCCGGCGGTTGAGGAACAGCAGCGTCTGGTGGCCGTGGCGCAGCGTGTCGGCGATGGCTTCCTTCAGCACTTCTGACAGCCAGCGCGTGGCGGGCAGCTTCTCGGCGCGCATGTCGATGGGGTGGACCTCCGGCAGCGGCGCGTCATGGTGGCGCGTGTGCAATTCGACGAGACCGTATTTGCCCTCCTCCGCGTTGATGAGGCTCTCCAGCGACGGTGTGGCGGAGACGAGGATAATGGGTAGCTTCTCATGCCGCGCACGCACTACCGCCATGTCGCGCCCGTGATAGATGACGCCCTCCTCCTGCTTGTAGGATCCGTCATGCTCCTCATCCACCACGACAAGGCCGAGCTCGCGGTACGGCAGAAACAGCGCCGAGCGCGCGCCGACCACCAGCTTCACCTCGCCGGTCGCCACGCCGCGCCAGGTGCGTTTGCGCGCGCCTTCCGCAATGGCCGAATGCCACACATGCGGCGCCACGCCGAAGCGGCGCTCGAACCGCTCCATCCATTGCACCGAGAGCGCAATCTCCGGCAGCAGCACCAGCACCTGCTTGCCCTCGCGCAGCGCCGCCTCGACGGCTTCGAAATAGACCTCCGTCTTGCCGGAGCCGGTAACACCATCGAGCAGCGTGACAGAAAAGCCCTGGCCGATGCGGCCCACCAGCTCGGCCGCCGCGTTCTGCTGCGCCTCGGTGAGCTTCAGCGCGTGGGGGTGCAGTTCCAGCGGCGCCGGGTGATGGGCGGGGCGTTCTTCGCGGATGAGCAGCCCGGATTTCACCATCGCATTCAGCACAGCGCGGCTGGCCCCGGAGGCAGACTCCAGCGCGTCGGCGCTCATGGTTTCGTCGCCGAGTGCATCGAGGACGCGTTTTCGTTTTTCCGTCATTCCGGGACGCGAAGCGGGCCCGGAATCTCCGGGTAATACGGGCAGAGATCCTGCGCTGCCCTGCGGGCCCGCAGGATAACAAGCGCGAAACACCGCCTCCATCTTCGGCGCCGTGAACGCGGCGGGCACCGACAGGGCGAGCTTCAGCACCATGCCGGGTGAGGAACAGGTGTACCGCGCCACCCAGTCGAGAAATGCGCGCATCTCGGCACGCATGGGTGGGATGTCCGCGTAAACTTGTAGCACCGGTTTGAGCTTTTCCTCAGGCACCGCCGCATCGCCCTCCAGCGACCACACGACCCCGACCATCTCCTTTCCTTTTTTTCCTAGCGGAGCCAGCACATAGCTCCCCTCTTCCACCCCCATGCCCTCCGGCACCGTGTAGGTAAAGGGCGCGTCCAGCAGCAGCGGCAGCAGCACTTGGACACGGCGGGATGGTATGCTAGGAGAGGGCGTCACAATCCTCCGGGGGTTGCCTCATGCCCACCCTATCCGCTTCTTTCTGGCAACGCTACCGTGCCGGCTTTGTGCTGGCCGCCGTCGCCACGCTGATTGCGCTGGCCGTGCTGTTCGTGCCCGCCACGCCCGGCGCACCGACCGCCCCTGCCCGTCCGGCCGGGGTGCCGCGGGAAGCCGTGTGGGCGGGCGGGGGCGATGGTGGCGCGTGGATCGCCTGCACCCAGCGCAATGCCGAATCACCGGACTATGCCTGCCGCGTCTATCACGATACGGACGGCAGCGTCTGGGCGCAGGGCACCTACGTATTGCGCCGCCTGCATTGGGATATGCAGAAGGAGCAGCCCGTCTACGAACCCGTGCCGCTTCCCGCCACGCTTGAGTACGTTTCGTTCGACGGGGAAGGCATTTTCCTCACCGAGGAACGTGTGCTGATCCCGCACGGAACGATTGACTATCCCGCGTCAGGCGGGCATGGAAAGAGGCAGGATTATCACGAGGGCACGCCACGTGGCGAACGGACGCCCTACTGATCTCTCATCTCTCTTTCATCAAAGGCCAGACTCATGAAATTCTTCGTCGACACCGCTGAAACTTCGGAAATCAAGGAACTCGCCGCTACCGGCCTGCTCGATGGCGTCACCACCAACCCGTCGCTCATTGCCAAATCAGGCCGCAAATTCCTGGAAGTCATCGAGGAAATCTGCGGCCTCGTCGACGGCCCGGTCAGCGCCGAAGTGGCCGCGACCGACTATGAAGGCATGGTGCGCGAGGGCGAAGTGCTCTGCAAGATCGCCAAGAACGTCGCCATCAAGGTGCCCCTCACCCTCGACGGTCTGAAGGCCTGCCGCCATTTCGCCAACAAGGGCCGTCAGGTCAACGTGACGCTCTGCTTCTCCGCCGTGCAAGCCATCCTCGCCGCCAAGGCGGGCGCGGCCTTCGTCTCTCCCTTCGTTGGCCGCCTCGATGACATCGGGCAGGACGGGCTCGGGCTGATCGAGGAGATCGTCACCATCTATGACCATTACCAGGAGTTCACCACCGAGGTGCTGGTCGCTTCCATCCGCAACCCCATCCACATCACCGAGTCAGCGAAGATGGGCGCGCATGTCGCCACCATCCCGCCTTCCGTGCTGAAGCAGCTGGTGCACCACCCGCTGACCGACAAGGGTCTGGCCGCGTTCGTGAAGGACTGGGCGTCCACCGGGCAGACGATTGCCTGACGTGATGGCGGAGAAGGAACCCCGCAAACCGGCGCGCGTGAGTGAGGAGAACGTCCTTCGCTACCTCGCCGAGCACCCGGATTTCCTCACCCGCCACCCGGAGCTTTTGGAGCATCTCGTCCCCCCGGCGCGTGAAAGCGGTGAGAAGATCGCCGACTTCCAGCAATTCGCCATCAGGAACCTGCAGCAGCGCGTGAAGAAGGTGGAGAGCCACTTCGTCAACGCCATCACCTATGCGCGCGACAATCTCTCTGCCCAGGCGCAGGTGCATGAGGCGGTCCTTACCCTGATGCGCGCGCGCAGCCTGGAGATTCTGCTCGAGACGCTGACGCAGGAGCTACTGTCGGTGTTTGATGTTGATGTCATCCGGCTCGGGCTGGAGTCGGAGATCGCCGACCTGTATGAAAGCTACCACCCGGAGAAGCATTATTCCGGCCTCGTCTTCATCGGCGCAGGCGCGGCGGAAGTGTTCTTCGGCGAGAAGGACGTACTCCTCTTTGCCGATACCCAGAAGCAGGGGGGCTTCCTCATCGACGAGCTGTTCCATAACTGCCAGCGCCTCGCCCTCTCGGCGGCGCTGTTGCGGCTACGCCTGCCCACCCTGCAGCGCGATGCGGTGATCGGGTTTGGCGTGCGCGTCGCGGGGCGCTATGATGCGGCGCAAGCAACCGACCTGCTGGGCTTCCTCGGCAAGGTCATGGCGGAGAAGCTGGACACATGCCTGTACGACAACGGGGTGACGCTGTAGCGCCGCCGGAGGTGGCGGACTTCACCACGCTGCTGGCGCCGTGGGCGACGCATCTGGCCTCCATCCGCCGCTATTCGGCTCATACTGTCTCGGGGTATCTGGCCGATGCTCGGGAATTTCTTTCGTTTCTTCAGGCGCATCTTGGAGAGGAGATTGGGTTGGAGAACCTGAAGCCCCTTACCCTCTCGGATTACCGGGCATGGGTGGCTGCGCGAGCGCGGCAGGGGTTCTCGCCGCCCTCCACCGCGCGGGCTGTCTCGGCGGTACGGGCACTCCACCGTTTCTGGCAGCGGCAGGGGGTGGCCACCAGCACCGCCATTTTCGAACTGAGCCTCCGCCAGAAAGGCCGTCAGCTGCCCAAGGCGCTCCATGTCACCGAGACAAGGGAAGCGCTGGGGCAGATCGCCGCGTGGCAGCCAGAGGAATGGGTCGGGTTGCGTGACAAGGCGATTCTGCTGCTGCTCTATGGCTGCGGCCTCCGGATTTCCGAGGCGTTGGGGCTGAGGCAGGCAATTCTTGCCCAGAATAGCGATGAATTACGGGTACTCGGAAAGGGCAACAAGGAGCGGGTGGTCCCCTTGCTCCCCGCCGTCCGTGGCGCGTTACGCGCGTATGCGGATACGTGCCCGTACCTCTCAACGAGTAAGCCCTTAGCGTCCCAGCCTGTTTTTTTCGGCGCGCGCGGAAAACCGTTACAGCCCGCCATCTTCCAGCGCCAGTTGCAGAGCCTGCGCCAAGCCTTTGACTTGCCGGACTTCACCACCCCGCACGCGTTCCGTCACAGCTTCGCCACCCATCTGCTGGGTGCCGGGGCTTCGTTGCGTGATGTTCAGGAACTGCTCGGCCATGCCAGCTTATCGACCACCCAGCGCTACACGCATCTCGACACAGAACGCCTCCTCAGCGCCTACGCCACCGCCCATCCAAAGGCGGAGGAGTAAGGTTTTTTGAGATGTGTCATCCTCGGGCATGACCCGAGGATCTTGTGCCCCTTGCCCGGAGATCCTCAAGTCGAGCCCGAGGATGACGACAGCATAAACGATGTCACCCCGCCCACTCCGCCCTCATGGTGAGCTTGTCGAACCATGATGTGTAGCGCGGGCATGGGCCTCTTATCTTTCGACAGGCTCAGGATGAGGAGCGGGGGGTGGGAGAATCTGGTTGAGTATGTCACCCCGTATACCAAGTGCCGGGTGACATTGTCTCTATCCTCCGTCATTCCGGGACGCGAAGCGGGCCCGGAATCTTTGTGCATCACGATGGAGATCCTGCGCAGGCTACACCTCGCAGGATGAAGATTTCTTAATGCGTGTCACCCCGGCGGATGCCGGGGTCTGGCGTATCCTCACGGGGAGACCCCGCAATAAATGCGGGGTGACCAATAAAAACTACTCCGCCTTCTCCAGCAGACCGAACCGGTACCACGCGGCGTCTTTCAGCTTGGCGAGGAAGGCGCGGTGGGCGGCGACCTCTTCCGGGCTGGCGGAGAAATGGCGGCGTTCGATCTGCACCGTCGCCGTCTGGCTGGCCGCCACCTCGGGAGTGACGGTGATCGCCGCGTCCGTCTCCAGTGCGAGCAGGGTCTGGCGGCCGCCCTGCAATTCCAGATACACATCCGCCAGCAGTTCCGCATCGAGCAAGGCCCCGTGCTGGGTGCGGCGGGAGAGGTCGATGTTGAAGCGGCGGCAGAGCGCATCGAGCGAGGCTGGGGCGCCGGGGAATTTCTTGCGCGCCATGGTCACTGTATCCACCGCGCGATCCATGGAAATCAGAGGCTTCTTGCAGCGCTCCAGCTCCATGTTGATGAAGCCCATGTCGAAGCTGGCATTATGGATGACCAGCGGGCTGTCCCCGATGAACTTCAGGAAATCATTCACCACCTTGGCAAACACCGGCTTGTCGCGCAGGAAATCATCCGTCAGCCCATGCACGGCGGCGGCGGCGGCGGGCACTAAGCGCTCCGGGTTGATGTAGGCATGGAAGAACTGCCCGGTGCGGACATTGCCCCGCATCTCGACGCAGCCAATCTCCACAATCCGGTCCCCCCCCAGAGGGTTCAGGCCGGTCGTTTCGGTATCGAACGCAATTTCGCGGAGCATAATGGTGGGAATACGGGAATCAGGAATAATGGAATACGGGAACGCTAGCAGAGCTTCCGGTCATAATCCAGATTCTCGTATTCTCGAATTCCCGTATTCCACTCTTTCCTACGCCGCCGCTTCGATCATGATTTCCACGTCATAGCCCTTGGCGGCGAGCTTGGACTCCACGGTGGCGCGGGCGGGGGTCTGGCCGGGGATGACCCAGGCGTCCCACGCGCGGTTCATCTCGGAAAAGCTGGCCATGTCGGTGAGCCAGATATTGGCTTTCAGGAGGCGCGACTTGTCGCTGCCAGCCTTCGCCAGAATCTCGTCGATCTGGGCGAGGATGTCCTTCGTCTGCTCGTAGACGGATTGGCCCACGGTGGTGTCCGCCACCACGCCCGAGGTGTAGATGACCCCGTTATAAATCACCGCCTCGCTCATGCGCGGCCCGGCATCGATGCGTTCAATGTCCATGCTGTCCCTCCTGCTGAGGGGACGGACTATGCCGTGTCCCGCCGTAAATTTCCAGCGCCCAGTTGGTTCAGCAGGGCTTTGACCTGCCGCAGCGATTCTGCCCGGCCCAGTCCGGTGAAAATCTCGACATCGGCGCGCTTGCGCTTCTCATGGGCGGGCATTTGCCGCTGCATGATATGGCGGTATTTCTCTTCCGTCATCCCCGGCCGGGCCAGCGCGCGGCGCGCCTGCACCCAGGGCGGGCAGGAGGTGAAGACCGTAAGGTCAAACCGGCGCTCGGCTCCCACCTCGAACAGCAGGGGAATCTCCGCGATGAAACAGGGTTGGTCCACCCGCCGCAGCCGCTGTTCGAAAGCCCGCTCGGAGGCCTGCACCGCCGGGTGGAGAATGGCTTCCAGCGCCGTCAGCGCGGCCTCGTCGCTGAACACTATTCGCCCCAGCGCGCGGCGGTCGATGCGGTCTTCCTGCACCGCCTCCGGAAACCGTGCCGCCACGGCGTCCCGCACCGGCCCTTCGTCCCGCAGCAGGGCATGCACCTCCTGGTCGGCGTCAAAGCTCGGCACGCCGAGCAGGGCGAACTGGGCGGCCACCGTGCTCTTGCCGGTGGCGATGCCGCCGGTCAGCCCGATGCGGATCATGCCGCCTCCCGCATGGCGAGTACGTGGGCGCGCAATTTCGGCGTGACCTCCGGCATGACGCCAAACCACGCATGAAACGCCTCCGCCGCCTGCCCCAGCAACATCCCAAGCCCCTCCACGGGGGTCAGCCCCCTCGCCCGCGCCTTGGCCAGCAAGGGCGTCTCCAGCGGCGCATAGACGATGTCGCTCACGATGCCGCCCGCAGGCATGGCGTCGAGTGAGAGCTCCAGCGGCGCATGGCCCTCCATGCCGAGGCTGGTGGTATTCACCAGCAGCCCGGCCTTTGGCACGGCCTCCTGCCGGCGCTCCCACGGCAGGGCGCTGAGCCGTGTGCCGCGCGCCAGCGGTTGCAGATGTGAAATCAGCGCGCAGGCTTTCTCGTAGCTGCGGTTGCAGACCGTGAGATGCTGCGCCCCGCCCCGCATCAGCGCCGCGACGATGGAGCGCGCCGCCCCTCCCCCGCCCAGCACCAATGATTCCTGGATGCAGCTTTGCAGCTGCGCCTTGGAAGTGCTGGCCTGCAAGTGGCGCAGATACCCGCTGCCATCCGTATTCAGCCCATGCCAGCGCCCCTTCTCCACCACTACGGTGTTGACGGCGCCGACCGCCTTCGCCTCGGGATCGATGCTGTCCAGATGCGCGAGCATCTCTGATTTATAGGGCACGGTGATGTTGAAGCCGCGTAAATCCAGCGTCCGCAGCGCTCGCAGCAGCTCCGGCATCGCCCCCGGTGCGTGGCGGAATGGGATGTAGGTTCCGTCAATGCCGTGCTGCGCCATCCAGTATTCGTGAATGGCCGGCGACAGTGAGTGCGTCACCGGCTGGCCGATCAGCCCGACGAGGCTAGCCTTGCCCGTTCTGGCCGCCATGCTGGATCCGCTTTTCGTAATGTTTCTGGTAATACTGGATAATGGTAGCCGAGGTTTCTTCCACCGAACGCCGCGTCACATCGATGACGGGCCAATGGTACTTGGCATACACCTTTCGCGATTCGGTGACTTCGGCGCGGATCTGCTCAAGGTCGACATAATTCGTCTCCCCCTTCCCCGTCAGGGATTGCAGGCGCGTCGTGCGGATCTGTAGCAGCCGGTCCGGGTCGATGGTGAGGCCCACCACCAGCGGCCGCTTGAGCTGCCCCAGCCCCTCCGGCAACGGCACGCCGCTCACGAAGGGCACGTTAGCCGCTTTGTAACCACGATAGGCCAGGTACACGCAGGTCGGCGATTTCGAGGTGCGCGAGACGCCGACCAGCACTACGTCCGCTTCTTCCAGCTCCCAGGTCGCCTGCCCGTCATCATGCGCCAGCGCAAAATTGATGGCTTCGACGCGAGAGAAATAATCCTCGTTCAGCTCATGCTGCTTGCCCGGCTGCGCGATGGTCTGCATGCCCAGATAGGCGGTGAGCTCGGAGATTACCCGCGCCAGCACCGGCACGCACGGCAGGTTATGTTGATGGCAATGCTGCTTCAGAATGTCGCGCAGTTCCTTGTCCACCAGCGTGAACAGCACCACGCCCGGATGCTCGGTGATGCCGGCCAGCACCTTCTTCATCTGGTTCGGTGTACGCACCAGCGACCAGATATGCTCTTCCGGTTCGATACCCTCATACTGCGCCAGCGCCGCGCGCGCGACGCTGCTCACCGTCTCGCCGGTGGAATCGGAGACGAGATGTAGGTGGAACCGGCGTTGCGCGCCGCTGAGCTGGCTAAGCGCCGCCGCCAAGACGCCGGAGGATGTCATCGAGCTGGCTGAGGGAATCGTAGGAGATGATAATCTGGCCGTGCTGGCCTTCGTCGTTGATGCTGACCTTGAGGCCGAGATTCTCTGACAAGGTTTCTTCCAGCGCGAGAATGTCCGGGTCCTTATCGCGCGCGGCGGAGGAACGGCCGGTGCTGCCCGCCCGGCGCGGCGCACCGGAGGGCTCCTTGCCGGTCGGCAGTCCGGTGCGGCAGAGATTTTCCGTCTGGCGGACATTGAGGCCGCGCTTCACCACCTCGTCGGCCAGCATTTCAGCGTCCTTGGCATTCAGCAGCGCCCGCGCATGGCCCATGGTGAGTTTGTCTTCGTCCAGATACGCCTTGATTTTCTCCGGCAGGCTGAGCAGGCGCAGCAGGTTGGCGACGTGGCTGCGACTCTTACCGACGGTGCCCGCCAGCTCTTCCTGCGTATAGCTGAATTCATCCATCAGGCGCTGATAGCCGGAGGCTTCTTCCAGCGGGGTCAGGTCCTGCCGCTGGATGTTCTCGATGAGCGCCAGCTCGAGCGCCTGCTTGTCATCGATGTCCTTGATGATGACCGGCACCTCGGTGAGCCCGGCCATCCCGGCGGCCCGCCACCGGCGCTCCCCGGCGATGATCTCGTATTTGCCGGCCTCGGTCTTGCGCACCAGAATGGGCTGCATGATGCCATTCTTACGAATGGAGTCGGAGAGTTCCTGAAGGTACTGTTCGCTGAACTTATGGCGCGGCTGGTAGCGTCCGGAAACGATTTCGCCGAGGGGAAGCGTATTGCCCGTGGCGGGAACGTCCTCACCCATCGCGGTGCTGTAATCCTCGGACATCAGGGCGGAGAGGCCTTTGCCCAGCCCTTTTTTCGGTGCGTTGCTCATGCCATCCCCTTATGGTCAGCGACGAATCCGTCCCTTATGCCGCAGTCTGGGCGGGTGCGTCAATCCGGATGTCTTCCTTGCGGATGATTTCGCGGGCGAGTTTCAGGTAGGCCTGCGAGCCGCGGCAATTGATGTCATAGACCAGCGCGGGTTTCCCGAACGACGGGGCTTCGGACATCCGCACGTTGCGCGGGATGACCGTCTTGCAGACCTGTTCGCCCAGCACGCTGCGCACATCGTCTTCGACCTGCTCGGTCAGGCGGTTGCGCTTGTCATACATGGTGAGCACGATCCCAAGAATATCGAGGGCCGGGTTCAGCTTGCGCTTGATGAGCTGGATGGTTTTCAGCAGGTGGCTGAGGCCTTCCAGCGCGTAGAATTCGCATTGCAGTGGGATGAACACGGACTGGGAGGCAACCAGGGCATTGACCGTCACCAGGCCCAGCGAGGGCGGGCAGTCGATCAGCACATAGTCATA
>DBAY01000037.1:0-16878 GCA_002291925.1 Alphaproteobacteria bacterium UBA998 | reverse complement strand
AGTCGATCAGCACATAGTCATAGGGCAGGGCTTCCTGCGCCAGCGCCGCTTTGAGGCGTTGTTCCCGGCCTTCCAGATTGACCAGTTCGATCTCCGCGCCAGAGAGATCGATGTTGGAAGGAATGATATCGAGGCGGGGAATATCCGTGGATTGTTTCGTTTCCGAAACCGTCTTGCCGCCGATGAACAAATCGTAGGAGGTGACTTTACGGCGGCCCGAGTCGATGCCGAGGCCGGTGCTGGCATTGCCTTGGGGGTCCAGGTCGATAATCAGGGTGCGTTGGCCGATGGCGGCGAGGGCGGTGGCGAGGTTGACGGCGGTGGTCGTCTTGCCGACCCCACCTTTCTGATTGACGATGGCAATGATGCGGGTCATGGGGTGCGCCTGAGATGGGAGAATTGCAAAATCACGGATTCCGGGTGAGTGACGCTTGGGTGGCGTTCCAGCGTGTAATCCCAACCCGTGACTTCATCTAGTTCTTTAATATAATTTGCACCTTTAGGAAAGAGGCAAAAGCTATTGGTATGTAAAAATCGTGACGCATACTCTAGTAATAGTGGAAGCGGCGCCAACGCGCGTGCCGTGACCACATCGGCGGCAAGGGGGGGCGCTGCTTCAATCCGGCAATGATGCACCTGGAAAGAAATGCCGGTTTCCCTGCCAACCTCTTGAAGAAAGGCCGCTTTGCGCTTATCTGACTCTACGAGATGAACATTTTCCACACCCATCAGCGCCAGGACGGCACCGGGCAGCCCGGCGCCGCTTCCCATATCGACAAAGCATGTCAGGGGGGCTGGCAACAAGGAGAAGAGCTGAGCTGAATCAATGATATGACGTTGAAGCCCATCAGGAACGGTGGACTTCCCCACCAGATTGATCCGTTGGTTCCACCGGGACAAGAGGTCGAGATAGATTTCCAGTCGATCTAATGTTTCACGTGAAACAAGAAATGGAAGTGAGAGATTATGCAGCATTTTTCTTTGGCCGCACATAAGCGAGGAGGGCGGTCAAGGCGGCCGGTGTCACACCGGGGAGTCGGGTGGCAGCACCGAACGTCGCCGGACGGGCGAGGCTCAGCTTCTCCTTCATCTCATTCGAAAGGGACGGAATCGCTGAGTAATCCAGATGCTCTGGCAGTATTAGATACTCGTCCTTAGCAAACTGGGATATATCGCGCTCCTGCCGCTCCAAATAACCTGAATACTTTGCATCAATCCGAAGCGCCTCGCGCACCGATGCCGGAGCTGATGCCCAAGCCGGGAAGAGGGGAATCATCCGCTCATCCGTTGCCTCCGTATGGGCGAGGATAGCCAGCCCATCGCGACGAATACCGTCATGATTGAAATGCAGGCCAGCTGCGGTCAGAGTGTTAGGACTGTAAGTTACTTTGCGCAGTTCACGTCGTACGTTACCTAATGCGCATTGATACTCTGAATAACGCTGCCAACGGACATCGCTCACTAAGCCCAGCACACGCCCTTTTTCCGTCAAGCGACGATCCGCATTATCGGCCCGGACACTGAGACGGAATTCCGACCGGGAAGTGAACATACGATAAGGCTCGGGCGCACCCTGAAGCGTCAGGTCATCAATCATGACCCCGGTCAAGGCCTCGGAACGCAAAAGCGTGAATTCTTCACCTTGCGTCGACAGAGCCGCATTAGCACCTGCCACGAGCCCTTGAGCGCCAGCTTCTTCGTACCCCGTTGTTCCGTTGATCTGGCCCGCCAGGAAAAGCTGCTTCAGTTTGCGCAGTTGCAGTGTCGGTAAAAGTTCACGCGGATCGACATAGTCATACTCCACGGCATAGGCAGGCTGTGAAATTATCGCTTCTTTCAGTCCCGGAATACTGCGTACAATCTTCTGCTGAATCGCTTCGTCGAAGGAGGTGGAGATGCCATTTGGATAGACGGTAAAGTCATCCAACCCCTCCGGCTCCAAGAAAATCTGGTGCGATTCTTTGTCGGCAAACCGTACAATCTTATCCTCAATGGAGGGACAATAGCGCGGCCCGCGGCCTTGAATCTTGCCGCTATAAAGTGGGTTCTGAGAAAGGTTATCCCGAATAATCTGATGCGTTTCCGCGGTCGTGCGAGTGATGCCACATGCAATTTGGGGCAAGGTAATGACATCATTCAGATACGAGAAGGGCACGGGGATGTCATCACTGGGCTGGCGCTCAACCATCTCCCAGAGAATCGTTCGGCCATCCAGACGGGGAGGGGTTCCCGTTTTCAGGCGTCCCATGTTCAGGTTTAGCGAGCGCAAACGCTCGGCAAGAGCTTTTGCCGGTGGCTCGCCAATGCGTCCGGCCGCACGCTGGGCTGAGCCGATATGAATAAGTCCGTTGAGAAATGTTCCCGTGGTCAGCACCACAGCGCGCGCGGAATAGTTATTGTTCGGGCCGCGTACGCCCACAACTTTTCCGTCCTCGACGATGAGATCCGAGACTTCATCCTCAATACATTCGAGATGTGCATAGGTGCCTAATATGGTCTGAACTGCTTGCCGATAGAGTTTGCGGTCGGCTTGCGCGCGGGGACCCCATACGGCGGACCCTTTGCTGCGATTGAGCATTTTGTAATGGATGCCCGCCAGGTCAATTGCACGCCCCATGACGCCGTCTAGTGCATCGATTTCGCGTACTAACGTGCCTTTGCCCACGCCTCCAATAGCGGGGTTACAAGACATTTCGCCGATTTTGGAAAGGTTCATCGTAATAAGCGCCGTATGGGCGCCCAAGCGTGCGGCGGCGGCGGCGGCTTCTGTGCCCGCATGGCCGCCCCCGATAACAATCACGTTAAAATCTCTATCCGTCATACATCTGTTCCACGTGAAACAAAAAAATCATTTTCCAAGGCAAAACGAGCCAAACACAATATCTAGTATATCCTCAACGTCTACCGCGCCAATGACGGCAGATATAGCGCGGATGGCCAAGCGTATTTCCTCAGCCTTGAGCGTCAGGTCATCTTCCGCCATGGCGGCGGTCAGGTGTTGCTGGGCCGAATGGAAGGCATTCACGTGCCGTTGCCGTACCAGCACACAGGTTTCCGAGGCCGTAAAGCGCGTCATCATATGGGAACCAAGTGCTTGAAGCAACTGCGGGATGCCCTCGCCGGTCTGGGCGGAAACCTTAAGGTTGGCAGCGGTTTGCGAAGCCAGGGATGGGTGGGCGGGCAAGTCCTGCTTGGTGAAGACGATCAGATCGCCGGGCTGGTACATAAGGCCTGTGGCTTCCAGCGAGGAGGCGGGCTGCGATCCATCGACCAGCCACAGCCGCAGATCGGCCTCCCGTGCATAGGCGAGAGCGCGGCGAATGCCTTCCTGCTCGATGGCATCGTCCGTCTCGCGCAAACCTGCCATATCCGCCAGAATCACCAGATAACCCTGCAGGTTCAGTCGCACTTCCAAAATGTCCCGCGTCGTGCCCGCGCGCTCGGTGACGATGGCCACCTCGCGCTGTGCCAGCGCGTTCAGCAGCGAGGATTTCCCCGCATTGGGCGCGCCCAGCAAGGCAACGCGAAACCCCTCACGAATCGTCTCTGCCTGCCCGGCGCGTGCGAGCAGCGTGGCGATGTCGCTGGCGGCTTGGGCGAGCTCGCCGTTCATTTCCGCCAGCGCGGCCGGGGGCAGGTCCTCGTCGGGGAAATCCAAGAACGCCTCCGCATAGGCCAGCGTTTTCATCAGGCCCTGACGCAGCGCCTCGCAAACATAAGAAAGTGAGCCCTCCATCAGGCGCAGGGCCTGGGCCCGCTGGGCATCCGTTTCGGCATCGATAAGATCGGCCAGCCCTTCCAGCTCGGCGAGATTGAGCTTGTGGTGATAAAAGGCGCGGCGTGCAAACTCGCCCGGCTCCGCCAGGCGCACATGGGGCAGCGCGCAAAGGCAGGAAAGCAGGCTCGCCACCACGGCGCGGCTGCCATGGACCTGCAGCTCCGCCACGTCCTCGCCCGTGAAGCTGTGGGGGGCAGCAAAATAAAGTACGAGCCCCTGGTCCAGCACGTCGCCGGACTGCGGGTGCCGCAAGCGACGCAACGTCGCATGGCGCGCGGCGGGCAGTGGGTGCACCCCCAGCGCTTGCAGGGCATCGGGCACCTGCGGGCCGGACAGGCGAAGCACGGCTACGCCCGCGCGGCCCGGCGCGCTGGCGAGGGCCACGATGGTATCGTCGGATTGCGCTTGCATCGGCGTCATGGCCGCCTACATACTACCGCGCCAAGAGAAATTCAAACGTGCCGCGTCCTTATGCCCCATGCCATCCGCGCCCATCAGCCCGGCGGGCCATCCGTGCTCCGCTGGGAAGCCATCACGCCGGGCACGCCGCAGGGCGATGAGGTGCTAATCGTCCAGAAGGCGGTCGGGCTCAATTTCATCGATACGTACCACCGCAGCGGGCTTTATCCCGTGTCGTCCTGGCCCTTCACGCCGGGGCTGGAAGGGGCGGGCATCGTGCAGGCGGTGGGCCCGGACGTAGTTGGCCTGAAGCCGGGCGACGCGGTGATGTACTGCAAGGGGCCTGTAGGCGCCTACGCCACGCACCGGTTGATGCGTGAGGACGACCTGCTGCGCATCCCCGAGGGCATCCAGCCGGAACAGGCGGCCGCCTGCCTGCTGCGGGGTTGTACGGCGGCGTTCCTCGTGCAGCGAACCATCGTGCTGGCGCCGGGCATGACCGTGCTGGTGCATGCCGCGGCGGGCGGCGTGGGCTCGCTGCTGGCACAATGGGCGAAGCATCTGGGCGCGCGGGTGATCGGCACGGTCGGCAGCCGCGAGAAAGTCGCACTGGCGGGCTCCAACGGCTGCGAGGAGGTACTGGTGCTGGGCGAGGGGGACCTGGCCGCCCGCGTGCGTGATTTGACGCAAGGAATCGGCTGTAACGTGGTGTATGACGCCATCGGGGCGGAGACGTTCGCGGCGTCGCTCGGCTGCTTGCGGCGGTTCGGGCTGATGGTGAGCTATGGCAATGCCTCCGGCCCGGTACCGCCCATCGCCCCGCTGGATCTGATGCAGCGCGGTTCGCTCTTTTACACGCGGCCCAGCTTGCGTGATTACATAGCCGAAACGATCGATTACGGCGTGCTGGCGGCCAGTTTCCTTGATTTGCTGCTGAAAGGCGTGCTGAAAGTGCCGATTGGGCAGAGTTATTACCTCTCGGACGCCGCGCGTGCCCATGCCGAGCTGGAGGGCCGCCACACCACCGGCGCCTCGGTGTTCATCGTCGATCCCGAATAAGGCCCCGCCTGCAGGATTTCAGCCATTTTCATGCAGGAAGGCGGCGCGGATCAGATCCCGCGTGTAGGGCTGCCGCGGGGCGTCGAAAATAGCCTGCGTGGGGCCTTCCTCGACGATCTGCCCATGCCGCATGACGATGATGCGGTGGGCAATGGCGCGAATGACACGCAGATCGTGGCTGATGAACAGGTAGCTGGTGCCGCGCCGCTGCTGCATCTCCTTCAGCAAGGCGATGATCTGCGCCTGCAGGGAGAGATCGAGCGCGGAAGTCGGCTCGTCGAGCACGACCAGTTCCGGCTCCAGGATCATGGCGCGGGCGATGTTGATACGCTGGCGCTGGCCGCCGCTGAATTCGTGCGGGTATCGGTTGCGCATTTCCGGCTCCAGCCCCACCTCGCGCAGAATCTCCACCACGCGCGCCTTGCGCTCCTTGTGCGAGAGCTGGGGCTCATGGACGGTCAGCCCCTCGCCGATGATCTCGCCGACGCTCATGCGCGGGTTCAGGCTGCCGAACGGGTCCTGGAAGACGAATTGCAGCTTGCGTCGCAGGGGCTGCAGGGCGCGGGTGGAAAGGGCGCTGAGGTCGGTGCCCTGATAATCGATGGTCCCCGAGGCGCGCGCCAGCCGCAGCAGCGCGAGGCCTAGTGTCGTCTTGCCCGAGCCGGATTCCCCCACGATGCCCACCGTTTCGCCCTGGCCGACGCTCAGCGAGGTGGGGGCGAGGGCGACCGTATCCGGGGTACGGCGGGCGAACAGGCGGCGTGGTGCCGGGTAGCGCACGGAAACGTCGCGGGCGCGCAGCAGGGTTTGGTGGCTGGCCGGCAGCGGCACGGCCGATCCGCTGGGCTCGCTGGCGAGGAGGAGCTGCGTGTAGGCATGCTGAGGGCGGGCAAACACCTCGGCGGTGACGCCCTGCTCCACGAGTTCGCCGTGGCGCATGATGGCGACGCGGTCGGCGGCGTGGCGCACCAGCGTGAGATCATGGGTAATCAACAGGATGGCGAGGCCCAGCCGTTGCTGGAGATCTTTCAGGAGCGTAATGATCTGGGCCTGCAGCGTGACGTCAAGCGCGGTGGTCGGCTCGTCGGCAATCAGCAATTTCGGATGATTGGCCAGCGCCATGGCGATCATGACCCGCTGGCGCTCGCCGCCGGACAACTGATGCGGGTAGGCATCCAGCCGGTCTTTCAGCTTCTCAAGCCCGACCAACCCAAGCAATTCATGCACGCGGGCCCGAATTTCGGTTTCGCGCAAGGGTTGATGAACCCGGATCATTTCAGCGATCTGCTTGCCGATGGAGTGCAGTGGGTTGAGGGCGCTCATCGGCTCCTGGAAGATCATCGCCATGTCGTCGCCGCGCAGCTGGCGCAGTTGCCTCTCCGGCTGGCCGAGCAGCTCGCGCCCCTCGAAACGGATGCTGCCGGCCGGGTAATCAACCTGCGTGCGGTCATGCAGCTGCATGAGCGACAGGGCGGTGACCGACTTGCCGGAGCCGGATTCGCCGACCAGCGCCAGCATTTCGCCCTTTTCCAGCGTGAAGCTGACGCCTTTCACCACGGGCGCGCTGCCCGCGAAGGCCACCTGCAACCCTTGCACCGCGAGCAGCGTCATGCGGCACCCCCTTTCAGCGGTACCGGCACACCCGCGCGGCGGCCCTTGTAGGGATTCAGCGCATCACGCACGGCCTCGCCGATAAAAATCATCAGCACCAGCAGCACGGCCAGCACCACGAAGCCGGTGATGCCGAGCCACGGATAAGTCGGGTTGGTCTTGCCCTGCGCCAGCAGCTCCCCGAGCGAGGGCGAGCCAGGCGGCAGGCCGAAGCCAAGGAAATCCAGCGAGGTGAGGGTGGTCACCGCCGCGGTGAGGTTGAAGGGCAGGAAGGTCAGCGCGGCCACGAGGGCGTTCGGCAGCACGTGGCGCAGCATGATGGTGCGCTCGCGGACGCCTAGCGCGCGCGCCGCACGTACATAGTCAAGATTGCGCGCCCGCAGGAATTCCGCCCGCACCACGCCGACAAGGTCCGTCCAGGAAAACAGCAGCAGCAAGCCGAGCAGCCACCAGAAATTCGGCTCCACGAAGCTGGCGAGGATGATCAGCATGAACAGCATCGGCAGGCCGTGCCAGATTTCGATGAAACGCTGCAGGCTGAGGTCGATCCAGCCGCCGAAATAGCCCTGCACCGCCCCGGCCAGGATACCTATGGCGCTGCTGAGGATGGTCAGGGTCAAGGCGAAAAGCACGGAAAGCCGGAAGCCATAGATGAGCCGCGCCAGCACGTCGCGGCCTTGATCATCGACGCCCAGCAGGTTTTCCGCGCTGGGCGGCGAAGGGGCGTTGCTGATGGCGAAGTTGATGGTCTGGTAATCATAGGGCAGGGGCGGCATCACCATCCAGCCATCGGCCATGATTTTCCGGGCGATGTAGGGGTCCTTGTAATCGGCTTCCGTCTCGAAATCGCCGCCGAACGTGGTTTCCGGGTACATGATCAGCACCGGGAAATAGAGCTGGCCCTTGTAAGACATCACGATGGGTTTGTCGTTGGCGATGAATTCCGCCGGCAGGGACGCGCCAAACAGCAGCAGGAAGATCCAGAACGACCAGAAGCCCCGTTTATGGGCCCTGAAGGCTGCCAGACGCCGCCGGGTGACCGGAGATAGCCTCATAAGGCTTCCTCCTCTCTACGGGCAAATTTGGGGCCTTTTTGACAGGGCCGCTTCACGCATCCCTCCGCGAGAAATCGATGCGGGGGTCAACCACCGTGTAGAGCAGGTCGCTGAGCAGGCTGAGCACGAGGCTGAGCAGCGTGAAGATGAACAGGCTGCCGAACATCACCGGGTAATCGCGGTTCACCGCCGATTCGAAAGCGAGCAGCCCCAGCCCGTCAAGCGAGAAGATAATCTCGATCAGCAGCGCGCCGGTGAAGAAAATTCGCATCAGTTTCATTGGGATGCCCGCAATCACCAGCAGCATGGCGTTGCGGAACACGTGGCCGTACAGCACGCGGCGCGGGGTGAGCCCCTTGGCGCGGGCGGTCAGCACGTAGAGCTTGGAGAGCTCGTCGATGAAGGAATTCTTGGTCAGCAGCGTCATGCTGGCAAATTCGCTGATGACCAGCGCGGTGAGCGGCAGCGTCATGTGCCAGGCATAATCCTTCACCTTGCCCCAGGTGGAGAGCTGCTCCCAGTTGTCCGAGGTGAGGCCACGCATGGGGAACCAGTCCCAGTAGCTGCCCCCGGCGAACAGGATGATGAGCAGGATGCCGAACAGGAAGCTCGGAATGGCGTAGCCGACCAGGATGATCCAGCTCGTTACGGCATCGAAACCGCTGCCGTCGCGCACGGCCTTGGCGATGCCGAGGGGGATGGAGATGAAGTACATCAGCAGCACCGTCCACAGCCCGAGCGAAATGGAGACGGGCATCTTGTCGCGGATGAGGCTGATGACGGACTGGTTGCGGTAGAAACTCTCGCCGAAGTCGAAATGCAGGTAGTTCTTCAGCATCAGCCAGAAACGCTCATGGGCGGGCTTGTCAAAGCCGAACTGCTTTTCGATCTGCGCCAGCATTTCCGGGTCGATACCGCGCGCGCTGCGCGAAGTGGACGTGGCGTCCTGCGCGGCGACCCGGTTGCTGCCGCCTGCCTCCGTCGCCCCGCTGCCAGTGAAGCGACCAGTGGCCCCGCCCGCCGCGGCGCCCGGATTGGTGAGCTTGAAAATGATCTGGTCCACCGGCCCGCCCGGCGCGGCCTGCACAATGGCGAAATTGAGCAGGAGGATGCCGAACAATGTCGGAATCATCAGCAGCAGGCGGCGCAGGATATAGGCGGTCATGGCGTGCCCCCCGCGCGCTGTTGCTGCTGTTTGATCACCTCCGGCCTCACCCACCAGGTCCACAGGCCGAGATTGTAATCTGGCCGGGTGGCGGGCAGGCCGAACATGTCCCAGTAGGCGGTGCGGAAATGCGAGATACTCCAGTGCGGGATGATGACGTGCTGCCATAGCAACACCCGATCGAGCGCCCGGCTCGCCGTGACCAGATCCTCCAGGCGGCTGGCACCGGAAATCTTGCCCAGCAGCGTATCGACCACGTCGAGCTTCAGCCCGGTGAAGTTTAGACTCCCATGCACGTCCGCCTGGCTGGAGTGCCAGAAGCCTAGCTGCTCGTTCCCCGGAAACATGATGCCCATGTTCCACCAATAGGAGATGATGTCAAAATCCTTCTGCTCAATACGCTTCTGGAATTGCGCGTCATCCACCTGCCGGTAGCGGGCATCAATGCCGAGACGGCGCAGATTGCGGATCATCGGCATGATGACGCGCTGGAAGGTCGCCTGGTTCATCATGAATTCGACGCTCAGCGTCTTGCCGGTTTTCTCGTTCACGCGCCAGCCATCGGGGCCGATGCGCCAGCCCGCCTCGTTCAGCAGCTTTTGCGCTTCCACCAGCCGCGGGCGGATATTGCCGCTGCCGTCGCTGACCGGCGGGGTGTAGACCTTGGTGAAGGTTTCCTCTGGCAGTTCGCTGCGATAGGGCTCCAACAGCTTCATTTCCGCGGCATCGGGCAGTTTCGTGGCGGCGAACTCCGTATTCTGGAAGAAGCTGTCATTGCGGTCATAGGCGCCGTAGAACAGCGTTTTGTTCATCCACTCGAAATCCATCGTCATGGAAATCGCCTCGCGCACGCGCCGATCCTCGAACTGCGGACGGCGCAGGTTGAACGCGAAGGCCTGCATGCCGCGCGGAATCTTGTGCGTGGCGTCGTATTTCTTCACGCGTCCGTCACGCACGGCGGGGAAATCATAGGCCGTGGCCCAGTTGCGGGCGATATATTCCTCGCGTACGTCATATTCGTGCGCCTTGAAGGCTTCGAGCGCCACGGTTTCGTCGCGGTAGACGTCATAGCGCACCGTGTCGAAATTGAACATGCCCCGGCGCGAGGGAAGGTCCTTCGCCCAGTAATCGGCGACGCGCGCGAAGGTGATGCGCCGTCCCGGATCGAGGGAGGCGACCCTGTACGGCCCGCCGCCCAGCGGGGGCTCCAGCGAAGTTTTGGCGAAATCGCGGCCCGCATAGTATGCTTTCGGAAAAAGTGGCATGCTGGCGGCATAAAAGGGCAGCTCACGGTTCATCGGGTCTTCGAAATAAAAATGCACCGTGTGCGCATCCTCCGCTTCGGCCCGGATCGGCTTAAAAAGCAACTGGAAATTCGGCGCACCCTTGGTTTTCAGGGCTTCCAGCGACCATACCACATCCTCGGCAGTGATGGGCGAGCCGTCATGCCACCGCGCCTTGGGATTGATCTTGAACACCGCCTGGCTGCGGTCCTCCCACAGATCCACCGACTCGGCCACCAGCGGGTAATAGGTCTGCGGCTCATCCAACGCGAGGGTCATCAGGCTGTCATAGAACAATTCCGCCATGCCCGGCGCGGCGATGCCCTTCAGGATGAAGGGATTTAAATTGTCAAAGCTGCCGGGGGCATAGAGCCGCACCGTGCCACCTTTGGGTGCTTGAGGGTTCACATAGGCAAACTGGCGGAAATTCTTGGGATATTTTGCCTTGCCGAACAGTACCAGCGCGTGTTGCGGAGCGGGCGTGTGCGGCATGGGCGGACCAAACCGTTCTCCGAGATGGACGCCATACGACGCAGGCGGTGTTTCATGAACCGTGCCAGCAGAAAGACCCGGAAGCAGCAAAACAAAAAAGAAAACAAGCGTTTTCTGAAGGTTTGACCTGAGCATTCCTGTTCTATAGGCCGTTTTACGCCATGCAGCAAGCCTCCGGCCTGACTATCTCAAACAGCCGGAGCGAATTGAAAGAGCGATAGCGAGCCAAAAGGCACCGCAAGAATTGGACAGACCGAAAGCGTCACTTTTGATGGCTTGGCTTTTCCTCAAGCCAGAATGGCACATTTCTGAGGAGGCCAGAAGAATATATCTCCAGGCGCGGGTTCTTGAATAACATTATAAAAAGCAGTTGAACGAACAGGACGCAGAATAATGCTCTGTACAAAAAATAACTCGCCATAGCCTTAAGTGGCTCCATTAGAGGCACCAAGCTGTTCAGCTCAACAATGGCGGACTCTCTATGAAAAGTTTTGGTGAATAGATGAATGGCACCTACGAAAGCACCACCGTAAACTGCCATGACGATGGGAAACACCAGAAAAAAGGCTACCAAAAGCACGCTGATAATGAAAATAACCGTTGTCAAGACGCCTCGTTTTTCTGTCCGCGCAGGTTTTTTGCTGCCAACCGGGTATTTTAATGAAGCCGCCCACGTGATTTTGACCGTGAGATAGCTGGCAACGAGGCCTATGATAATGGGGAGAACCAAGCTTAGAATAGTACCGGCAATCGGCACAACTGGCAGAAGAAGCTGTGAGCCCAAACTGAACACGCCTCCCAACAGTGTGAACGCCAAACCAAAAATCACCACATAAAACACGGACCACAAGTAAAGCACCGCATAGTCAGTTCCGCTGATATCTTTAACATGAGGATTAATGGGTTGTTCAGTCATGAAAAAACCTCATAGTTAGCGTTAAATCAGGCCTTCTGCCACGGGCCCTGTGCGGCGGCAATCGCTGCGCCGCGCTCCCGGCGCAGCGTGTCAAATACGCCCATCGCTTGCGCGACCATGCTGCCCGCATCGCCCGCGTTGGCGGGCAGCAGCACAGTCGTGGATTCCTTGGCAAGCTGGCGGAACGCGCCGACATACTGCTCGGCCACGCGCAGCGCCACGGCTTCGGTGCCGCCTTCCTGGCGAATGGCGGCGGCGATCATCTCGATGCCCCGCGCGGTGGCTTCGGCGACAGCCAGAATCGCTTCCGCCTCCCCCTTGGCGCGGTTGATCTGGTCCGTCATCGAGCCCTCGGACTGCAATACCACTTCCTGCTTCTGGCCTTCGGCGACGTTAATGCGTGACTGGCGATCCGCCTCCGATTGCAGGATTTCCGCGCGTTTCTGACGTTCGGCCGCGACCTGCAGCTCCATCGCCTTCAGCACGCTTTGCGGTGGGGAGATATTCTTGATCTCGTAGCGCATGCACTGGATGCCCCACGTCTGGCCGGCATCGTTGATGGCCTTCACGATATTGGCATTCAACCGCTCGCGCTCCTCGAAGGACTCATCCAGCGCCAGCTTTCCAATTTCCGAGCGCATCGTGGTTTGCGCCAGCTGGGTAACCGCGAAGATGGGGTTGCTAACGCCATACGAGGCCTGTGTCGGATCGACGATGCGGATGTAGATCACGCCATCCAGTACCAGCGACACGTTGTCACGCGTGATCGCGGTCTGTTCTTGCACATCATAAGCATGTTCTTTCAGCGAGTGCTTGTAGGCTACGCGGTCGACAAAAGGCACGAGGAAGTGCATACCCGCTGTAAGGCTGCGGTCATAGCGGCCCAGCCGCTCGATGATCCACGCCGATTGCTGGGGGACGATTTTGACGCCCTTCCAGACGAGCAGGACGATGATGAAGGTAATGACAGCAAAAACAGGTGACATCAGATGATTTCCTCCATGCGACGGGACCCGCGCGGCCGCACATACAGCGTATTGCCGCGCACATTGGTGATTTCCACAAGTTCACCCTCGGCGATGCGCGTAGCATCGGCGACAGGATCAATCTCGGCGAGCATGATGGTGCCCGACCAGCGGGCCTGCCCAGTGGAGCCGCGCACCAGCTCGCCCTCGACGATGGTGGCATGATCGCCAATCATGTTGCGGAATTCCGGATGGACTTCTGTGGGTTTGGAGCGCCAGCGCTGCATGGGTTTCCACAGGAGCAGTGCCGTGACGGCGGTAAAGGCAAACCAGAGACCGAATTGCAACGTGTAATCGGTGAGGGCGAGCACGTCCGCCTGCAGCAAGATACCGACCAGCACCCCCGCGATGCCTCCGAACAACAGGCCGATGCCCGGCGCGCCGAAGGCTTCGAGTGCCATCAGTAGCGCGCCGGCGATCAGCCAGAGATAACCTACGGGCAATTGGAAGGCATCCATCATGGTTTCGTTATTATTCAGTCTCCTTCCTCCTGTAAATAGAAATCGCTTTTCTGACAGTTTTTATTACGACAGATGGAGCCTTGACAGGCTTGCCGTTGCCCCGGTACGAATACCCGTGTCACTTACCCCATGCGGAGGATTTCTTCATGTATTACAACATCCATGCCCGTCGCAAGACGGTGAGCCTGACCATCAACGAGGATTTGCACCGCAAGGCTAAGGCAGCGGGGCTGAACGAATCGCGCATCGCGGAGACCGCCATCGCAGCAGCCTTGGAAGCCCATAGGGAAGCGGAACTGCACCGCACCCTCTCCGCCGAACTGGAGGGCTATGCCGAATTCGCCGGACGTGAGGGCCGTTTCGCTGAAAAGCTGAGAGAGACCGATGGCGCAGTTTGATGTGTTTGACACGCCGGTCCTGACGCTGCGGCAGCAATTCCCCTACATGGCGGTGCTGCAATCCGACCGGCTGCAGAAAGCCAGCGAGCGTATCGTCGCCCCGCTGGTGCCCGCCGAGGGCAGCAAACTGCCCAAAGGTTTGCTCAACATCCCCGTGATGATCGAGGAGGGGCTGGGCAAGCGCGAGTATCTGCTGCTGCTGATGGCCATGACCACGGTGAGTGCCGATGCCCTTTCCCGCCCCGTCGCCAGCATCGCCCACGCCCGCGACACGATCACACGCTCACTGGAACTGCTGCTGCTACGCTAGCTGACGAACGCTGAATCATCTTCCGTTATTTGCGGCTGGCCCGCCATCGCTAGAAGCCCCTCCCCCTATTGGGGAGGGGGCTCATGGTGAAAAAAAAGGGCCGCTCGCGTGAGCGGCCCTTTTTATGAAGAATAAACTATTATTCCTTCGTGGTATTCGCACTGCCGGGGGCGTTCTCGTTATCCTTGAGCGCTTCCTTGGAGGTGGTGCCACCGCCGGCGCCGGTCTGATCCGGGACGGGCTTGCCGACGCCAGACGCGGCAGGCGTGCCGGGCTCGGCGGTTTCAGACTTGGAATTCTGCGAAGCGCCCTTGGAAGCCGCCTGCGGCGCTTTCTTTGCATCGGCAGACGTTGGCAGATCGACTTTCTCATCGCTCACCGTGGCCGCCGGGTCCGCGTCGGCCGCCGGGGCGGTGGGCAGCGGAAGCGGGTTGTCACTGTTCTGGTTCAGCCAGGCGATGAGGTCAGCCCGCTGCTGGTCATCCTTTACGCCCGCATAGGCCATCTTGGTGCCAGGCAGCCATTTGGCAGGCTTGTGCAGGAATTCGGAAATGCTCTGGAAATCCCAGTTGCCGCCTTTTTCGGTGAGGGCCTTGGAATAGGCGAAGCCTTCCATATGGGCGCGCTTCAGGCCGATGATGCCATAGAGGTTCGGGCCCACCTTGGCGGCGCCGCCTTTTTCGAAACTGTGACAGGTCACGCATGCCTTATGCACCGCTTCGCCCTTGGCCGGGTCCGCCTTGGCGAGGAAGATCGCAATATCGACCGGGCCGGTTTCCGCCGGCGCGGCCGCCGTCACGCCTTCCTCGGCGCCCGCGATGGTGTAGCCGCGCTCCATCTTCTCGCCATGCTCGGCACCGCCATACAGTACGTCCGCCACCTTGCCCGCCACCATGGCGATGAGGCCCGCCAGCAGCACGGAGGCGGCGAGCTTGTTCAGCTCCAGCCCGTCCATGCTGCGGAACGGCGCGGTAAGAAAACGGAAAAAGCCGCCGGGGATGGATAGCAGGCGCGATGCAATCTGTTTGAAGAGGTTCATAAGGCACGCTATGAAGAGGGTGAAAACGCCGCAAGCTGCAAGGCTTCGGCACTCCGCTTCTATAATGACGCAAGGTTTCGGATGCAATCAGTAAATCGCCGCACGCCCTCCTGCCGAGCCATTTGACGCGCCCATGCAGCCCATTATCCTCATCCCCGCCCGCTACGCCTCCACCCGCCTGCCCGGCAAACCGCTGGCCGACATCGCGGGCAAACCGATGATCGTGCGCGTCTGGGAGCAGGCGGTGGCCTCGGGCGTTGGCCGCGTCGCGGTCGCCACCGACGATGCGCGCATTGCCGAAGCAGTGCAGAATGCAGGCGGCGAAGCGGTGATGACGCAGCCGGAGCACCCGAGCGGATCGAACCGTTTGTGGGAAGCGCTGACCCGGCTCGATCCGGACGGGCGACATGACGTCATCGTGAACGTGCAGGGCGACGTGCCCACCCTGCCCCCGGCGCTGGTGCGTGCGGCGGCGGACGCGCTGGGCGAGGCCGACATGGCGACGCTGGTCTGCGAGCTGCGCCACGCCGCCGACCGCGACAACCCAGCAGTCGTGAAAGCCATTGTTAGCTGGGCGGAAGGCAACGCGCGACAGGGCCGCGCGCTCTATTTTACCCGCGCCACCGCGCCGTCGGGCGACGGGCCGCTCTATCATCACATCGGCATCTATGCATACCTGCGTGCCACATTGCAGCGTTTTGTCAGCCTGCCGCCGAGTCCGCTGGAGCTGAGAGAGAAACTCGAACAACTGCGCGCGCTGGAGGCAGGGATGCGCATCGCCGTGGCGCGCGTGAATGAAGAACCCCCCGGCATCGACACGCCGGAACAACTCAACGCCATCAGGAGGCAGTTCGCATGACCCATTTCCCTTTGAACACGCAAGGCACCCGCTTTGATGTCACCGGCGTCGGCAACGCCATCGTCGATATTCTGGCGCGGGTGGACGATGCCTTCCTCGCTGAGCAGCAGATGCCCAAGGGCGGCATGTCGCTGATCGACGCGGCGCGGGCGGAAGCGCTCTACGCGGCGCTCGGCCAGTGCACGGAATGCTCCGGCGGCTCGGTGGCCAACACGGTGGCGGCGCTGGCCTCACTCGGGGCACGCACGGCCTATATGGGCCGCGTGCATGACGACACGCTCGGCGGCATTTTCCGCCACGACATGCGCACCACCGGCGTCAGTTTTGATGTGCCCGCTGCGAAAACCGGGCTTCCCACCGCGCGCTGCTTCGTCTGCGTGACCCCCGATGCCGAGCGCACTATGAACACGTTTCTTGGCGCCTGCACGGAATTCGCGCCCGAGGATGTGGATGAGGCCGTGATCGCGGAGAGCGCGCTGCTTTACCTGGAAGGCTATCTGTGGGACCAGCCCGCTGCCAAGGAAGGCATCCGCAAGGCGATACGCGCGGCGAAGGGCGCGGGCCGTCACATTGCCTTCACCCTCTCCGACACGTTCTGCGTCGAGCGGCACCGCGAGGAGTTCCGCGCGTTGCTGAAAAGCGACATCGACATTCTGTTTGCCAACGAGCATGAGGCCAAGGCCCTCGCACAGCAGGAAAACCTCGCGGAGGCGTCGAAATGGATCGCCTCGCAGGTGAAGCTGCTGGTGGTCACGCGTGGCGCGGAAGGCGCAGATGTGTGGCTGAACGGCGACGGCTTCCACGTGGAGGCTGAGCCCGTGCAGCGCGTGGTGGACCTTACCGGGGCCGGCGACCTGTTTGCCGCCGGGTTCCTCTATGGCCTCAGCCGGGGGGAAAGCCTGCGCGAAGCCGCCCAGATGGGTCATCGTTGCGCAGGCGAAATCATCCAGCAAATCGGCGCGAGAGCAGAGCAGCCGCTGAATCGGCTAGTGGCGTAGGGATTATAGTTTGCCCCTGCTACGCGCTGC
>DBAY01000006.1 GCA_002291925.1 Alphaproteobacteria bacterium UBA998 | reverse complement strand
TATCTTAATGGGACAATGCCACTAAAAAATGGTGTATATTTCAATGCAAATCAAAGGCGGGCGTTTCATTACGCACTATCTTAAAGCCTTTGCTTATAGCCTCGTATATCTGACCGTTACCGTCAAAGTGACCCTGCACTCCGGCGACGTGGCCTGATGGCCTTACTGGCCATAAAACCATTGCATTCCGAGGGGGCTTGCGCGTACAACACGCTCGTTTAACAGGAGCGCCGCGCCATGGCGAATGCCACACCGTTTGCCTTTCAGGACATCATCCTCACCCTCCAGCATTTCTGGGCCGAGCAGGGCTGCGTGATTCTGCAGCCCTATGACATGGAAGTGGGTGCAGGCACCTTCCACCCGGCCACCACCCTGCGCGCGCTGGGGCCGGACGCGTGGAACGTCGCGTACGTGCAGCCCTCCCGCCGCCCGAAGGATGGGCGTTACGGCGAGAACCCCAACCGCCTGCAGCATTACTACCAGTTCCAGGTGATCCTGAAACCCTCGCCGGACAATATTCAGGACCTCTACCTCGAATCCCTGCGCCGCCTCGGCATCGACCCGCTGGCGCATGACATCCGCTTTGTGGAGGATGACTGGGAATCACCGACGCTCGGTGCGTGGGGGCTGGGCTGGGAAGTCTGGTGCGATGGCATGGAAGTGACGCAGTTCACCTACTTTCAGCAGGTCGGCGGCTTCGAGTGCAAGCCCGTCTCCGGCGAGCTGACCTACGGGCTGGAGCGCATCGCGATGTATATTCAGGGCGTCGAGAACGTGTACGATCTGCAATACAACGCCCCGCGCGACGGCTTCCCCGCCGTGAGCTACGGCGACGTCTTCAAGCGCAACGAGGTTGAGATGTCAGGCTACAATCTGGAGCATGCCGACGTCGAGATGCTGTTCCGCCATTTCAATGACGCCGAGAAAGAATGCCTCGCGCTGCTGGAAAAAGGGCTGGCACTTCCCGCCTATGACCAGGTGATGAAGGCCTCGCACCGCTTCAACCTGCTTGATGCACGCGGTGCCATCGGCGTCACCGAACGCGCTGCCTATATCGGCCGCGTCCGCGCGCTGGCCAAATGCTGCTGCGCCGCGTGGCTGGGAACAGAGGATTCAGGCGCCGGGATTCAGGATTCAGGGAAGGCAGCGGCGTGAGCGTGAGAAGTTATCGAGATCTGATGGTCTGGCAAAAGGCGATGGCTTTTACAAAAGCAGTCTATTTTGCCACGACGGGTTTTCCCAAAGATGAGCAGTACGGACTTAGCAGCCAGCTGAAGCGTTCCGCAGTTTCTGTGGCAGCCAACATTGCCGAGGGACATGCCCGCTCGACAACGGGGGATTACATTCGGTTTTTGAATATTGCCTATAGTTCTCTTGCCGAGGCAGAAACGCATCTCCTTCTTGCTCATGAACATGACATGCTTCCCAAAGATGCACTTGAACCGCTATTGCTTCTAAGCAGCGAGATTGGCCGGATGCTAAACGGCTTACGAAAATCGCTAAAACCTGAATCCCGAACCCTCAATCCTGAATCCTCTCTGGAGGACGTCGCATGAACCTCACCCTCCTCAAATGCAAACTGCACCGGGCAACGGTGACGAATTCGGACCTCCATTATGAGGGCTCCATCACCATCGCGCGCGACCTGATGGATGCGGCGGGGTTGCTGCCCTATGAGCAGGTAGATGTGCTGAACATCCATAACGGCGCGCGCTTCACCACTTATGCCATCGAGGGCAAAGCGGGCAGTGGCGAGATTCAGGTGAACGGCGCCGCGGCGCGTCTGGTGCAGAAGGGTGACCTCGTCATCATCTGCGCCTTTGCGTCGATGGACGCGGAGGAAGCAAAAACCTTCCAGCCCCGCGTGGTGCTGATGGACGCGAACAACAAGGTCAAACATCATGGCTGATTTCCTGCTAGAAATGTTTTCCGAGGAAATCCCGGCGCGGATGCAGACCGCGGCCATCGACGATCTGGCGCGCCGCATTGAGTCGGCGCTGAGCGAGGCGCGGCTGGCTTTCTCCGGCATCGAGAAATTCGTCACCCCGCGCCGCCTCGCCGTGCGCGTGAGCGGCCTACCAACGCAGCAGCCAGACCTTTCTTCCGAGCGCAAGGGCCCGAAGGTCGGCGCGCCTGCCGGGGCTGTGGACGGCTTCTGCCGTTCCGTGGGCCTTACGGTGGAGCAATTGGAACAGCGCGATATCAAGGGCGAGATGTTCTATTTCGCCGTGGTCGAGCAGAAGGGCCAGCCGACGAAGGCCGCTTTGACGGGCATCGTGGAAGGCGCCTTGCGCGATTTCCCTTGGCCGAAATCCATGCGTTGGGGCGCGCATGCGATGACGTGGGTGCGTCCGCTGAAGAATATCTGCTGCCTGCTAGAAGGCGAGGTGGTGCCGGTGTCGTTCGGCCATCTGACTTCGAACAACATCACCTACGGTCACCGCTTCCTGAGCGGCGAGGCCATCACGCTCTCGCATCCGCGCGAGTATGAGGCCGCGCTGGAGAAGGCGCATGTGATCGCCGATGCAGCCAAGCGCAAGGCGACCATCCTCAATTTCGCCGAGGAAGCCGCCAAGCGCGAAGGGCTCGCGCTGCGCCGCGATGAGCGCCTGCTGGAGGAAGTCACCGGCCTTGTCGAGTGGCCCGCCGTGTCCACGGGCGGCTTTGAAAAAGAATATCTCGATCTGCCCCCGGAAGTGCTGGTGCTGGAGATGCGCCATCACCAGAAATATTTCGCGCTGCAATCCTCCCGCTCCCCCCTTGCGGGGGAGCCAAATCCGGCGCAGGCGGATTTGGTGGGGGGTGCTTTCGCGGGCGCGGGTGCATTACCCCCCACCGAAACCGCGGACGCGGTTTCGACTCCCCCGCAGGGGGGGAGTATCTCCAACCGCTTCCTGCTGGTTGCCAACATGCCCGCCCGCGATGGCGGCAAGGCCATCGTGCATGGCAATCAGCGCGTGCTGAAGGCGCGTCTGGAGGACGGCAAGTTCTACTGGAATCAGGATCGTCAGACCCCGCTCGCCGAATGGGCGAAAAAACTGGACGGCATGCTGTTCCACGCCAAGCTCGGCAGCATGGCGGAGAAGGCGGTGCGTATCCAGTCACTGGCGCTGGAACTGAATAACTACGTGAAAGCCGATGCCGCGAAAGTTGGCCGCGCCGCGCAACTGGCCAAGGCCGATCTGGTCACCGGTATGGTCGGCGAATTTCCGGAATTGCAGGGCGTCATGGGCCGCTATTACGCCACCGCGCAGGGTGAGGACGCCGACGTCGCCGACGCCATCCGCGACCATTACAAACCCGCCGGGGCCGAAGATGACGTGCCGACCAGCAAGGTCGCCATCTGCGTCTCGCTTGCTGACAAGCTGGACAGCCTTGTGGGCCTGTTCGCGGCCGGGGAGAAACCCACCGGCTCCAAGGACCCGTTCGCCCTGCGCCGCGCCGCGCTCGGCATCATCCGCATCGTGCTGGAGAATAACCTCCGCCTGCCGCTGATGCAGGTGTTGGGCACGACGCTCTCAGCTTATTCAGCCAGCGTACTTGAGAAAAGCGGCCAGAAGAAAGACGCGCTGCTTACCGATTTGCTCGCTTTCTTTGCCGACCGCTTGAAAGTGATGCTGAAGGATCAGGGTGTGCGTCATGATGTCATCACCGCAGTGTTTGAACAGGGCGGGGAAGATGATCTCGTGCGCCTTGTCGCACGCGCGAAGGCGCTGCAGGAGTTTCTCGGCACCGAAGACGGCGCGAACCTGCTCACCGCCTACAAGCGCGCGAGCAATATCGTCGCCAAGGAAGAGAAGAAGGACGGCAAAACCTACCATGCTGCGGCGCAGCAAGAGATGCTCCAGCAGGATGACGAAAAGGCGCTGTTCGAAGCCCTCGCCACCTGCCGCGCCGCGATGGAGCCCGCCATGCAGGCCGAGCGTTATGGTGACGCCATGAAGGCCGTCGCCGCGCTGCGCGTGCCGGTGGATACGTTCTTCGACAAGGTCACCGTGAACGCGGACGATGCTGCGTTGCGCATCAACCGCTTGAGCCTGCTTTCCGCCATTCGCTCAATGCTGGATACGGTGGCGAGTTTTGAGAAGATTGAGGGGTGATAGCGCTCTCGTCATTCCGGGACGCGAAGCGAGCCCGGAATCTCCTGGTATCATGAGGGAGATCCTGCGCAGGCTACGCCTCGCAGGATGACAACAGCAAAACCGCTCCAAAATTGATACGCGGTTCGTAAATTTCATTGGCATTTCCGGCCGCACTATTTAAAGGGGGAAACACGATGGCAAACTGCAACGCAGCATTCAAAGAGGAACCGGTAATGGCGGAAAAGCACGTCTATAGTTTTGGTGACGGCAAGGCGGAAGGCCGCGCGGGCATGAAGAACCTGTTGGGTGGCAAGGGTGCCAACCTCGCTGAGATGTGCGCGCTCGGCCTGCCGGTGCCGCCGGGATTCACCATCGTCACCGATGTCTGCGTCGGCTTTTATGCCAATAACCGCCAGTATCCGGACGCCCTCACAGAGCAGGTAAATGCCGCCGTGGCCGAAATCGAGAACGCCGTTGGTCACCGCTTCGGCGATGCGGAGAACCCGCTGCTGGTCTCCGTGCGCTCCGGTGCCCGCGCCTCCATGCCGGGCATGATGGACACCGTGCTGAACCTCGGCCTGAACGACGTCACCGTCGAGGGGCTGGCGCGCAAGTCTGGCAACCCGCGCTTTGCGTATGACAGCTACCGCCGCTTCATCCAGATGTATTCCGACGTGGTGCTGGAGGTGGATCACTACCATTTCGAGGAAATGCTCGAAGAGATGAAGCGTGACCGCGACATCATGCTCGACACGGAACTCACCGCCGACGATCTGAAAGAACTCGTCGAGATGTACAAAGACCGCGTGGCGCTGGAACTGGGCCGCCCGTTCCCGCAGGATGTGCATGAGCAGCTCTGGGGGGCCATCGGGGCGGTGTTCGTCTCGTGGATGAACCCGCGCGCCATCACCTACCGCAACCTGCACAACATCCCCGAAAGCTGGGGCACCGCCGTCAACGTGCAGGCGATGGTGTTCGGCAATATGGGCGATGATTGCGCCACGGGCGTCGCCTTCACGCGCAACCCCTCCACCGGCGAGCGCGAGTATTACGGTGAATACCTCGTCAACGCGCAGGGCGAGGACGTGGTGGCCGGCATCCGTACCCCGCAGCCGCTGACCATCGCCTCCAAAGGCGACTCCGACCTGCCCGCCATGGAAGAGGTGATGCCGGATGTATACGGCCAGCTCATCGACGTGTTCGACAAGCTCGAGACGCATTACCGCGATATGCAGGACATCGAGTTCACCGTGCAGAACCGCAAGCTCTGGATGCTCCAGACGCGCAACGGCAAGCGCACGGCGGCGGCCTCCATCCGCATTGCCACCGACATGGTGAAAGAAGGGCTGATCACGCGCGATGAGGCCATTCTGCGCGTCGAGCCGCAGGCGCTGGATCAATTGCTGCACCCGATGCTCGACCCCAACGCCAAGAAAACCATCCTGACGCGCGGCTTACCGGCCTCGCCAGGGGCGGCGTGCGGCAAGGTGGTGTTCTCCGCCGACCGCGCCGAGGAAATGGCGAAGAAGGGCGAGCGCGTCGTGCTGGTGCGCATCGAGACCTCGCCGGAAGACATTCACGGCATGCATGTGGCGGAGGGCATCCTCACCGCACGCGGCGGCATGACCTCGCACGCCGCCGTGGTGGCGCGCGGCATGGGCAAGCCCTGCGTCTCCGGCGCGGGCGACCTCATCATCTCCTACACAAAAGGCACGCTGCAGATCGCAGGCCATACGCTCACCGAGGGCGACATTCTCACCATCAACGGCACCAACGGCGAAGTGATGCTGGGCGAAGTGCCGACCATCCAGCCGAACCTCTCCGGCGATTTCGCCGAGCTGATGGAATGGGCCGACGAAGTGCGCACGCTGCATGTGCGCGCCAACGCGGAGACCCCGCTCGACGCCGAGACCGCCCGCCGCTTCGGCGCGGAAGGCATCGGCCTCTGCCGTACGGAGCATATGTTCTTCGATGCCTCCCGCATCACCGCGATGCGCGAGATGATTCTCTCGGAAACGAAGGATCAGCGGGAGCAGGCGCTGGAAAAACTGCTGCCGATGCAGCGTGAGGACTTCGCGGCCATCTTCAGCATCATGAAGGGCCTGCCGGTAACCATTCGCCTGCTCGATCCGCCGTTGCACGAGTTCCTGCCGCACAGCGAGGCCGAGATGGCGGAAGTGGCGAAGGCCGCGAACGTCACAATGGAATTCATCCGTGAGCGCAGCCACGCGCTGAAGGAATCAAACCCAATGCTCGGTCATCGCGGCTGCCGCTTGGGCATCACCTACCCGGAAATCTATCGCATGCAGGCGCGCGCGATTTTCGAAGCCGCCGCGCAGGTGATGAAATCCACCGGCGACGCGGTGATTCCGGAAATCATGATCCCGCTGGTGATGAGCCATGAGGAACTGCGCATCCTGAAAGCCGACGTGGACGACATAGCCGCGACCGTGATGAAGGAAGCCGGTGCCTCCATCCGCTACTTGGTCGGCACCATGATCGAGCTGCCCCGCGCTGCGCTAAAAGCGGGCGAGATCGCGCAGTCCGCCGAGTTCTTCAGCTTCGGCACCAACGACCTGACGCAGACCACCTTCGGCTTATCGCGCGATGATTCGGCGAACTTCATCGAGGTGTATAAGAAGCGCGGCATTGTGGCGCAGGACCCGTTCGTGACGCTCGATCAGGAAGGGGTGGGCGAACTCATCCAACTTGCCGCCGAACGCGGCCGCAAGACCCGCCATGACCTCAAGCTCGGCATCTGCGGCG
>DBAY01000074.1 GCA_002291925.1 Alphaproteobacteria bacterium UBA998 | reverse complement strand
AGGCCGGAGCAGGGGCAAACTAAAAAATTGGTGCGGTCGAGAAGACTCGAACTTCCACGGGTCACCCCACAGCGACCTCAACGCTGCGCGTCTACCAGTTCCGCCACGACCGCACACCAGGTAGGGGCGCATATCTAGCAAAGCACGCCCCGGGATGCAAGCAGCCTTATCACATCTCGACAGATTTCCGCCAACGGGTTAAACCGCCTCTATGGTGGAATGGCGCAAAGAGCCGGGGCTGGTGCCCTACGAGGATGCCGTGGCGGCGATGGAAGCCCGCGTGGCAGCCATCCGCGCCGGGGCGGCGGCGGAGCAGGTCTGCCTGATAGAGCATCCGCCGCTTTACACGGCCGGCACCAGCGCGCGGGCGGCGGATTTGCTGGAGGCGCGGTTTCCCGTCTATCAGACTGGGCGCGGGGGGCAGTATACCTATCACGGCCCCGGCCAGCGGGTGGCCTATGTGATGCTGGACTTGAAGCGCCGTTACGCGGGCACGCCGGATGTGCGCCATTACGTCTGGTCGCTGGAGGAATGGCTGATCCGCACGCTGGCCGCCCTTGGCGTGAGGGGCGAGCGAAGAGAGGGCCGCGTGGGCATCTGGGTGGCCACCCCCTCCGGTGAGGCCAAGATCGCCGCCCTCGGCGTGCGCGTGCGAAACGGCGTCAGCTATCACGGCGTGGCCCTGAATGTGAACCCGGATTTGTCGCATTTTCAAGGGATTGTGCCCTGCGGCATCCGCGAGTTCGGGGTCACGTCGCTCGCCGCGCTGGGGGTACCCGCCATGCAGGAAACGGTGGATAGGGTTATGAAACAAGCATTTCTCAAGATCTTCTGAATTGCTAAGCGTAATAGAATGGTGGTACGTAAAGACAAATTTACACATTCTCTTTCGTTACGCTCTCTCTTTACTGAGGAAACGCGTCAGCACGCGGATGCCATCCGCTACCATATGGGTGATGAGCGCTGGGCGGCTCTTCTGCGTGAAACGGAGGCAAAGCTACTGCCTGATCAAAAGCAACGCGCCTTAGGCATTATGCAGCATGCGCTGTTGGAAGTTGCCCATACGGATGGGGCGGGGGATGATACAAAACTACTTTCCGGCGCGCATTATGGCATGCTCCTGCAGCAAGAGATTGCCGAACAATTACGCCTGGATATGGAATTGGCTCCTGTCAGTCAGGATAAACATTTTGAGCGCCGGATAAGGGTGCGGCGAGGAGAGATTTGGAAAGCCCTGACGCCAGGTCAAAAGCATGGTCTGCTGATCAAGGCGAATGAGTGCGCTTTTGCTAACGGCCAGATCAGCCAAGCCGCCATAGAAATTCGCTTGAGGGCCGTGGAAGCGCTGGCCCGTCGAGAGTTGACGGAGGGTAAGTTGACTAATGATGCCGATCTTTATCATCACATCGCTGCGCTGATTGAGCAGGAAACCATGAAGCATCGGACTGGTTTTTCCATTCAGGCGTGAAGTTGCCGTGCCAGCAATGCTGTCAGCCTGATGATCGTTGCTGGATAAGGTTAAACATCAAGCGCGTGCGCCATGGCATCAGCTATCACGGCGTGGCGCTGAACGTGAAGCCGGATTTGTCGCATTTTCAAGGGATTGTGCCCTGCGGCATCCGCGAATTCGGGGTAACGTCGTTGGCAGAGATGGGAAAAGAGGCAGGTCTTTCAGATGTGGACCGCGTGCTGCAGAAGGAATTTGCGCATTATTTTTAGGTAAATCCACTTGGCATCAATGTTTTTCTGTTGTCATCATTTTGTCACCTGATGCCACTATTCTGCCACGGTACACACAGGGAAAACATTACCCATGAGCAACTCCAGTAAAAGTCTCAGCAAAGCAAATTTTGCTAAACAACAAAATGACCAGAAAATGCTCCAGCTAATAGGGCGGGCTAATAAGATACTCACAGTGCTTGATGTTCGGTGGCTGAATAACGAAGCAAGTCCGTTTTTGCTAGAAACGGCAAAAGAGTTCTTTCATGGTGATATCAAGCAAACCATTTACGCCCTACAGCAAGTAGCGGTTGATGTGGCCGCCATAGAGCAGAAGCGCGGCGGGCCTTTTCATCCCAAACAGCTTAAAGAAACTGTGCGGGCTGAGATTATAGACTTCATGGCGTTTGACCGCGAATTACGCGCGCGGGAAGGGAAAAAACGTCATTTGAATCTTGCTGGACCAGTTGCGCCTTATGAACCTGCCATTGAAAAGCGGGCGAACAACATGCTTCTTCTGCTCGAGAAACATGACCCTGACGCTTTTTCAGAAATGTTGAATGCAGTAACGGATATATATGCGGAAGGCGACTCAAAAAAAGCACGTGAGCTACTTCATCATGCAGCACTGGAAATTGCCGTGAACGAGGGGCAATTGAAGCGTGAATTTCCGCTTCACGATATTGTTAATCATTTGTCATATGAATTATATCAACATGCTGAGATACAGATGGATCTAGCCGCGACGGATCCCACGAATGCGGAGCGCAGAATCATTGAGTCCACACAGAAAGAAGTAAATTACTATCTTCAGGCCCTGTCGAAGGAAGATAAACGCATGTTATGCCGCAAGCTAAAGCCGTTGGGTGGCAACCCCTTGGACCAGCTTCATGACAGTATGTTGATGTTGCTTGACCAATATAACGGCAAGGATTTGCCTATTCATAAAGCGGAAGATGTATTCCCTCTTTTGGATAAGCTCATTGAGGGCAGATTGCATCTGGAGCGCAACGACGGCCCGCTGCTGCCCCACTAACCCTTGAACCCCGTCGCCACCAGAAATGTCTCCGCCGAGTCGGCGCGGCTGGCTTTGGGTTTGGCATGGGTGGCCTTGGTGAATTGCTGCTTGAGCTGGGTGAGGAGCTGGCCTTCCATGCCGCCCTGGCGCACCTTGCAGATGAAGCTGCCACCGGGCTTCAGCACTTCCGTGGCGAACAGCGCGGCGGCCTCGACCATCGCCAGGATGCGGATATGGTCGGTGGCGGCGTGGCCGATGGTGTTGGGGGCCATGTCGGAGAGGACAATATCAGCCGGCCCGCCAAGCGCCTCGCGGATTTTCTCCGGGGCGTCGTCGGCCATGAAATCAAGCTGCATCAGCGTCGCGCCGGGGATGGGCAGCATCGCCAGAATATCGAGGCCGAGCACGGTGCCGTGCTCCGGCGCCTTCACGCGCTGCACGGCCACCTGCGACCAGCCGCCGGGGGCCGCGCCGAGGTCCAGCACTTTCTGGCCGGGCTTCAGCAGCTGGAATTTGTCGTCCAGCTCAAGCAGCTTGTAGGCGGCGCGGGAGCGGTAGCCATCGCGCTTTGCCATCTTCACGTAGGGGTCGTTCAACTGGCGTTGCAGCCAGAGGGTGGAAGACGTCTTGCGTCCCTTGGCCGAGCGCACGCGCACGGAAAGATCGCGCTGGCCGCCCCGTCCGTCGCTGCCGCGTTGCTTAGGCATGGGCCAGCTCCGCCTGCGCGTTCAGCATGAGTGAGATGATGATGCCCTCGCGCACGCCGCGATCGGCAATCGTCACCTGCGGGAAGGGGAAGGTACGCAGCAGCGCTTCGAGAATGGCGCAGCCGGCGATGATGTAATCGCTGCGGTCCGGCCCGATGCAGGGATGGTTGAAGCGCTCCGAGGGCCGCATGGCGAGCAGCCGCGCGATGCTGCCGCGCAGTTTCTCGGCGGGCAGGGCGATGCCGTCCACCCGCGAGCGGTCATAGCGCGGCAGGTTCAGATGCACCGCCGCCAGCGTGGTCACCGTGCCGGAGGTGAAGAGCAGCTGCGTCGGCACATCGCTTAAGTGATTGGCGATGTCGTGTTTCTTCGCAAACGCTGCGAGCTTGTTCATCACCTTCTCGACGATGTCCTCGAAATAGACGGACGCGTAATCATTATGGCCGAATTGCTCGGAGAGGTTCATCACGCCGTAGGGCATGGACATCCAGCCCATCAGCTCCGGGGTGAAGGGGAATTGCGCGGGCTCCTGCGCGTGATAGGCCTCGGGCGTGGCCACCCACATGATTTCCGTGGAACCGCCGCCGATATCGAAGGCGAGCGCCCGCTGCACGCCGGGGCGCAGCAGCGAGCAGCAGCCGAGCAGGGCGAGCCGCGCTTCTTCTTCGCTGGTGATGATTTCCAGCTTCAGGCCGGTTTCCTCTTTCACGCGGGCGACGAAAGCCTCGGCATTGCTGGCGCGGCGGCAGGCTTCGGTGGCGACAAAGCGGAAACGGGCGAGGGCGTGCCGCTCCAGCTTGCGCTGGCAGGTGGCCAGCGCGGCGAGCGTGCGCATCATGGCGTCCTCGGAGAGTGTGCCGGTGCCGCTGACTCCTTCGCCCAGGCGGACGATGCGGGAGAAGCTGTCGATGGCCCGGAGTGCCCGCCCGTTACGGGTGGTGCGGAAGGCCGGGTGGGCGATCAGCAGGCGGCAGTTGTTCGTTCCAAGGTCCAGCGCGGCATAGATTTCGTCATCGGCAGGGTCTGCCATGTAGTCCAAATGGGTTTATTTGATTATAATGATGTACGTATATCATCCCCGGCGATATATCAGCAAAAAATATGAGGACTGCCATTCATGCTCCGCCGCAATCTTGAGACCCCCATCACCACCCCCGAGGGCGACCCTTCCAAGCAATTGATTCAAAAGGGAAGAGAGTATTTCGTTCCCAATTACCGTCCGCGCGAGATGATCCTCGATCACGGCAAGGGCGCCATGTTGTGGGACCTGGATGGCAATGATTATGTCGATCTCGGCTCCGGCATCGCGGTGAACGGCCTCGGCCATCAGGACCCGGACCTGCTGGCGGCGCTGGACAAGCAATCGCGCAAGCTCTGGCATACCAGCAACGTGTTCTTCACCGAGCCCGCCATCACGCTGGCTGAGGAACTGGTGCGTGTGGTGCCGTGGGCCAAGCGCGTCTATTTCTGCAATTCCGGCACGGAAGCCACCGAAGCCGTCATCAAGCTGGTGCGCAAATGGGCGGCGGATCAGGGGCGCGGGCCGGATCATCGCGAGATCATCACCTTTGCGGGATCCTTCCATGGCCGCACGCTCGCGGCGGTGACGGCGACCGCGCAGCCGAAATACCAGCAGGGCTTCGAGCCGCTACCGGGAGGCTTTGTCTACTGCCCGAAATTCAACGATATCGACGCACTGCGCCCGCTGGTGACCGAGAAAACCTGCGCCATCCTGCTGGAAACCGTGCAGGGGGAGGGGGGCATCATCCCCGCCGCGCCGGGCTTTCTGAAAGCGGTGCGCCAGCTTTGCGACGAGAAGAACGTGCTGTTCGTGGCCGACGAGATTCAGTCCGGCATGGGCCGCACCGGTCATCTGTTCGCCCATTTTGAGGACGAGGTAGAGCCGGATGTTATGCCCATCGCCAAGGCGCTCGGCGGCGGCCTGCCCATCGGCGCCATGGTGGTGGGGAGCAAGGCGGAGAATACGCTGGGCTTCGGCTCGCACGGCTCCACCTTCGGTGGCAACCCCGTCATGTGCGCCGTGGCGCTGGCCGCGCTGACCAAGATCAACACGCCGCAGCTGATGGCCCACGTGATGGCAAGCTCGCAGCAGCTGTTCGCCGCGCTGGCGGACATCAATAGGCGCCTTGGCCTGTTCCGCGAGGTGCGCGGCCGCGGCCTGATGGTGGGCGCGGAGTTAGGGGAGGCATGGAAAGGCAAGTCCAACGACCTCGCGGATTTTGCCCGCCGGTTCGGCGTACTGGTGCTGGTAGCCGGCCCCGACGTGCTGCGCTTCCTGCCGCCGCTGACGATTACGTCGGATGAACTTGCCCTTGGCCTTGAGCGGCTGGAAGCGGCGCTAGCCTATGCGAAGGCCCAATAAGGTGAGGGCCGTTTCCTCCAAAGCGTGTCCCAAAACCCCTTCCCCTGTAGGGGGGAGGATGGGAGGGGGGCGGAAGCGGAGTCAGTCGTACCCTCACGCCCCCACCCCAGCCCTCCCCCTACTGGGGAGGGGGGGGGTGCTGGGCGCGTCGTTTTCGCAAGTAGGGACACTATGAACGCCTCCGCTACCTACCAGCCCTACCTTGAAGCCATTGCGGCGCAGGAGCAGCATTTGATTCACCTGACCCATACGTGGTCGGGCATCAATTCGGGCAGTTACCATCTGGAAGGGCTGGCGCGGATGCGGCAGGCGCTGGAGGATAATTTTCTCTGGCTGCACGCCGATACCACCGAGCGGATCGACCTTGCGCCGCTGAAAACAGTGGATGCGCAGGGCGAGGTGAAGGACGTGCCGCTGGGGCAGGCGCTGCGTTTGCGAAAACGGCCCGACGCGCCGCTGCAAATCTTCCTCGGCGGGCATTACGACACGGTGTTTGCCGCCGACCATCCATTTCAGAAGCCGGTGTTTCTGGATGGGCGCACGCTGAATGGACCCGGTGCTGCGGATCTGAAAGGCGGCCTCGTCGTGATGCTGAAGGCGCTGGAGGCCCTCGAATCCTCGCCGTGGAAAGATAAAGTCGGCTGGGAGGTGCTGCTCAATCCTGATGAGGAGATTGGCTCCCCCGGCTCCGCGCCACTTTTGGCCGAGGCGGCGAAGCGGAATCAGCTGGGCCTTGTCTATGAACCGGCACTGGCCGATGGCACGCTGGCGGGTGAGCGCAAGGGCAGCGGCAATTTCCACGTAGTCGTGAAAGGGCGCGCCGCCCATGCGGGCCGTGAGCATGCGATGGGCCGCAACGCCGTGGTCGCGGCGGCGGAACTGGCCGTCTTGGTGAGCCGCCTGACCGGGGCGATGCCGGGCATCACCGTCAACCCCTCGCGGCTGGATGGCGGCGGGCCGCTCAACGTGGTGCCAGATCGTGCCGTGCTGCGCTTCAACGTCCGCGTCGCCGCGCCGGAGGAGCAGGCTTTCGTGGAGGATGAACTGGCGAAGCTGGTCGCCGTCTTCAACCAGCGCGAAGGCTATGTGGTGGAACTGCATGGCGGCTTTGGACGTCCGCCCAAAACGATGACGCCGGAGTGGAAACGCCTGCAAGTGCTCATCGAGGAGTGCGGTAAAATGCTCGGCCAGCCCGTGCAGTGGCAGGCCACCGGCGGTTGCTGCGATGGCAACAACCTCGCCGCCCACGGTCTGCCCAATATCGATACGATCGGTGTGCGCGGCGGCAACATCCACAGCGCGCAGGAGTTTGTGCTGCTGGATAGCCTGGTGGAGCGCGCCCAACTCTCCGCCCTGCTGCTGTTGCGGCTGGCGTCAGGCGAGGTAAGCTTGGCCTGAATTACGGTTTTGGCGTCGCTGCGGCCGATACAGGCGCCCTGCCGGTGGGTGCGGGCGTTAGGGCGTCGATGGGTAATTCATCCGCGCTGGAAACCGGAGTTTGGGCTGGTGCGGGCTTGGGCACGGCCGTCGCCGGAACGCTACGCTCTGGCAGGGGCACGGACTTTGGCTTGCCGTCTGGCCCCATGCCCGGCACGGAGAGCAGCGAACGCGGTGCAGGCTGCAGATCCATCGGCATGGCCAGATGCGAGCCACGCAGCAGGATGATGGTGATGCGGCGGTTGCGCGGAGAGGTAGGGTCTTCCGGGGTCAGCAATTCCTGCTCGGCGCGCCCGACCACCTTGCTGGTGCGCTCCTTGTTCATGCCTTGGCTCAGCAAATAACGACGGGCGGCCAGTGCGCGGTCGCTGGAGAGTTCCCAGTTGCTGTACCCGTCGGCGCGGGCGAAGGGCACGGCGTCCGTGTGACCGGTGATGGAGATGTAGTTCGGCATCTGCTCGATCACCTTGTTCAGCGAGCGCAGGATGCGCTGCCCGTACTCGTTCAGCACCGCCGTGCCGGGCTGAAACATTTCCTTGCGGCCATCATCCACGATATCGATTTTCAGGCCCTCGGGCGTTTGCTCCACGATGATGTTGTCGCGCAGCTCGCGCAGGGTGGGGTCTTCCTCGAAGGCTTTTTTGATGGCTTCTTCGGCCTTCTCGAACAGCTTGCCCTCGGCGTCCGACTCCATCAGGGTTTCCTTGGGATTCTCCGGTACCGGGCCTTGCTTCGGACTGCCCGCAATGATGCCAAGCGGCGTTTCGTTATCCTTGTCCTTCCCTTCTTCCGTCGGCTTTTCGCCACCCTCAAAGCCGATGCCCATCGCATCCTTCAGGCCAATGGTGGGGGTAAAGTAATCGGCGATACCTTCCTTGGTTTCCTTCGAGGTAGCAGACAGCAGCCAAAGCAGCAAAAAGAACGCCATCATGGCCGTCACAAAGTCAGCATAAGCCACCTTCCAGGCGCCGCCGTGGTGGCCGTCGCCCCCTTTCTTGATGCGCTTGATGATGATGGTCTGTTCCAGCTCGGCCACGGATACGCCCTAGATAGTGCTGCAGGCGTTCTCGACCTCGGCGAAGTCCGGCTTCGTCTGCAGGTCGATGGAGGTGCGGGCGAATTCCACGCTCACCGCGGGCGCGTTGCCTTTCACATGGGCAAGCAGGGCGACCTTGATAGTGTCCATGTAGCGCACCTCGTCCTCCATGTGCTCACCGATATGGCGGCCCATCGGCGCGAAGAACGCGTAGGACATCAATACGCCGAGGAAGGTGCCCACCAGCGCCGCGCCGATCAGTTTGCCGAGGATTTCCGGCGGCTCGGTGATGGAGCCCATGGTCACGATGACGCCCAGTACCGCCGCGACAATACCCAGCGCCGGCATGGCGTCCGCGAAATTGATGATGGTGTGCGAGACATGGTGCGCCTTCTTGTGGTGCACTTCCAGTTCGCGGTCCATCAGCTCTTCCAGTGTATAGTAATTCTCCACGCCCATGGTCATGATGCGCAGATGGTCGCAGAAGAAGTTGGTGGCGTAATGATTCTTCAAGAAGTTCGGGTATTTCGAGAAAAGCGAGCTGGAAGAGGGATTCTCGATGTGCGATTCGATCTCCAGCATGCCTTTGGAGCGCATCAGCTTGAAGGTTTCGTAAAGCAGGGTGAGCAGCTCGATGTAATCCTTCTTGCCGTAAGGCGAGCCTTTCATCAGACGCTTCATGTTCTTCAGCACGGCCTTGATGAGATAGCCGGGGCTGCCGATGATGAAGGAGCCAATGGCGGCGCCGCCGATGATCATGAATTCGGTTGGCTGCCACAGCACTTCCATCTTACCGTGGTGGAGGATGTAGCCCCCCAACACCATGCCGATTGTGAAGAAAAAACCGATCAAAAATTTCATGGGCAATCAACCAAGCACAAGAATTTCTGACGCGAATACAGAGCGCCGAATTCAGTGATACAGCCTAAGCGTTGAAAAAGGCTTAACGAAATGCACGCTTATGGTCTGGACAGGCCTGCCGTTATTCACGGATGCGCAAATCGATGATGGAATCCGCGATATTGGCAAATGCCGATTCCAGCTCATCGCCATTATTGGGCTCAAAATAGTAACCGTCGCCACCGTTTGATGCGCAGGTGCGGAACACATCCTTAATGGCGTTGGGTGGATTGCCAAAGACGATGGAGTAGATCACTACCCCTGCATTCTGCTTGAGCGTTTCACAATATTGTGCCTGCCGCGTGTTTGCGAGGGTGTCTTCGGGCGTGTTGAGCACCGGTACCCCGCCAACCCGCGTCACCACGTTGCGCGTGTTGTTGCCGTCTGTCATCAGGACAACCACTTTAATATTATCCTGTGCTCCAAATGCAGCGGGGATGCTCGGACGGGCATCGCCAGGGGCGCGAACATGATTGAAGTAGGACGCCATGGCCGGGTCAAGAAGCTGGAAGGCTCCAAAAGTTCCTACCTGCGTTTGTGTTTCCCCCGTGCATTGCATGAATGCCACGGGAGAACCTGTCCTGGGAGCGATGCGGCTCAGGATTACGTCGCGGGAAGTATTGTAGGGTCGCAACCCGACACTGGCTGGCAGTGCGGAATCAAAATAGCGAAGATTTGCACCCGCCCACGGGTTGGTGGTGGTATTTGTAGAGCGTAGCGGGTTTTCGCGAAGAACATTCTGAATCTGCGGTGTGCCGCGCTCGCGTTTGAAATAGCTGTCAAAAAAAACGGCACCAATATAGATGGAGCCCACCGGACCCACACGCCGGGCACTTTCTACCGCATCCCTTATTTTTTCATGAAAGATCGTAAGAGAGCTGCGTAAGCTGCTCATGCGGGTTAACGCGCGTTCCGTACATTGACGTGCAAAACTATTACGTTCTGTTACCGTTCCCGTACTGCAACCTGCCGGGGCGTTGGCACCGGGGATGTTCTGCAGATTACACATCGAGGCAGTAATATCGAGAACCAAGGCAATTTCGACATTCAGCGTGGTGCCTTGCCGTTGAACCTGGCTAAAACCTCCGCTTCTCAGGGTGCTGGTGTGGTGAAATGCTCCAAAGACCATCGGGATGGTTATGTTGGATGTGCCGGAGACGCGTTGGTCCCGTTGGTCATAAGTTATCGTGACAGGATTGGTTCCAAGGTAATTGACGCCGAGATACCCGGCGGGAAAATTGGTGGTGAAATACTCATTGGCCTTGGCGTTGAGAGCGGCGAGTGTCTCTTCCGGGGTGGAACCGATCGTCAGCTGACTGATTTCCCCGGCGGCCGCAAGCACCGCTGCGTCGAGTGCGGCCATGGCTTTTGAGCGCGCCATAAACGCTCTTCCGGCATCAATGCTTACACCAATAAAAGTCAACAACAGGAAAATCGTGACGCCTATATACACCATCACGGCGCCAGAGCAGTCATCCTTCAAGTATTGTAAAGGTTTCAGACGCATCTCAGTTACCAATAATCATGATGTTTTGGTCATCCGGCACTTCTATCAGGTAATGGGGGCGGAGGCGGGGGTGG
>DBAY01000073.1 GCA_002291925.1 Alphaproteobacteria bacterium UBA998 | reverse complement strand
TATCTTAATGGGACAATGCCTGCATTTTTAGCCCTTCCCGCCGTGCAATATACCCATCACTGGTTGACGTGGCCCGCTGTGGAAACAATATATTAAGCCAATCCATGTCATAGTGAATCACGAACCCACGGCCTTGCCCCATGCCCCGCATTTCGAATGCCCGGGAAAAGATTCTCGCCGCCGCGCTGGAGCTGTTCTGGAACAACAGCTACGAAGCCGTGGGCGTGGACGCCATCTGCCGCGAGGCGGGGGTCAACAAGGGCAGCTTCTATCATTTCTTCGCGTCCAAGGAATCGGTGGCGCTGACGTTGCTGGAGCAGGTGCATGTGGCCGCGCGCAGCGACCTGCTGGAGCCCGCCTTTGCCCCCGATGTACCGCCCCGCGCGCGCTTCAACCGCTTCCTCGCCATGCTGGAAACCTACGCCACCGACTGCAAGCATCGCTGTGACAGCCAGAATTTCCCCGGCTGCCCCATCGGCAACATGATCTTGGAGCTCAGCACCCAGAGCGAGGCGCTGCGCGCCAAGCTGGAAGAGATCATTGGGACGTATGTGGAAGCGTTTGCTTCCGCGCTGGATTCGGCGCGCCGCACAGGCGAACTCCCCGCCACCGCCGACAGCCTGGCGCAGGCACGGCTGATTGCGGCGGCATGGCAGGGCGGCATCCTCATCGCCAAGGCGCATAACAACCCGGACATCAGCGTGCAGGTCTTCCGGCAGGTGCTGGATCAGACGTTCGGAGAGCCTTTCACCCCGACGCGCCTTGTCGCCGGTACATGAGGAAGGTGGGCTGGCGGCCCTGCGCCTCGGTTTTCTCCTGATAGCGCGTCGGCACCCAGTCAGCGGGCGGGGTGAGGAAATCCTCTGGCCCGTTGGCCGTCCACGCGAACGCATCCTGCTGCTGCATCACTTCCAGCATCCATGTGACGTAATCCGCGTGATCCGAGGCCAGCCGCAACTCGCCGCCGGGGCGGATGGCGCGGGCCAGCAGCGGAATCAGCGCAGGTTGCACCAGGCGGCGCTTGTGATGCCGCGCCTTCGGCCAAGGGTCCGGAAACAGGATGAACACCCGCCCGAGCGACGCCTCCGGCAATCGGCCCAGCAGCAACCGCGCATCGTCCATGAACACGCGGATATTGGTGAGTTGCTCCTCTCGTACGGAACGCAGAAGCTTGGCGACGCCCTTGTCAAACGGCTCGCAGCCGAGAAACCCGATCTCTGGATGATTGGCCGCCTGCGCGGCCAGATGCTCCCCGCCGCCAAAGCCGATTTCCATCCACACCTCGCGCGCGTCAGGAAACAGGGCGGTGGTATCGACAGGCGCCTCACCCTCCGGCAGGTTTAGGCGGCAGCCGGGCAGCACCTCGCGGAAGACTTCCTCTTCCCAGTCGCGAAGCACGCGCCCGTGTCGCCGCCCGAAGCTGCGGAGCATGGTGGGGTCGGAGCGCTTGACGGGATGGCGTGGCGTGGGCGCGCTCATGCCACCTTGGCGCCGAAATGACGGCGCAGCGCATCCACCAGATCCAGCTTTTCCCACGTGAACTCGCCGCGCTCCGTCGGCTGACGGCCGAAATGGCCGTACGCCGCCGTAGCTGCATAAATGGGGCGGTTCAGGTTGAGGTGCTTGCGGATGCCGCGCGGGCTTAAGTCCATCATCTCCGGCAGGATGCGCTCCAGCTCCTCCGTCGCCACCACGCCGGTACCGTTGGTGGTGACGTAGAAGGAGATCGGGTGCGACACGCCGATGGCGTAGGAAAGCTGGATGGTGCAGCGGCGTGCGAGGCCCGCGGCCACCACGTTCTTCGCGAGGTAGCGCGCGGCATAGGCGGCGGAGCGGTCGACCTTCGTTGGATCCTTGCCCGAGAAGGCGCCGCCGCCATGCGGGGCCGCGCCGCCATACGTGTCCACGATGATCTTGCGGCCGGTAAGGCCGGTGTCGCCGTCCGGGCCGCCGATGACGAACTTGCCGGTCGGGTTGACGTAGAAATCCTTTTCCTCGCACATCCAGCCCTCCGGCAGTACGGCGAGCACTTCGGCGCGCACCAGTTCGCGGATCTCCTCCTGGCTGACGCCTTCGCGGTGCTGGGTGGAGACCACTACCGAATGGGCGCGCACCGGCGAGCCGTTCTCATAGACAAGGCTCACCTGGCTTTTGGCGTCCGGACCGAGCTGCGGGTATTTGCCTGCGTGGCGGCCTGCGGAAAGGCGTTTGAGAATATCGTTGGCATAGCCGATGGGGGCCGGCATCAGCTCCGGCGTTTCGTCGCACGCGAAGCCGAACATGATGCCCTGATCACCCGCGCCCTCGTCCTTGTTCGCGCCGCTATCCACCCCTTGCGCAATGTCCGGCGATTGGGCGTGGATGAGATTGACCACCTCCAACTTCTCGAAATCGAAGCCTTCCTGCGTGTAGCCAATGCGCTTCACCGTATCGCGCACCAGGTCATCGACCTGATCGCGGATGATATGCTCCGCGCCGCGCACTTCGCCTGCCACAGTGACATGGTTGGTGGTGGCCAGCGTCTCCACGGCCACGCGGGCCTCCGGGTGATCAGCCAGCATTGCGTCGACGATGCGATCGGAAATCTGGTCGCACACCTTGTCGGGGTGGCCTTCCGAAACGGACTCGCTGGTGAAAATATAGTGGCGGCGCCCCTGCCCCTGTGCCTGGATCACGACAGACTCCTTCGCGTTGCGCGGGGCGGTGCAGGCTGAAACTCTCAGCGGCGCTTAGACCTGTTGCCCGAGGCGGACGTGGCGGCAAGCTCTGCAAATCCCCACATTTATGTGTCTCTTATGTAAGGGATACGCGGGAGACGTCAAGCGGGATTATTGCAAGGGGCGGGGTGTCAACCCACGCGCTCGCCTGCCATGGTTTTGATCAGCTCGGCGATGCGCTTGCGCGTTTTGCCATCGGAAATGCGATGATAGGCACGCATCAGTTCCAGCGTCTCGCGGCTGGTGAGGCGCTCATGCTCGAAATCCTGCTCCGCGCCATCCGCCATGCCGCCATAGGCGGACACCGGCGCCGAAGCGGCCGTGCCGTGCTCCTCCTGCGATTCCTCATAGCCCTCAAAGAAAAACGCGACCGGCACACTCAGGATGCGCGCGAAATCGAAGAGGCGGCTGGAGCCCATGCGATTGACGCCGCGCTCATATTTCTGGATCTGCTGGAAGGTCACGCCAATGGCACGGCCCAGCGACTCCTGGCTCATCCCTAGCATGGTGCGACGCATGCGAAGGCGCTTTCCTACATAAATATCAACTGGATGAGGCATTTCATACCCTTTAGTCAGATCTCTGCGCTACCAGCCGGGCAATCGCTGGATGACAAGAAATTATAGTTACCTATGCAATCATAAATTGCAACCTATTAATACAATTTAGTATACGCGAGGGAACTTGTCACGTGTTTTATGGACAAAAACATGGCGATTTAACTTTTCCCCCTGCCGATGTTTAGAAAAGATTTAGAATTTCTGACGGGCGTGATCCCTACTGGCGCTTTGGCGCGCGAATAACCAGCAGACTGAAGAAAAACAACAGCATCAACACTGTCACTAAAGAACCATGTGAGGCATATAATCCCGGTTGTTCGTTCGCTTTTGGCAAGGGCGCATCGAGCACACCCATTTCATGGGCGCCCAGCATCGCAACGACCCGGCCATAGCCATCCACCACGGCGCTGATGCCGCTGTTGGCGGCACGCACCAGCGGAACCCCCTGCTCAACCGCACGCATGCGGCTCATTTCGAAATGCTGGTAGGGCTCGGTGCTGATGCCAAACCAGTCATCATTGGCGATATTCAGCAAGGCCGCGGGCCAGGCCCCCTGGGAAAGGGAGGGAAAAATCGATTCATAACAAATGAGTGGCAGGAACGCGGGCCCGTGCTCAGGGGTATAGGCGTTCACGGAAGCGGCCGGGGTAAAGTCAATATTTCCCGGCACAACTTTGGATAGAGGAAGGATATCCCTTAACGGGACATACTCGCCAAACGGCACTAACTTCCTCTTATCGTAATGGTAGAGTATCTTTCCCTGCTCATTCAGGACGCTGAGGCTGTTGAAGATGCGCAGCAAGGTCTGGTTGTCTTCCGAAAGCTCACGACGCACCACGCCGGTCAGCATCACCCCGCCCGGCGGCACCAGCGAACCCAGTTCGCGCGCCCACCGGTCTTCACTGTTGAATGCAAAAAGCATGGCCGTCTCAGGCCAGATGATGTGCGTCACCGATTCATGCCCGGCGGAGAGGGTCATGTTGATCTGATCGCGCACAATGGCCAGCCGTTCCTCAGGCCGGTTCTTGCGGTATTGATCGATCGAGGCCTGCACGAGCCGCAGCTTTACGCCTGGCACATACTCCGTCGGATGCTGCGCCAGCCGCTGCGCGCCCCAGCCCAGCAACAGACAAAAGGCACCAATGCAGCACAAGACGAAAATGAAATCCTTAGTTCCCCTCTCCTTGGGAGCGATTGAAAACAAGACAGGAAGGCTCCCAAGGAAACCCGTCAGCCAGCTCAAGCCATAGACCCCCAGAAGCGAGGCGGCCTGCAGCGAGGTCTCGCTGGCATTGAACACATAGCCCAGCAGGTTCCACGGAAATCCGGTCAGCAAGACGCTGCGCAGGCCTTCCCCCAACGTCCACAGCGTGGCGAACCCGATGATCCAGCTGAACCGGTCGTGATGCTTCAGCACCCCGGCGGCCCAGCCGACCAGGCCCGTATACAGGGCCCCCGCCGCACCGATGCCGAACACGGCGACGGGCACCAGCCAGCCGAATTTTTCGGGGTCCATCAGCAAGGCATGGGCGACCCAGTAAAACCCCGTCGTGAAATGGCCGAAGCCAAACCACCAGCCGGTGAGAAACCGCTGCCGGCCCGAGGGCGCATGCATCACCAGAAAGATTAATGCCGGTAGCGAGACACCCACCAGCGGCCAGAGAAAGAACGGCGGCAAGGCCAGCGTGAGCAGGATTCCAAAGGTGAAGAGGATGGCTTTTCTGCGCCATCCCGCCAGCTCCAGCAATCGCTGGCCTAGCAATGGAAACGCATGCCGGACAAGGGAATCAGTGATCGAAAAGGTCATGAACGCTTTGAACAATGGATAACACGGGAAGCATATAGCAGCCATGAAAGCGAGGCCAGCGTCATGGCACGGCTCAGGCGCAGATAATCAACGGAAAATCGTGATTCATCACCCCTGCCCGTCATCCTGCGATTCGGGCTTCAACATCTCTTTCAGCAAGGTGATGCGCACGCGGCGCACGCGGCGGGGGTCGGCGTCCAGAATATCAAGCCGGGCGGTGCCGTCCAGCATCACGATCTCGCCGCGCACGGGCACGCGGCCCAGTTTTTCGAAGATGAGGCCGCCGAGTGTGTCATATTCCTCTTCCTCATCCTCCGGGCGCAGGGTGAGCGAGAGCTGCTCCTCCAGTTGGTCGATGCGGATGCGCGCATCCACCTCGTAGGCGCGGGGCGAGAGCTGCTTCAGCTCCTCCTCCGGCTCCGGATGGTCGTGCTCGTCCTGGATTTCGCCGACCAGCTCCTCGAACAGATCCTCCATCGTCACCAGCCCGTCCGTGCCGCCATATTCATCGACGATGATGGCCATATGCACCCCGGAGACGCGCATCTGCAAAAGCAGATCCACCACGCGCATGGTGGGGGAAATGAAGAGGATATTGCGCACCAGCTCGTCCATCACGAACGGCTTCTCCCCGGCGAGGGCGGGCACCACGTCCTTCAGGTGGATGAAGCCGCGCAGGCGGTCCAGCGTATGCTCATAGACGGGCATGCGCGTATGGCCGTTCTCGATGAAGGCGCGCTTCAGATCATCCAGCGAGACGTGGCATTCCACCGCCACGATATCGGCGCGTGGCACCATGACATCGCTCACATTGATGTCGCGCACTTCGAGCACGTTGCGCAGCATGTCCTTTTCCTCGGCGGTAAAGACATGCCCGTCCTCCTCATGCTCGGAGATGATTTCTTCCAGCGCGTCTTTCAGGGAATTGTCATTGCGCGAGGAAAACAGGCTGCGCAGCCAGTCAACCACGCCGGAGGGCCGACTCTCTGGCTCCGAATCGGTGGATAAACGGCTGGCCGTGTCGCGGGAAGAGGCCATGGCATTCAGGCGTGCGACGGCCGGTAGGGGTTGGCGATGCCGAGCGCAGCCAGCAGTTCGGCTTCCAGCGATTCCATGGCCTCGGCCTCGTCATCGCGGATATGGTCAAGGCCCAGCAGGTGCAGCGTGCCATGCACCATCATGTGCGCGGTGTGGTCATGCAGGCTTTTGCGCTGCTCCGCCGCCTCACGCACCAGCGTATCAAGGCTGATGATGATGTCACCCAGCACGCGCGGGGTGCCGGGGGTGTGCGGGCCTTCCGGGTCGGCTTCGAAGGACAGTACGTTGGTGGGGGCATCCTTGCCGCGGAAGCGGGCGTTGAGGTCCTGCACCTCGCGGTCATCGGTCAGCACGCAGGCGACTTCCAGCGGTATGCCCGCCCATTCGGGGCGAAACCAGCGGTCGCGCTGGCTATCTAGCACATAGCGGATCATACGTTCAGAGAAAGGCACCACGTTCGGCAGGGCTTCATGCCAGCGACGGTCATGCACCGCGACGGTGATGTCCACGTCATCGGTCATGGCGGGCGATCCTGCGGATGTCAAAGGCATGATAGGCTATTGCTGCCATGATTTCCCAGATGCGTCAACATCCAAGCCGGGTCTGCAACCGCTACGGGTTAATTTCCCGCTCCCTCGTTGTCCTCTGGGCGCTCCTCCGCCCCTTCCCCGCCCGGACGGATGCCGCGATCCCAGTCCTCGTAGGCCTGCACGATGCGGGCGGCCAGCGGGTGGCGCACCACGTCACCATCAGAGAAGCGAATGACGCCGATGCCTTCGATATGCTCCACCTTGCGCACGCAGTCACGCAGGCCGGACTTGATGTCGCGCGGCAGGTCGGTCTGCGTCAGGTCGCCCGTAATGACCATGCGCGAATTCTCGCCCAGACGGGTGAGGAACATTTTCATCTGGGTGGGCGTGGTGTTCTGGGCTTCATCCAGGATAATGAACGAATTGGAAAGCGTACGGCCGCGCATGAAGGCCAGCGGCGCGACCTCGATCTCGCCCTTCTCCATCATCTCGTTGACCTTCTCGGCGGGCATCATGTCGAACAGCGCGTCATAGAGCGGGCGCAGGAACGGGTCAATCTTCTCCTTCAGGTCGCCGGGTAGGAAGCCGAGCTTTTCCCCCGCCTCCACCGCCGGGCGCGACAGCACGATGCGCTCCACGCCCTTATTCAGGTACGCATAGACGGCCATCGCCATGGCGATGTAGGTCTTGCCTGTGCCCGCCGGTCCGAGCGCGAAGGTGAGGTCATGCTCGAACAGCGCACGGATATAGTTGGCTTGCACGTGGGTGTAAGGCCGGATGGTCTTGCGCAGCGTGCGGATATAAACGTCGCCGCCTTCCTTTTTCTTCGCGTCAGCCGGCGCGCCTTTGATCTCTGCCTCGGCCTCATCATCCGTAACAGGCGGGGCCATGCGGATGGCGGCTTCCATTTCCTTCGGACCAATATGCCCGCCGCGCTCCAACTGGCCGTAAAGCTCCATCAGGATGCGCTCGGTGAGCAGCACATCGCGCTTATTGCCGGAAAGGGTGAGCATGTTGCCACGCGAAATCGCCTCGATGCCGAGCAGCTTTTCCAGCTTCTTCAGGTTTTCGTCGGCGTGGCCGTAAAGTTCGGGGAGCAGAGAATTATTTTCGAAGAACAGGTTGGTCGAATGTGGCAGGCGTTTCGTGACGTTTGCTTTCTTGACCATGCGGCGCTGCCATCTCCCTTGTTTCCCTGATGATACCAGATTGGGAGTGAATTGCCAGCAGACGTTTAATTCCTCCCTGTTTACGGGGGAGGTTAGGAGAGAGAATCCCCTCCCCCAGTAGGGGGGAGGATGGGAGGGGGGCATTGTGGGCGCTATACGTATCCTCATGCCCCCACCCCATCCCTCCCCCTACTGGGGAGGGGGTTATTAGGCCGCCTGGACTTCTTGCGCGCCCGCGATCACCCCGTTCACACTGTTGGCATGGCCTTCGGTGATGTCCACGTCCACTAGCGCGCCTTTCAGGGAGGCGTCGGCTTCCACCACCACGGACTGCATCCACGGGCTTTTACCAATCAGCTGGCCGGGGCGCTTGCCGTCCTTTTCCAGCAGCACCTGGCAGCGTTTGCCGACGCTGGCGAGGTTGAAAGCGTGCTGCTGGCGGTTCAGCAGGGTCTGAAGAAGCTGCAGGCGGGTGGCCTTCACGTCGTCCGGCACCTGCGCGTCGTGGTCGGCCGCGGGCGTGCCGGGGCGCGGAGAATACATGAAGGAATAGGCCTGCGCGTAGCCCACCGTTTCCGCGAGTTTCATGGTGGCGAGGAAATCCTCGTCCGTTTCGCCGGGGAAGCCGACGATGAAATCCGAGGAGAACGCGATGTCCGGCCGCGCGGCGCGCAGCTTCTCGATGATCTCGATATATTGCGCCGCACCATGCTTGCGGTTCATCTTCTTCAGGATGCGATCAGAGCCGGATTGCACGGGCAGGTGCAGATAGGGCATCAGCTTGGGCAGATGACGGTGCGCGGCGATGAGATCGTCCGTCATGTCATTGGGGTGCGAGGTGGTGTAGCGGATGCGCTCCAACCCATTGATGTCGGCCATCAAAGTCATCAATTCTGCCAGCGAGGCGGTGCCGCCCTGGCCGTCCTCGCCGTGATAGGCGTTGACGTTCTGGCCAAGCAGCGTGATCTCCACCGCCCCCTGCTCCTGGACCATGCGGCGGGCCTCGTCCAGCACCACCTGCATCGGGCGCGAATATTCCGCGCCGCGCGTGTACGGCACCACGCAGAAGGTGCAGAATTTATCGCAGCCTTCTTGTACCGAGAGAAACGCAGAACGCCCCTGCGGACGCGAGGTTTCCGGCAACAGATCGAATTTCTGCACTTCCGGGAAATCGAGCTCCACCACGCCGCCCTGCTGCTTCTGGGCTTCCACGATCAGGCGCGGCAAGTGATGGTAACTCTGCGAGCCGACGACGATATCGACGAAGGGCGCGCGCGATAGCATCGCCTCGCCTTCCGCCTGTGCCACGCAACCGCCGACCGCGATCATCGCCGGGGCCTTGCCCTGCGCGGCGCGCTCATCATTGGCGACGCGGATGCGGCCCAGCTCGGAATACACCTTCTCCGCCGCCTTCTCGCGAATATGGCAGGTATTGAGGATGTGTAGGTCCGCCTCGTCGGGATTCGGCGTCTCCTCATACCCCACGCCCGCCAGCACATCCGCCATGCGGACGGAGTCATAGACATTCATCTGGCAGCCATAGGTCTTGATGTAGACTTTTTTCATGCGCTTAACCCTCGTCATCCTACGAGCCGAAGGCTGCGCAGGATCTCCATCGTCGCGCGAGGAGATTCCGGGCTCGCTTCGCGCCCCGGAATGACAATTATGTGTTATTTCGCGCCTTTTAGCACAGGTTTCAGCGCATCGGCCAGTTCAAAATCCTTCTTGGTCAACCCGTCCGCGTCATGGGTGGTGAGGGTCAGGCGCACGTAACCCCAACCGAATTCAACATCCGGGTGATGGTCATGCATCTCCGCCAGTGCGCCGATCTGGTTCACCACGGCGAGGGCCTCGGCGAAATTGGCGTATTTGCCTGACCAGCGCAGTGCCTTGCCGTCCGGGTCCTCGCTCCAGCCGCTGGTGTTGCGCGAGAGGTCGTGCAGTTCGTCTTCCATCGGCCTTGCCTTTCCGTCAGGTTTCGCATTAGGTAAGCCCGCAGAATATCAGGAATCCAGCGGATGCAAAGCCCCCTCCTTCTCGGCATCGACACTGCCCTTGGCGGCCTCAGCCTCTCGCTTTGCCGGGGCGACGAGGAAATCGCCGGCATTCGCCACCCCACGCTGAACGATCAGGCCGCCCAGCTGGTGCCCTCCATCGAAGCCATCCTGCGCGAGGCAGGACGCTCCTACGCGGACCTGGACGGCATCGCGGTGACGGTCGGCCCCGGCGGATTCACCGGGGTACGCATCGGCCTCGCCACGGCGCGCGCCGTCGGATTTGCGGCAGGCAAGCCGGTGCATGGCGTGACCACGCTTGCGCTGATGGCCCCCAGCGCCCCGGCGGGATTGACGCACTTCCTCTGCGCCCTGCCCGCCGGGCGTGAGCAGGTCTATGTGCAAGGCTTCGGCGGCGCGCCGTATGCGGAGCCCGTCATGGTGCCGATTGAGGAGATCGTCGCCACCGGCCTGCCTTGCGTGGTGACCGAGCAGCCTTGGACAGATGCCCTACCCAAAGACCGCATCGCCGCCATGCATGATCCGGCGCGTCACGCTTACCTCGCCTGCTGCGCCGTCAGCCGCCATGAAGGCCTCGCCGCCCCGCTACCCCTCTACATCCGCCCGCCGGACGCCAAGCCACAGGCACCGCTGGTTTGATGCATCTCACGTCATCCTGCGAGCCGCAGGCTGCGCAGGATCTCCTTTGTTACGCGGGATGATTCCGGGCACGCTTTGCGTCCCGGAATGACGAAAAAATTGTCGCCCTGAACTCGTTTCAGGGCCTTTTAACTGAAAGATGCTGAAACAAGTTCAGCATGACAGCGTCCCATTGAAACCCGAACCTCATCCGCTATAGTAGCGCCGCTTGAACCCTGCCGATGGAGTCTCCCATGATTGCAGCCCGTCTCCCCCTTCGCGCCATGGCCGTCGGCCTGATGATGGCGCTGGCCGCCTGCGCGACCGATACGGTCGTCGATCTCACCGCGCCGTCCTTCATCAACGCGCCGGTCTACCGCATGAACGTGTCGGAAATCCGCATCAATGACCAGTATGAGCCAGCGTTTGGCGGCAATAACGTGGAGCATCAGTTCCCCACCTCCCCCGCCCGCGCGGTGGGCATCTGGGCCAATGACCGGCTGCAGGCGGCCGGTACGCAGGGGGTGATGGAAGTCATCATCCGCGATGCCAGCGTGCTGGAAACGCGCGGTGAAAAATTTGACCGCTACGACGCCGCGCTTGCCGTGGATTTGAAGCTTTATGACGGCATTCACCCGATGGCGCTCGCGGAAGCCAACTCACGCGTCACCATGTCGCGCAGCATCAAGAACACCGCCAGCATCACCCGTCGCGAGGACATGTTCGCCCAGATGACGCGCGACCTGATGAAAAACCTCGACGCATCGCTCGATGCCAATATCCGCCAGTATTTCGGCAAGCATATTGTAGGGGTGGTGAATCGGTAGGCCGTTGGGACGCCCGCACCATGAAACCTAAGGTGCACATGGCACCCTCCCTGCTAGAGGGAGAGGTTCGAAAGCAATGCTGATCTACCTCCCTATCGCCGAGATGACGGTGAACGTGTTCACCTTGCTGGCGCTCGGCGGGGCGACGGGGGTGCTCTCCGGCCTGTTCGGGGTGGGAGGCGGCTTCCTGATGACGCCGCTGCTGATTTTCCTCGGCATTCCGCCCAGCGTGGCGGTGGCGACGTCAGCGAACCAGATCATCGCCGCGTCCGTCTCAGGCTTCCTCACTCACTGGCGGCGCGGCAATGTGGATTTCCGCATGGGCAATATGCTGCTCGCGGGAGGCGTCGCGGGCTCGGCGCTTGGCATCCTGCTGTTCAATGCGTTGCAGAATGTGGGGCAGATCGACCTCGTCATCTCGCTGCTTTACATCGTGTTCCTCGGCACGATTGGCGGGCTGATGGCCTACGAATCCCTGCGCCACCTGCTGCTGACGCACCGCAGGCAATCGCCGCCGCGTCCCCTGCACCACCATAACGCCCTGCAGCGCATGCCCTGGCGGATGCGCTTTCCCCGCTCGCGGCTTTACATCAGCGCGCTGTTGCCGCTGGGGCTGGGGCTGGGCATTGGCGTGCTGGTATCCATCATGGGGCTGGGCGGCGGATTCTTCATGGTGCCGGCCATGCTCTACCTGCTGCGCATGCCGACCTCGGTGGTGATCGGCACCTCGCTGTACCAGATCATCTTCGTCACCGCGAACGCCACCATCCTGCATGCGGTCTTTACGCAGACAGTGGATCTGGTGCTCGCCCTGCTGCTGCTGACCGGCTCGGTCATCGGGGCGCAGCTGGGCACGCGGCTCGGCGCGAAATTGCCCGCACAGTATTTCCGTGGGCTGCTGACCGCGCTGGTGCTGGGCGTGGCAATCAAGCTGGCCATCGGGCTTTTCCTGACCCCGGCGAACCTTTACAGCGTCGATCTGGAGCTGCCGGAATGATGCGGATGTTTGCCCTGTTGCTCCTGCTCGCCGCGCCCGGCTTCGCCAAGCCGCTGGTGGCGGATATCTCCAGCCATGAAATCACCATCCACACCTCCTTCGAGGGTGCGGAGCTGATGCTGTTCGGCGCGCGCAACGCGGCAGGGGATATCGTCGTGGTGATTCGCGGCCCGGCGCGGGATGCCATCGTGCGCCGCAAGGAGCGCGTGGCGGGCATGTGGGTGAACCGCACGGAGGAAGCGTTCTACAACGTGCCTGGCTTCTACGCCATGGCCGCCTCGCGCGATTATGACGAGATCACCAAGAGCGTCTATTTCCGCCCGCTTGGCATCGGCTTCGAGGAGGCGCTCACCGGCGGCGGCCTGATGGAAAAACCCAGCGGCCAGCGCGGCCTGTTCACTCGCGCGCTGCTGCGTGACCTGCGCGGCAAACGGCTCTATGCCACCCTACCCTCGCAGGTGAGTTTCATCGGCGAAACATTGTTCAAGGCCATCGTTCCGTTCCCCGATAACATGCCGCGCGGCGACTACACCGCCGAGGTGTACCTGTTCCGCGACGGCGAGGTGGTCGGCATGCAGACCACGCCTATCCATGTGTACAAAAGCGGCTTTGACGCCTTCGTCTATGAGCAGGCGCACCAGCACCCGCTCGGCTACGGTGTGGTGGCGGTGCTGCTGGCGGCCTTTGCCGGGTGGGCGGTGAGCGCCCTGTTCGAACGCATCTAATACAAGGAGGTTTCCATGAGTGTTGCGCCCATGCCTGCCCCATCCACAATCGACAGTCCGACGAAATTCCTCGTCTGCGTGGACCGCAGCGAGGCCGCCCATACGGCGCTGCGCTTCGCCTGCCTGAAAGCCAGAAAACGCGGCGGCGTGGTGGATATTCTGCACGTGATCGAGCCGTCGGAATTCCAGTCGATCTTCTCCGTCTCCGACCAGATTCAGCAGGACAAGCACTCGGAAGCCGAGGAACTGCTGCTGCGGCTGAGCGAGGAAGCCGCCGCCCTGACCGGTATCCTGCCGACCGTGCTGCGCCGCGACGGTTCGGTGGGGCCGGAAATTCTCAAAGCCGCGGTGGAGGATGCAGGCGTCAACATGCTGGTGCTCGGCGTCAACCCCGGCCAGACCAAGGGCAAGCTGGTGGCATGGCTGTGCCAGCAACTGGGCCAGGACCTCATCATGCCCATCCTGCTGGTGCCCGGCAATCTGACGGAAGCGCAGATGGAGGAGTTGGCGTAGGCGGAGTTGGGAGGGTCTAGAGTTTAGAGTCTAGTATTCTCAGTCCATTTTCGGTAAATACACTTCACTAAACTCTAAACTCTAAACTCTAGACTCTTGACTCTGCCATGGCCGGAAATTCGAAACTTGTTATTTACGCCGCGATGCTGGGCAACGGACTGATTGCCGTCACCAAGTTCGCGGCGGCCACCTATACCGGTTCCTCGGCCATGCTCTCAGAAGCGATTCACTCACTGGTGGATACCGGCAACCAAGGTTTGCTGCTATACGGTATGAAGCGCGCCACCCGCCCGGCCGATGCCATGCACCCCTACGGCTATGGCCGCGAAATCTATTTCTGGGCCTTCATCGTCGCCATCCTGATTTTCTCGGTGGGCGGCGGCATTTCCATTTATGAGGGCGTGCACAAGCTGGATCATCCAGAGCCTATCAGCAGCCCTATGGTCAACTACATTGTGCTCGGCCTTGCCATCCTGTTTGAGAGCGGCTCAACCTATGTCGCGTACCGCGAGTTCAAGAAATCCAAGGGCGACCGCCGCTATGTGGAAGCCCTGCGCGCCAGCAAGGACCCGGCGCTCTACACCGTGCTGCTGGAAGATTTCGCGGCGCTGCTCGGCCTTGTCATCGCGCTTATCGGCATCGCGCTTGCGCAGGTGCTGGACATGCCGATGCTCGATGGCGCGACCTCTATCACCATCGGCGTGGTACTCATCGCCACCGCTCTGTTCCTCTGCTTCGAGAGCAAGGCGCTGCTGATTGGCGAAAGCGCAGGCGAGGAAATGGTGAAAGGCATCGGCGCCATCATCTCGCGCATGCCGGAGATCACCGAAACCCACGCAGTGCTGACCCAGCATCTTGCCCCACACGAAATCCTCGCCAATATCAGCGTCGATTTCCGCGATGACCTCACCGCCGCCGCCATCGAACGCACTGTCGGCTCGCTGCGTCAACAGATTCAGCAGGCCTTCCCGGACGTGACCCGCGTCTTCATCGAAGCCACGGCAAAGACAAGTCACCATCTTTAGACAATTTTAAATATCCCTCTTCTAAAGTGTCCCTGACTCCGGAAGGCCATCCGACTGCATTCATTCAAAGCCAGCCACATGCGCATTCATGCAAAGAGGGTTTTCGGTTATTTGCTGCCAATTGAATGGGTCATCCTCTTTGGGCTAGCCGCGTTACTGCTGGCCGCCCTCATCACTCAAGACGCCCCCATGATGCCCGGATGGTCCTGGTACCGTTCCTATACCCTTAAATTCCTGGTTCCTTTTCTAGCGGGGCTACTGATAAAGTTCTATATCGACACAATTCTTTCTCTGTTGCCCAAAAAAGAGGGAATAAGTTTTTTCCGCCGTATCTTTGCCCCGCACTCCAATCTCGTCTATGTCCGCACCGTGTTCCAACTCTTTGTGGGCATCTATATCTGCTATAATTTCAAGTTTGACTCGCTGCTCTGGCACAAAGAACTATACGACGCATACTATTATCGTACCGATCAGGCCATCGCGCCGGTACTGGAGGCCTTGAAATCGGTTCAGGAGACCCTTTTCGGCCCGCCGCAGCCTTACCTTTACATGGTACTATTCTACCTGCTTTTTCAGATCAGCATTCCGCTTACGTTCCTGTGCGGAAGAAATTTATTTCACTGGCTTGGCTGCGCCATTGCGTTGAATCTGGTTCTTGGCGGGATGGCGTACACCATAGTCCCTGCCTATGGCCCGTTCATTTACGATGTGTCTGTCGACCCGCTACTGCAGCGCTACCTGCAGATTACTGAAACCTTCCGTCATTCAAATGGCAAGCCTTTCGCCCCCGATGATTACTTCTTCGTGCTCGGCGCCATGCCTTCGCTTCATGCCTCGTTCGCCGTGACCATCGGGTATGTCATGTGGAAATTGCACCGCGGCGTGGGAATGCTTTTCCTCCCGCTGGTGGTGTACCATCTGATCAATGCCTGCATGACGCGGTTTCACTATGGCATCGATGTACTGGTCGGCATCATGCTGGGGACGATGATCATCCATCTCACCAACCGCATCATGCAATACTGGGGGGAGGCGGTCGCCATGCGATCACCCCGCTCGGCGAAACGCGTCAGCCCCCCTTCGCCCACCGCCTGATGATTTTCTGCATTGCAGACGTCACTTTGGACAGCTCCTCCGGCGTGATGGTCAGCGGCGGCGTGGTGTAGACGATGTCCGCGAAGGGGCGTAGCCAGACGCCTTCCTCCACGAATTGGGGGCGCATGGCGTAAAGCTGTGGACGCGGGATATCGAGCTGTACCACTCCGATCGCCCCCTTGGCGCGCACGTCCTTCACGCCCGGCAGGCTCCGCAAGGAGCTGAGTTCAGCCAGCAATTGCGCCTCGATGGCATCGACCTGATCGCGGCGCGGCTCGCGCTGATAGAGGTCCAGCGATGCATTGGCCGCCGCACAGGCCAGCGCATTGGCCATATAGGTCGGCCCGTGCGCCAGCGCCCGTTCGCGCGGCCCGCCCTCGCCTTCGCCGAGAAAGGCTTCGTAGATATGCTCCTTCGTCAGCGTCGCCGCCAGCGGCAGCACGCCGCCGGAGAGCCCCTTGCCGAGGCAGAGAATGTCCGGCACGATGCCCGCCTCGTCGCAGGCAAAGCGTGAGCCGGTGCGGTAGAACCCCGTGGCGATTTCATCGGCGATAAACAAAATCTCGCGCTCGGCACAGAGTTTGTGAATCGCGCCCAGCGTATCTGCGGAATGGAACTTCATGCCGCCCGCGCCCTGCACCAGCGGCTCCATGATAAGCGCCGCCACCTGCCCGGCCACAGCGTCCAGCGTCTCTTTCAGTTCCTCGAAGCTGTATTCATCGGTGGGCAGCGGAATAGCGAAATGCTTGATGACGTTGTTCCTGAAGGCGCGGTGCAGGCCGTTCGCCGGGTCGCTGACGCTCATGGCGCCAAACGTGTCGCCGTGATAGCCGTCATTGAGGCAGATGAAGCGGTCTTTCTTCGGCTTGCCGACATTCAGCCAGTATTGCAGCGCGATCTTCATCGCCACTTCCGCCGCCACCGATCCGGAATCGCTAAAGAACACGCGCGTGAGGCCCTTGCCTTTTTCCCAGCCGCCCGGCGTGATGGCGCAGAGCCGCGTGGCGAGCGTGTAAGCCTGCTCATGCGCAAGGCCGGCGAACATCACGTGCGGCAGTGTGTCCAATTGCTTATGAATCGCCTCGATGATGTGGGGGTGCTGGTAACCATGCGCGGCGCTCCACCAACTGGCGATGCCGTCAATCAGTTCACGCCCGTCGGCCAGCTTCAGGCGGCAGCCTTCCGCGCCCACCACCGGCAAGGGGCTGAAATCGGCTGGAAAATTGCCGTAAGGCGGCCAGATATGGGGCAGGCCCTCATCATACCAGGGCAGGGTGTCAGTCATCAAAACGTAACCATCCTGTGGCAGAATCCTGCTCCTACATACGCACAGAGCCGTTCAGAGTCTACCATGGTTCATAACCCGACCAATGATAATCCTGAGCCTCAGCCTTCGTCGGCAAGAAGCTGGATATCCGACATCCCGATGCGTCGGCTGGGCAAAGCCGGTTACATCGGTGCTCTGCCCCTCACCACCGTCACAGATAACGATAATTCGGTTTCCTTGATTGACAAAACGAGCCTGGCGGAAGGCAGAAAGCAACTAAAGTTCATCAGGCATAGCATCACCCAGGCCCCGGCGGGCACCAGTGTTTCTTTTGCCACGCAAATCTACGACTATATCTTCACCGGCAATGATGCACCAATGGCTGGTCCGCTGAAAAGCCTCGCGCTTCTGCAACACATGCCCCCTTTGTCCGCGCCAAAAAATGAGAAATCACCGCCCGGCTGACCCGATTCAGCACTGCGAAGGGCCATCAACGCTACCGCATTGCACTGATTGAGACATTCACCAAAGAGGAAGTTTACCTCAGAGAGCAAAGCCTCAATGTCCGCGCCAGAAATTTACAGCACCAGCTAATGGCACTAGGTGTGAGTCTCCCACAAGCACTGGCAGAGGTCGAGGCATACGAAAATCTGATCACCTCGGCCTGCCACCAGCTCGGCGTCACGCCGGCACAAAGCGAGGATAAGTCAAAGGGCCGGGCCCGCTAGCCGCTTCCTTTTCCCCCTCGATATGCATCCCCAGCCGGGCCAGCAATTCCTTGTCATGGTTCTGCGAGGGGTTGGGCGTGGTGAGGAGTTTCTCACCATAAAACAGTGAGTTGGCCCCCGCAAGGAAGCAGAGCGCCTGCAGACCGTCTTCCATGTTCTCACGTCCGGCGGAGAGGCGCACGTAAGACGCAGGCATCAGGATGCGCGCCACCGCGATGGTGCGCACCAGCTCGAACGGGTCGAGCGCCTCCGCCCCGCCGAGCGGCGTGCCGGAGACAGCCACCAGCAGGTTGATCGGCACCGATTCCGGCTGCGGCGATAGATTGGCGAGCGTCACCAGCATTCCGGCGCGGTCTTCGCGCGCCTCGCCCATGCCGACGATGCCGCCGCAGCAGACCTTCATGCCGGACTGGCGCACCGCATCCAGCGTATCGAGCCGGTCCTTGTAAGTGCGGGTGGTGATGATCTTGTCGTAAAATTCCTCGGACGTATCGAGGTTGTGGTTGTAGTAATC
>DBAY01000016.1 GCA_002291925.1 Alphaproteobacteria bacterium UBA998 | reverse complement strand
ATCTTAATGGGACAATGCCGATAATATTTTACATGGACAATTCATTAACGATTGCAAACATAACCTGCTTTTTGGAAATGCGCCTGAGGCAATTGCTTACCTCTTTGAACTCGAAATATTTCCTGCTTTGGCAAGTTTATACCAAGTTGCGCAAGATGATATAAAACTGAATTATGAAAATAGGGATTGTCCGGTAGTCCGCGCAGGAGAACCGCTTAAACGGAAAATAGGAGAGCAGCTTATTCGTCTGAGGTGTTTGAGCCTACCAACATTTGAGACTTTATCAACGGATTCGCCCAAAACTGACAGCGATTCGTGGGTCAAAAAGGTAGTAGCAAGACGTCTGGAACATTATATGGGTGTCAATGGGCGGCGTGCCTAAACCACAGGCACCGGCAGCCGCACCACCACGCGCAACCCTATCACCCTACCGTCCTCCACCCGGTTCTTCAATTCAACCTCTCCTCCATGTGACTGCACGGCTTCGCGGGCGAGGGTGAGGCCGAGGCCGACGCCGCCGGTGGCGGTGTTGCGCGAGCCCTCCAGGCGCCGGAAGGGCTGGAAGACCAGTGACTGCTGCGCCTCGGGGATGCCGGGGCCGTCATCTTCCACCGTGATGAAAATCTGCCGGGGCGTGGCTTCTAGCGTCACCCGCGCAAGCTTGCCATAGCGTACCGCGTTGACGATGAGGTTGTCGATGGCCCGCTTCATGCGCTGGCGGCGCAGCGGCAGGGTGCCGTCGCCCAGCACGGTCAGCGTCACCGGCTCGCCCACGGCCTGATGCGGCGCGGTGATTTCCTGCAGGAACGCTCCCAGCGCCACCGGCTCGGTGGCCTCGCCGTCCTCGCCGCGCGCGAAAGCGAGGTATTCGGAGATCATCTGCTCCATCTCGCGCACGTCGCGGCCCATGGCGCGCACCTCCTCGGAGTCCGGCAGCATAGCGAGCTGCAGCTTCATGCGCGTCAGCGGCGTGCGCAGATCATGGCTGATGCCGGAAAGCATCGCGGTGCGCGTGGCGATCTGGCGGCTGATACGCGCCTTCATGGTGAGGAACGCCCGCGCCGCCTGCCGCACCTCTCTAGAGCCGTGCGGGCGGAAGGTCGGGTCCTCGATGCCCATGCCGAAGCCCTCCGCCGCCCGCGCCAGCCGCCCGATGGGGCGAATCTGCCCGCGCAGGAACAGGATGGCGATGGCCGAGAGCGCCAGCGCCGAGCCGATCATCCAGAGCAGGAAAATCACCGTGGTACTGCTCACCAGACGTTTCTTCGGCACTAGCAGTTCCAGGGTGGTATCCGGCAGGGCGAGGCGGATGCGCACATCGCCTCCGTCGGGCAACTGCTCGATAATCGCGGGCAGTTTGACGCGCGTTTCCAAATCGTCATAGAGCGACTCAAAGCGCGGATCGTGCTTGGGATGGCGCGGCACGGGAATAGGGGAAAAACTCACGTCAATTTCCAGTATTTCATCCGCCCGGCGAACCCATTGCTCGCGCTTCTTCACATCCGGCCCGTGCATCTGGTGCACCAGCAGCGCCACCTCGCCCGCCAGCGAGGCGGACATGTTGCGCGTCACGCTCTCCCAGTGGCGCTCGTAGAAGACATAGATCGCCACCGCCTGCACCAGTGCCAGCGGCACCACGAAAATCATTAATGCGCGCGCGAATAGGCTGGTGGGCATCAGCCGCTTGAGGAAAAACACGCTGCTGCGGTAGGGTTGCATGGCTCAGCCCTTCAGCATGTAGCCCTCGCCGCGCACGGTGAGGATATGGACAGGCCGCGCCGGGTCCGGCTCCACCTTGCGGCGCAGGCGGGTGACCAGCACATCGACGCTGCGCTCATTGCCTGCCTCGCCGCCGGTGCTGCGCGCCAGCTCAGTGCGGCTGACCGTCTCACCGGGGCGGCGCAGCAATTCCTTCAGCAGCATGGCCTCGCTCATGGTGAGCGCCACCGGCTCGCCCTGCCGGGTGAGGGTGAGCCGGTCCGTATCGAAGGCGTAATCGCCGAAATGGGCCAGCGTGCTGGCGGCGGGCGCGGGTGGCGCGGCGCGCTTCATCACGTTGCGCAGGCGCAGCAGCAGTTCACGGGGCTCGAAGGGTTTCGGGAGATAGTCGTCCGCCCCGGCTTCCAGCCCGGCGACACGGTCCTCCACTTCGCTCATGGCGGTGAGCATGAGGACGGGCAGCGTCTGCTCCTGCTTGATGGCGCGGGTGAGTTCCACCCCGCTCTCGCCCGGCATCATCACGTCGATGATGGCGGCGTCATAGAGGAAGTAGCCAAGTTTCTGCCGTGCATCGGCGGCGTCGCAGGCAGCGGTCACCCACAGCCCCTGCTCGCCGAGGAAGCGCGTCAGCAGCTGGCGCAGCCGTTCATCGTCGTCAACGACCAGAATATGGGGGGAGTCCGCCGCGTGCATGATTAATCCTTCAGACGCCGCAGCTTAACATAGAAGGCGCCGCTTCCGCCATCGCGCGGTTGCGCAGGCTCGAAGGCCTGCACCAGCTGCGAGAGCGGCGCGACGTCCAGCCAGCGCGGGAACGCCTCGCGCAGCTTGCCGCGCCCTTCCGGCCCCTTGCCGGTGATGACGAGGACGAAGCGCTTGTCCGTGCGCGCGCAGCGCTCGATGAACTGCGCAAGCTGGGCGAAGGCAGCCTCCGTGTTCAGCCCGTGCAGGTCCAGCCGGGCTTCCGGGGTCAGTACGCCGCGGCGCAGGCGGCGTTTCATCTGCGGATCGATGGCCTCCTGCGGCGGCGGCACCGGGCGCAATGGCAAGGGCACCGCCGCGGGGTGCAACATGGGGCGGCGCGGCAGCATGGGTGCGGGCGTGGTGGCTTTCAGCGGCGCATGCAGGGGCTGCACCTCGGCGGTAATCTGCTGCCAGAGATGGCGCTCCTCCTCGCTCAGCGGCCGGGACGGCAGGTCACGGCGCGGCATCACGGCGCTCCACGGCGAGGGTGGGGACGAGCAGCACGAGGCTGCCCTGGCTGTTCATGTGCCCGGCCAAGGCTTCCGCCGGGCGACCCTCGCCAAAATACACATCGGCGCGCACCGGCCCGCGAATGGCGCTGCCGGTATCCTGCGCCACCATCAGCCGCTGCCAGAGCGCGCCCTGCGCCACCTCCCCGCGCGGCACGGCGGCGGTGAGGAACATCGGCAGGCCATAGGGATAAAGCATGCTGTCCACCGCCAGGGAGCGCCCGCCGGTGAGCTCCGCGCCCTGCGCCCCCACCACGGGCGGCGCGCCTTTCTCCAGTGAGAAGAACACATAGGACGGGTTCTGCGCGAACAGCTCCGCCTGCTTTTCCGGATGGGCGCGCAGCCAGTCGCGGATGGCGGGCATCGTCACCTGCTCCAGGGGAATCAGGCCGCGCTCGGCCATGACCCGGCCCAGCGGCACATAGGGGTGGCCGTTCTTGCCCGCAAAGCGCAGCTGGACGCGGCTGCCATCGGTCATCTCCACGAAGCCGGAACCCTGCACGTGCAAAAAGAAACGCATGACGGGGTCATCGACCCACAATAGCTCCAGCCCCCGCCCCGCCAGCGCGCCCGCATCGATGGCGGCGCGGTCAGGGACCTTGGCGGGGTCAGGTGCGCCCGCCAGTTCAGGCGGGAGCTTGTAGAGCGGCCACTGGAACCGCTCCGTGCGGCGGTACGAGCCCTGCAGGACGGGCGCGTAATAGCCGGTGATGAGCCCGGCGGGCCAGCCATCACGGGTGAGCAGGAAGGGGGTGAAAGAGGCTTCGAAGAAGGCACGTGCATCTTCCGGCGCCACGGACCCGGCATCCTCGCAGACCGCCTGCAGATCCTCGCTGGCCACCCGCAGCCCGTCCCCGCCCGTGACGCGCCAGCGATAGGCCCATGGCTTCTGCCTGGGCAGCACCGCGCAAGAGGCGCGAAACGCCGCGAACACCTCGTACATGCGGTCGGCGCGCCAGCCCGGCAGGTGGTCATAAGCGGCCGGGTAGAGCACCGGCTCCGCCGCCTCCTGCCACCAGCAGGCGGAAAGCATTCCGCAAAGCGCAAGCCACACAAGCCGCATGGTTTTTCCTTTCGCGCCGACTATACGCCACCACCCCCGGCCTGTCATGCCGCATTCATGGCAGTGGCTTTCCGTGTAGCAAGGAGACCCCGCGTACCAAGTGCGGGGTGACAGTTACCTCGTCATTCCGGGACGCGAAGCGTGCCCGGAATCTCTGAGCGTGACGAAGGAGATCCTGCGCAGCCCTTCAGGCTCGCAGGATGACGGCTACTATTACTGTGTTAGTCGAGGACAGGATGTCCGAGTCAGCCATGAGCTGGCGAAGCCACGCCTATTGCGGAGGCCAGCAGGCCGGAGCAGGGGCA
>DBAY01000004.1:38232-45981 GCA_002291925.1 Alphaproteobacteria bacterium UBA998 | reverse complement strand
TGACGGCGGATTGCGACAGGCCGAGCGCTTCACCCGCCTTGGTGATGTTGCTGGTCTGCGCGACCGTGTAGAAAATCCGCAGCTTGTCCCAGTCGAGCATGGGGTTCCCGCGTTGTTTTGCCGGAGATTAGCGGGTTTCTGACGCGGCGCAACAAAAAAGCGTTAACGCGCGGGGCCCTCGGGGGCGGGTGTCTGGGCGTCGAGCTTTTCTGTCCAGCCATTCTGGCTGGCAAGGTTTTCAAGCTTTTCCAACCGCTTTTCCAGACGCTCGGAATAATCCAGCCGCGCCTCGCGGTATTCCTTCAGCCGTCGCGCCTCGCACATGCCCTGCCAGAGCCCGACGCCGCCGAAAATGGCGCCCAGTCCCACCGTAATGGCGGTGCGGTGCTGATGCAACTTGGGCATTTTCAGCGTGTTCTTGATGAAATTCTCGCCTCTGTCGAGCGCCACAAATACCGGGGTCGCCAGCATCAGCGCATTGCCAAGGCCGTTCAGCGACGTGCTGACCCACGCATCCTTGTGCGGGGCCATGCGGCGTAGCGATTCGATATCGCGAACGGGCGATTCCTTTTCCATCCCCGCCACCTTAGCAAAAAACCGTGACAGGATGATGACAATGCGGGCAGAAACGGCGGCAAGCGCCTGTTTTCAGAGCCTTACGCCGCTGCAGCGTGGCTGTGAGCGTGTTCGGCGAGGAAACGATCCGCTTCCAAGGCGGCCATACAGCCGGTGCCCGCCGCCGTGACGGCCTGGCGGTAGATCTTGTCCTGCACGTCGCCCGCGGCGAAAACACCCGGCACATTGGTCTGCGTGGTGCCCGGCTTGGTGATGAGGTACTTGTCCTCGTCCATGTCGAGCTGGCCGACAAAGAGCTTGGTGTTGGGGTCATGCCCGATGGCGACGAAACAGCCATCCACCTTCAGCTCGCTGGCTTCCTGCGTCTTGATGTTGCGCAGCTTCAGGGCACGCAGCGAGGGTGGCTCCTCATCCCCGAGGAATTCCTCCACCACCGTATCCCAGATAACCGAGACGTTGGGGGTGGCGAACAGCCGCTCCTGCCCAATCTTCTCGGCGCGCAGGGCATCGCGGCGATGGATGAGCGTGACCTTCGAGGCAATCTTTGCGAGGTAGAGGGCCTCCTCCACCGCGCTGTTGCCGCCGCCGATCACCGCCACTTCCTTGTTACGGAAGAAGAACCCATCACAGGTGGCGCAGGCGGAGACGCCGAAATTCTGGAACTTGTACTCGCTCTCCAGCCCCAGCCAGCGCGCGCCCGCGCCGGTGGCGATGACGAGCGTCTCGCCGACATACACATCCCCCGAATCCCCCACGGCGAGGAAAGGACGCTTGGAGAGATCCACCGAGGTGATGACGTCATGGATGATGCGCGTGCCGACATGCTCGGCCTGCTTTTCCATCTGCTCCATCAGCCACGGGCCCTGCACCTTGTCGGCAAATCCGGGGTAGTTCTCCACATCCGTGGTGATGGTGAGCTGCCCGCCGGGCTGCATGCCATGCACCATGATGGGCTGACGGCCCGCGCGCGCGGCATAGATGGCCGCCGTGCAGCCCGCCGATCCGGAGCCGATGATGAGGACTTGGGTGTGGTGTTCTGCCATGTGTGGGTCAGGGATCAGGAGTCAGGATTCAGGGACCGGGAAAACCTGGCCCCCTGACTCCCGACCCCTGATCCCTCCTTTCTTTACAGTGCTTTCGCGTTTTCCTTCAGGTAGGCAGCCACGCCCTCGGCGTTGGCTTTCATGCCCGCTTTGCCCTTGTTCCAGCCAGCCGGACAGACTTCGCCATGCTCCTGGTGAAACTTCAGCGCGTCGACCATGCGCAGCGCCTCATCGACGTTGCGGCCGAGCGGCAGGTCGTTGACGAGCTGGTGGCGGACTTTGAAGTCCTGGTCGATAAGGAACGTGCCGCGGAAGGCGATTTCCTCGCCGAGCAACACGTCATAAGAGCGTGCGATGGACTTCGTGAGGTCAGCGACGATGGGGAATTTCACCATGCCGATACCGCCTTTTTCTACCGGCGTGTTCTTCCACGCGATGTGCGTGAAGTGCGAATCAACGCTGACGCCGATCACTTCGGCGCCGCGCTCCTGGAATTCCTGGTAGCGGTTATCGAAGGCGATGATTTCGGACGGGCACACGAAGGTGAAGTCGAGCGGCCAGAAGAACAGGACGCCGATGCGGCCCTTCAGGTGCTCTTTCAGGCTGAACTTCTCGTTGATGGAATTGTCCGCCAGCACGGCGCGGGCCGTGAAATCGGGGGCAGTCTTGCCGACCAGTACGCTCATGAGGAAACTCCTTTGTTGCGTGGGTTAAGGTGTGGAACCGATATAGGTGAGCCAGACCAACATGCAAGGAATATCGCAAAAGCGACAATGGATTTTAGGCATCGTCCAATGCCTGCCGCCTATCATCCGGAAGCTGCGAGAGAATATGCGCCGCCACGCGCGAGGCTTCGTCCAGCACCGGGCCTCCGGGCCAGTGGGCGTCGAAATCCGCCAGCCGGCGCACATGGCCCCGGGCGCACAAACTGTCCAGCAGCCGCTTATGCTTGGGCTTCAGGCAATCCAGCGCATCGAAGGCGTAGACCGGCTTGCCCGTGACGCAGGCCTCGGAGAGCATGGAGACGGAATCCGCCGTCACCACGAGGCGATCCGCCAGCTCCAGCAGGGCGGGGTAGGCATTCTCCCCTTCGCCGTAGGGCAGGAAATAATGCGGCGGGTTCACGTGGGCGCGCAGCCATTCGGTAACCAGCTCCGGCGTGCGGCGGCTGGTGGTGACCAGCAGCGTGCCCCCACTTCGCAGGGCGGCGCTCTGTTCCCATAACGCTTCCATATCGGCCACGGTCATCTCGCCGCGATCGGTGGAGCCGCCAATGATGAACGCGCTGGTCATCCCCTTGCGATGCATGTTCAGCCGCCATTTCATGGCATGCTCGGCAATTTTTGCCGCAGACACCCGGTGCGGTGCGCCGAGCGTGGTAAAGAGTTGTTTTTCCGAACGTTGATCATGTTCCGGCACCACCACGAGGTCAAAATGCCGCAGACTCATATCGGGATACATCAACTGCACCGTGTAAGCATCTGGAAAGGCTTTCTTCAGCTTGCGCAGCACGGGGGCAAGGCGCCGCCCGGCTGCAATAATGACATCCGGCACCGGCCCTTCATCCAGCGCGTCGCTCATCACCGTGTCGATGCCCAGCGCCGCACCACGCCGCATCACGTTGGGCAGGCGGACGCCCAGGTCGAAATAGATGCGTTTTTCAGCGATACGCCCCTTCAACGCCTGCGCCACGCCCAGCGTCTGCGTCGTATTGCCCGGCCGGTCGTCGAGCAGGGCCCAGATGGTCAGTTTTCCGTCAGATGTCATGAAACCGTCACGCCAATGTCATAGAAGAACTATATCATTTATTAAATAGATCGCTTAGTGGAGAGATGTTTATGGCCCCCGTTCTCGATCCTACCGCATTGCGGGTACCTAGTCGTGACAAGCCAACCCTGTTCAACCGCGACGCCGGGCTGGGATATATCCTTGGCTGCATTGCAGGGGCCTTTCTGGGAGGCGTGGCCTTGTGGGCCACTGGTGGTGTGGCCCTGGCACCCTACGTAATCACCAGCCTCAGTTCCGCTGCCATTGGTGCCATCTGGGGCGGGGTGGCTGGCAAGCGGCGTATGGAGCGCGAGTTGGTAGAGGGTGCGCCTGTTCATCGTCCGTCCTTCTGGAACAAGAATATCTTCTCTGGCCTTGCGATTGGCGGGATTCTGTTTGGCCTGACGAGTCTTGCCCTCTCGTTCACCGTGGGGCCGGAAGTAGTCGGATTGGCGCCGGAGCAAATCGCCAACAGCATTTTCACACCTTTTGAGATAATTGGCATGGCCAGCGTCCCGGTAAGCGCCATCGCGGGCGGTCTCTATGGCCGCAGCAAACAAGCGGCGCGTTACGCAGAGGCGGAACAGAAGCTTCAGCAGTCGCCGGAGCTAGCCTTGGGGCTGAGCCGCGCCCGTACGCTTGAGCCCGGCCTTGCGCCCCAACGTTCGGCGGAATACCGGATTACTCCGCAAGAGCAGGTGGCACTGGAGACGCGGATGAAGCAAGGCGCACAGCGCAATGGAAGCTTTGCAGAAATGCTGACCGGATCAAGAGATGAAAAGAACCTTTCTGCCGGTAAGGGCATTGGCTAATGGGCTTTAGCAGCGTTATTGAGGCATTTCGTGAGCGGAAGGGCCAGAAGGAAGGAATTGCTCTGCTACAGCAGGCAAAACGTGAGCTTCACGAGCGCGCCTTAATCCTGCAACAGCAAACTAATACAACGATTCCTGATTTCGAAACGTTCAACCGCACTGAGCCTTCAGACCCGCCACCGGGATTTTTCCGTACTCTTGTGAGAATGACAGCCATGCCCGCCCTCTTGGCCATGGCGTTTGCTGGTATTGTATTAGCGGGATTTTGGGTCATCTCAGGTCCTGAATCCTTGCCCTCTTTTGGATTTTCACAAGAAATGACGGGAGCGCAGGCGGCAAAGCTGATCACTAGTTTTACAGCCATCACGGGCATTGGCATCTACGCCGCCGTACGCTCAAAAACTGAGTCGGTCATTTCGGAGCAAGAACAGTTAGTGCGGTATCAGGATTTGCTGGATGGCATAGAGCATTCATTGGTACAGGATGCGCCATCGGTGCCCTCCCAGACTCATAATAGAAACAAGAATTTTGTCGAGCAGCTCGCCGCCTCCCGCCAAAGCGCACCCAACGAATACCAGAGAATTTTCTAGCGGAAGCTGACTGTTTCGATCTCGTAATATTTGACGCCCTTGGGGGTGTTGACCTCGATGCGGTCGCCCACCGATTTACCAATGAGGGCGCGCGCGATGGGCGCGTTGAGGGCCAGTTTGCCCTGTTTGAGGTCCGCCTCGTACTCGCCGACGATCTGATAGGTGACGGCGTCTTCCGTGTCCTCGTCGATCAGCTTCACCGTCGCGCCGAACTTCACCGTATCGCCAGAAAGCGCCGCCACATCGATGATCTCGGCCCGTGAAACGCGCGCTTCCAGATCCTGAATCCGTCCCTCAATAAAGCTCTGCTTTTCCTTGGCGGCGGAATACTCGGCATTCTCCGAGAGGTCGCCATGCGCCCGCGCCTCGGCAATCGCCTTGATGATCTCCGGCCGCTCCACCGATTTCAGATGCTTCAGCTCCACCTCCATGCGCGCAAAGCCCTCGGCGGTGATGGGGAATCGTTCCATGGTCGTTGGTCCTTCGTTTCTGTCATTCCATCACGCGGAAATCCCCCGGCTACAGACAATAACCCAGTGAACCCCGGCTTTCGCAGGGATGGCGATGTTAACTATGGATAGCGGCAGCTTAGGGGAAATGCAATTGACGATACAGTCAGAAGAGATTTCTGACGCCATTTACTACACTTCGGGCTCCTATCAAGGCTAGGTCAAAGGCACAGCCTGCCACTCAGCTCCGATGTCTGCCGATTGCTGCGGCAAACCATGTTCCGTAGACGGAGCCCAGCTTCAAATCATGAGCTACCGCGTGCAGCACCTGCCTCGCCTCTTTTTCGAGAGGATTATTCTGATAATAAGCTTCACGCTCGGCGGGTGTAGCATCTGGCTTCAGATTATCAAAAGAGTATGTATGAAAGCGCCCTGATTTGAACTGATGAGCGTGATACGCCTCCTCGACCGCTCAGAGGAAAATGGATTCCTCCGCGTTGAAAAAATGATCCCTGCCATGCCAGCGGCGCTTGATACCCCATTTCGTCACATTGTCACGATAAGCGCATGCCGTTCTCATGAATTTAGGGTTGATGTACACCTGATCCCGCCCCTCAACATAGGCAAAGCGGTATTCCTTGTAACTCACCGGGCCCTTGCTGGATGGCAGGATCAGCTCATGCTGCAGGTGCGGCACCTTGATGTCCATGCCAAATTTTTCGTACACATACTGCGCGCCCTTCGCCACCTGCGTCATGAACCATTCAACGCCCTCGGGTGTCAGGCCATGCGCCTGAAAATACTTCACGGCCTCAGGGTCCCGGGCTGTCGTTCGGGCATCGCTACGCTGAAGAATCTCGCGCACGCCGGGCGCGAGCGCCTCCCACGGCTTGCCAAGCCGTGCGGCCAGTTCGCTTTGCAGTGACGGGTCCATACCTCATCCTGACAGAGTCCGGTTAGCAATGTGCTAACGCGCACTAAGCCGCCACGTACTCCTGCAGCGCCTTTACGCCGAAGCCGCCTTCCTTCTCCAGCACTTGCAGGGCGTGGATGATGGCGCGGGTGGCTTCCAGCGTGGTGGAATAGGGGATTTTGTTCTGCAACGCCGTGCGGCGGATGGAGAAGCTGTCCTCGATGGATTTGGCGCCTTCCGTCGTGTTGATGACGAAGGCGATCTTGCCATCTTTCAGGAAGTCCACGATGTGCGGACGGCCCTGGCGCACCTTGTTCACCGGGGCGACATCGACGCCCTGTCCACTCAGGAATTTCTGCGTCCCCGTGGTGGCGATGAGGTTGAAGCCCAGCGCCAGCAGGTCGCGGCAGATGGGCACCGCGGCGTCCTTGTCGGAATCCTTCACGGAGACGAAGACAGTGCCTTTCTTCGGCATTTTCGCGCCGGAGGCCAGGTGCGCCTTGCCGAACGCATGGGCGAAATCGACGTCCAGGCCCATCGATTCGCCAGTGGATTTCATCTCCGGCCCGAGCAGCACATCCACATTAGCGAAACGCTCGAAGGGGAACACCGCTTCCTTCACCGCCGTGTGGGTGAAGCTCGTGCGATCGGCCATCGAGGGCGGCAGGGCAAACTGGGAAAGTTTTTCCCCCGCCATCAGGCGCGCCGCGATTTTGGCCACGGGCAGGCCGATAGTCTTGGCCACGAACGGCACCGTGCGGCTGGCGCGCGGATTGACTTCCAGAATATAAATCTCGCCATTCTTGATGGCGAACTGGATGTTGATGAGGCCCACCACCTTCAGCGCTTTCGCGAGCTGGATGGTCTGCTCCTTAAGCTGCTGGATCATGTCCTGCCCCAGCGAATAAGGCGGCAGCGAGCAGGAGGAATCGCCGGAGTGAATTCCCGCCTCCTCGATATGCTCCATGATACCCGCGACATACACATCCTCGCCGTCGCAAAGCGCATCGACGTCCACTTCCGCCGCGCCTGCGAGGAAGGAATCGATGAGGATCGCGTTGTCGGGGAAATCTTTGTAGAGGTGCGCCACGTAGGTTTTCAGCGTCTCGGCGTCATGGATGATCGCCATGCCGCGTCCGCCCAGCACGTAAGACGGGCGCACCACCACGGGGAAGCCCATGCGGCCCGCCATCTCGATCACCTCGGCGGCGGAGTGGCAGATGGCATTGTCCGGCTGACGCAGGCCGAGCTGTTGCAGCAGTTGCTGAAAGCGCTCGCGATCCTCAGCGAGGTCGATGGAATCCGGGCTGGTGCCGATGATGGGGATGCCCGCCTGCTCCAGCGCGTGCGCCAGCTTCAGCGGCGTCTGGCCGCCGAACTGCACGACGACGCCTTTCACGCGGCCGTTTGTCTGCTCGCGGCGGATGATCTCGATCACATCCTCGGCAGTGAGCGGCTCGAAATAGAGGCGGTCCGAGGTATCGTAATCGGTAGAAACGGTCTCCGGGTTGCAGTTGATCATCACCGTCTCATAGCCCGCGTCGGAGAGCGCGTAGCAGGCATGCACACAGCAATAATCGAACTCGATGCCCTGCCCGA
>DBAY01000004.1:0-37916 GCA_002291925.1 Alphaproteobacteria bacterium UBA998 | reverse complement strand
ACTCGATGCCCTGCCCGATGCGATTCGGGCCACCGCCAAGAATGATGATCTTCTCACGGTCGGTCGGGTTGGCTTCGTCGCGCGGCGGGGTGATGCCGTCGCCTTCGTAACAGCTATAGAGGTAGGGCGTGATGGCCGCGAACTCGCCCGCGCAGGTGTCGATGCGCTTGAAGACAGGGCGCACGTTCAGCGCGTGGCGATGGGCGGTGACGTCGGCCTCTTTCTTGCCGCAGAGCTGCGCGAGGCGCGCGTCGGAGAAGCCGAGCTTCTTCAGCTCCAGCATGCCGAAAATATCGGTGGGAAGCCCCTCGCCGCGCACCTGTTCCTCGGCATTGATAACTTCTTCAATCTGGCGGATGAACCACGGATCATATTTCGTGATGCCGCAGATTTCCTCCACCGTGAAGCCGCGGCGCAGCGCCTCGGCAGCCCACAGGATGCGGTCCGGCGTCGGGTTGGAAAGGTTCGTCATGATGACATCCTGCGCGTCCGCGCCTTCGGGAATCTCGCGTTCATTGAAACCGGTGAGGCCGGTTTCCAGCGAGCGCAGCGCCTTCTGCATGGATTCGGCAAAGCAGCGGCCCATCGCCATCGCTTCGCCCACCGACTTCATCGCGGTGGTGAGGTTGCGCGGCGCGGCGGGGAATTTCTCGAACGCGAAGCGCGGGATTTTCGTCACCACGTAATCGATGGTCGGCTCGAAAGAGGCGGGCGTGGCTTTCGTCACGTCGTTCAACACTTCATCGAGCGTATAGCCCACCGCCAGCTTGGCGGCGACTTTCGCAATCGGGAAGCCGGTGGCCTTCGACGCGAGCGCCGAGGAGCGCGACACGCGCGGGTTCATCTCGATGACGATCATGCGGCCATTTTCCGGGTTCACCGCGAACTGCACGTTGGAGCCGCCGGTCTCCACGCCAATCTCGCGCAGCACGGCGATGCTGGCGTCGCGCATGATCTGGTATTCCTTGTCGGTCAGCGTCAGCGCCGGGGCCACGGTGATGGAGTCCCCCGTATGCACACCCATCGGGTCGAGATTCTCGATGGAGCAGACGATGATGCAGTTGTCGTTCTTGTCGCGCACGACTTCCATCTCGTACTCTTTCCACCCCAACACGGATTCGTCGATGAGGATTTCGGTGGTTGGCGAGGCATCGAGGCCGGAGGCCGCGATCTGCTCAAACTCTTCCATGTTGTAGGCCACGCCGCCGCCTGCGCCGCCCATCGTGAAACTGGGGCGGATGATGACGGGCAGGCCGATGCGCTCGACCGCCGCGCGCGCTTCTTCCATCGAATGCGCCAGCGCGTTCTTCGGAATCTCGAGACCGATGCGGGCCATCGCCTCGTTGAACAGGCCGCGATCCTCCGCCTTGTTGATGGCCGCAAGGTCCGCGCCGATCAGCTCGACGCCGTATTTTTCCAGCACGCCGGACTCCGCCAGTTTCTTGGCGCAGTTGAGCGCCGTCTGGCCGCCCATGGTGGGCAGCAGCGCGTCCGGCTTCTCCTTGGCGATGATCTTCTCCACGAACTCCGGCAGGATCGGCTCGATATAAGTCGCATCCGCCAGCTCCGGATCGGTCATGATCGTCGCCGGGTTGGAGTTGACGAGAATGACGCGGTAGCCTTCGCTTTTAAGCGTCTTCACCGCCTGCGTACCGGAGTAATCGAACTCACACGCCTGCCCGATAACAATGGGCCCCGCGCCGATGATGAGAATGGAAGAAATGTCAGTGCGTTTGGGCATCGGAAGGTCTGTCCTTTAAAATAATTTGAAAATCTTTTATTTGCTCAGGCCAGTTCTCGGTGAATGTCTTGCATTCAAGGCATTCAATGTAGCCCCCTTCCATCCATACAAAACACATCGCAGGAACATCGAGGCCTTCAAAATTGATGAATACATCTTTTTCCAGTCCACTTAATGGATTCTCCAGCCCACTAACGGGCTCCGCTTCACGGCTTATTTTGTAATCCGTGTAAAATCCAACTCCTGTGAATTCTCTCTTCACCACTTCTGCTGATTTGAATTGTTTAAAGAGAATTTCACGTGATTCTTCGGGCAATGTATTGATCGTGGCAAGAATGATGGCGCGCTCCATTTCCTCTTGAATGACGCTTACCCCGCCCGGCCCATTGATGATTTTGGGGTACATTGGGTTAGGCCTTTTTCATGGAAAGGGGCTCATTAATACGATGAGCCGACATCATCCCCACAAATTCCTCGAATAAATACCGCGAGTCATGCGGCCCCGGCGAGGATTCCGGGTGGTACTGCACGCAGAAGGCCGGTTTCGTTTTATGGCGCAGCCCTTCGACGCAGCCGTCGAAGAGGGAGACGTGGGTGATCTCCACATCGTCAGGGACGCTGTCCTTCATCACCGAGAAGCCGTGGTTCTGGCTGGTGATTTCCACCTTGCCATTGAGCAAATTTTTCACCGGGTGGTTACAGCCGCGGTGGCCCTGGTGCATCTTGGCGGTTTTCGCGCCCATCGCCAGAGCGAGGAGCTGGTGGCCGAGGCAGATGCCGAAGATCGGCACGCCGCTCGCCAGCAACTCGCGCAGGATGGGGAGCGCGTACTGGCCCGTCGCGGCGGGATCGCCGGGGCCGTTGGAGAGGAAGATGCCGTCCGGGTTCAAGGCGAGGATATCCTTTGCGGGCGTGCGGGCAGGCACCACGGTCACCTTGCAGCCGTAATCGGCGAGCAGGCGCAGGATGTTCAGCTTCTCGCCGTAATCGATGGCGACCACGTGATGCTTGCAATCACCCGCCGTGCCAAAACCGCCCGCGGAGAGCCGCCAGATGGTCTGCGTCCAGCCATACGGCTCGGTGGTGGTGACGGTCTCCGCCAGCTCCATGCCATTCAGGTCAGGATGCGCCTTCAACTCTGCGCGCAGTTCCTCCGGCGAGGGCAGTGCCTGCCCCGCTGCGGCATGGAGAATCAGCGCGTTCTGCGCGCCATGCTCGCGGATATGCAGCGTCAGCGCACGCGTATCGACGCCGCAGATGCCGGTCATGCCATGCTGTTCCAGCCAACCTTGCAGGTGGTGCTGGCTGCGGAAATTCGAGGGCGCAGTGATCGGCTCGCGTACCACGAGACCGCGCGCGTGGGGCAGCGTCGCCTCGATGTCTTCCTCGTTGGCGCCGACATTGCCGATATGCGGGAAGGTGAAGGTGATGATCTGGCCGGCGTAGGACGGGTCGGTGAGCACTTCCTGATAACCGGTCATGCCGGTGTTGAAGCAGATCTCCCCCATCGTCTGGCCGGTGACGCCAAGGCCGAAGCCGTAAAACACCGTCCCGTCCGCCAGCAGAAGCAAGGCGTTATACGGGGCAGCCGAAAGGGGTCGGTCAATCATTCCGGGCTCGTGCCAAAGCTAGGGGGTGGGCAAATTGCCGGGAAGCTAAGCCTATCAATGCCGCGAGTCAAGCGCCAATTCTAGTAAATCTGTACACCATGCGCTGGCGGAAGCCTCATGGCCGGGGGCGCCGCACGGCCGCGGACGCCGCCGCGATTTCCAGCTCGCGCTTCGGGCACTTTGGGATAAAGATTTTGCATGCTGGGCCGACCACCGCCCCCACCCCATGCCCCGGGGCCGCCGCGGCCCATTCCCATGCCACCGCGTTGCTGCATGCCAAAGCCACGCTGCTGGCCAAATCCCTGATTGCCACCACCAAAACCGCCGCGCTGGCCGAATCCACCGCGGTTACCGCCAAAGCTCTGAAAGCCCCCTCGGCCTTGACCCAGCTGCTCAAACTGGTTGGGCCTCCGTTGCTCCCATGGCATCACCTGACGGGGAATAATCGGACGGTTAAGTTGGTTCAAGCCCCCGCCATTGAAATTCTGCGCGGGCGAGGTGACCGGAATCAGCGTCAGCAGGATGAGGATTGCCGCAAGTTTTTTCATGGAATGAAAACCCCCTGCCCCGTTCCATACGTTGGCATCCGCGCATCCAATACAGGGTTGGTATCGAACGGCGCGCTCCAGCCGGGCAACGTGCCGAACGCACCCTGATAAGGGTCTGCTGCCATGGGGGGCGCGGCAGGCCCGAGGCAAGGGCCTACCCTGGCGGGGGGGTTAGACGGAGTAACCGTCGCATCGCTGCCAATGAGAGGGCGCGAAAAGTTGGTGACGGTTTCCGCCAGCGCCTGATCCATCGGTGAGAAAGAGTAGCGGGCGATGGGGCCTCTTTCGTGCGGTGGCACGCCATACCCATACACGAGGGGGGCGGACTGGCCGGGGTAGGTGTGGCTCCAAAGCAGGGCTTGTGCCGAAGCTTCCCCTGCGGGGACGCATACTCCCATCAGCAATGCCAGACACTGAAAGCACTTCATGTTGAATTCTACCACGAATCGCGCGGGAAAGCAAAACAGCGAAGCGATTTCAGGTCATCCATCTGCAACTACCACCGTAGTGCAGCACCAATCATAAGATCGGTCGCCCTGAACTCGGTATCATCCAGCCCGAACTCCAATTGACCAGTAAGCGGCCCAGGTGAAAAGCGATTTAACTGTGTCCCCCCATCCGCGCTCCAGCGTGTCATGCTGGCCATGGCAAAAAGCTCGAGATTTTCTGTAATGAAATGACCGGCCCGGGCATTCAGCACAAGTCCCCTGGCATCGGCTTCCTGCGTAAAGTCATTGCTGGTTAGAACGCCGAGACTGCTTATGTATCGATCTTCTCCCTGCCCGGTCATATTTCCGAAATGATACTGCCCACGAAGGGTGAAGTGCGTCGTGTTACGGCCCAAGAATGACTCAAGGGCCAAGCCAACGAAAGGCCCACGCCACTCTGTTTCATACTCCGCCCCCGTCCCAGGCGTAAATCCAAGGTCTGGGAAAGTCTGGGTAAGGCCATCACTTGCGTAGGTCTGGCGATCAAAGCCGTAACCAACCATCGGAATGAGCGTAATCGTCTTATCTTCCGAATCCTGATGGGTTTCATCGGTAAGCTTCAGGGCATACCCTATGGCTCCTTGCGCGCCATTGGCGCCCTCGTCACCCGCGTCGCCCTCAAAGACTGCGCGTTGTGTCTGAGGTGAACCTGCATCAAAAACATCTTGGAAGGTACGATAATTGCCTTGCAGATTTCCCGAGTGGTAGGCAGCCCCCTCCAGATGCAAGCCTTTTAGCCAGCCAGAACGCTTGGTGTAGGAGGCGTCTCCATGTGTGATGTAGGCGTTCATGCCTTTCCATTGGCCTTCCAAGGCAACTTGCCGGTTCTGTGCGGGATCGATGACCCGCACGGCTTTGAATGCAGCATTACTGCGACGTTAACCGGCAGAAACAGCTATATCTAGTGACGGTGGGGCCGCATGACGCGCGGCCTGCCGAGCGCGGCTGTCGAAATATTCCTGCCAGGCGGGGGCAGTGGCCGGCTGGGCAACAGGAGGCACCTCAATGCGGCGCTTGGGCGGCGGAATATCCTGCATGCGAACTGCTTGGACGGGCAATGTGGGCTGAGCCGCCTGGGCCGTTGCAACCGCTGGATGTAACAGGGTTGGTTGGTTGGAGGGCGCTTGCGAAACACCGACGGGAACAGGCTTGGCAGGCCTAGTGATCGCTGACAATGGCGCGCGGGGAGGTGACTTTTTGGAATGCGGATGCGGAGGAAGCCGTTTGTGTGGGGCGCGCGCGTAACAAAGGCTGCGGCAAGCGACGCTGTGCGGTGCTGTAGACTGCAATCGTTGAAGTGCTGTAAGGGGCAGTTTGTGCGTGGGCAATAAAACCGTGGAACAAGGCTAGCCCCAAAGAAAGAAAAAACCCTTTATTTTCCATGCCTTACCTCCCCCCTGTCTGCATAGGGAAGAGTAGACCCGGTGATAGAAATATCTAACTCTGAACGCCGTGTGACTGCCGTTGAGGGTACAATAAGGAACAACTGTGGCCAGGTGGCCTCAGCCGGAGTGTTTCCCCTCAGACGTGAATCGCCTTGGCAAAGGTCGCGAGCGCCGCTTCCTTCAGGGCCTCGTTCATCGTCGGGTGGGCGTGGCAGGTGCGGGCGATGTCTTCCGACGACGCGCCATATTCCATCGCCAGCACAGCCTCGGCAATCATGGTGCCCGCGTCGGGGCCGATGATGTGAACGCCGAGCACGCGGTCCGTCTTGGCGTCGGCGATGATTTTCACCATGCCCTCGGCCTGCCCCACCGCGCGGGCGCGGCTGTTGGCGAGGAAGGGGAATTTGCCGACCTTGTACTCGACGCCCATCTCCTTGACCTGCTCCTCCGTCTTGCCGACGGTGGCCACTTCCGGCCAGGTATAGACCACGCCGGGGATGGCATCGTAATTGATGTGGCCCGCCTGCCCTGCCATGATCTCCACGGCGGCGACGCCTTCTTCCTCGGCCTTATGCGCCAGCATCGGGCCGGGGATGACGTCCCCGATGGCATAGATGCTCGGGATGTTGGTCTGGAAATGGTGGTTGACCGGAATAAAGCCCCGCTCATTGCGCTGCACCCCAACCTGCTCCAGCCCAAGCCCGTCCGTGTAGGGGCGCCGTCCGATGGAGACCAGCACGTAATCCGCCCTCACTTCTTCGGCCGCACCGCCCGCCGCCGGCTCGACGGTGAGGGTAACGCCCTTACCAGTGTTCTTGGCGCCCGTGACCTTGGTGCCGAGGCGGAAGGTGACACCCTGCTTCTCCAGGATTTTCTTGAATTCCTTGCCGATTTCCATGTCCATGCCCGGCACGATGCGATCCAGGAATTCGATGACCTCGACCTGCGCGCCCAAACGCCGCCAGACCGTGCCCATCTCCAGGCCAATATAGCCGCCGCCGATGACGACCAGCTTCTTCGGCACTTCCGGCAGCGCCAGCGCGCCGGTGGAGGAGACGATGCGCTGCTCGTCGATCTCGACGCCCTTCAGTGGCATGACGTCCGAGCCGGTGGCAATCAGAATGTTCTTGGTGGCGTATGGCTTGCCGTCGACGCTCACCTCGTTCGCGCCGGTGATGACGCCGGTGCCCTTCAGCCATTCGACCTTGTTCTTCTTGAACAGGAAACCGATGCCATCGGTGAGGCCTTTTACCGCATCGTCCTTCTGTTTCAGCAGCGTGGGCAGGTCGATTTCCACCTTGCCGACCTTGATGCCGTATTTCCCGGCATGGTTGATTTCTTCATAGATTTCCGAGGAATGCAGCAGTGCCTTCGAGGGGATGCAGCCGACATTCAGGCAAGTGCCGCCGAGCGTGCCGCGCTTTTCCACGCAGGCCACCTTCATGCCCAGCTGCGCCGCCTTGATGGCCGCCACATACCCGCCCGGCCCCGCGCCGATGACGATGAGATCGAAGGTATCTGCCATGGAAGTCTCTTTCGTGCGTGTGTTGAGGCGAGATATAGCCGCGAAGTCCGCCCTTGCCAAGCCGCTTACCGCGTTTACCCAAAAGTTTCCTTTTCACGAAAACTTAACATTCATCATCGGCTCGATGCGCTAGAACTACGCACGCCAGACTTTCCCTTTGCACCCAAGAGTCAGCCATGGACCATGTAACGCCAGCTGCCCAGCCCTCACTCATTATCGACAGCTACGCTGACTTCCTGCGTGCTGTGGAGGGAGCCATCCACCCCAGCCTGAAGATGCGAAAATTCGCCGTGCGGGAGGAGCTGGGCACGACGATGAGGTGGCTGATGCCAGACGCAATTAATTGGAAGGTCACCGCCGCGCAGTTGGGTATGCTCATTAATCATTACAGTCGCCTAGCGACAGAGGCACCTGCGAATCGCGCACAAGCCATGGGATACTGTGACGCCTTGTTGAAGGTGGCGGAACCTTACCGTGGAAAGGAAGATCCGGATCTTGAGGCGGCGTACGCAGCTGCGCGTGCCTTACAAGCCATTCATTACAAAAAACCCACCACAGTTACGTTGGACGACGAAACGTTACGGAAAAAACTCAACGTCTTCCTTCGCAATAATCCTTCCTTCAACAGAGAAGCCGCCTCACAAGCGATTGGGAGATCCCCATCTTATGTCAGCATGTATGCCAGAGGCTACATTCATTGCTTACAAAAGAAAGACCGGGTGGCATTTGCCGCATATGTTGGATGCGATCTATCCAATCTTGACCAGCTTAAATGGACCGCACCGTCTCCTGCTTTACAAGAGTGTTCAGATGATGAGGCTTTGCGGTCTCTCCTCGACAGGTTTTTTCGCCAAAACCCAGACATTAGCGCGGCAGAAGCATCACGTGCGATGGGATATAATCAAGGTTACCTTCACAACTTCATGCACGGTAAAGTGTATAGGCTGAAACCAGAGTCTCGTAGCGCATTGGAGGCATACTTAGGCTTTAAACTAAGTGAATTGGCTGGTTTTGTTAAGCAGGACCGTGTGGGGCGCATGCGTTCGTCAGAAGAAAGAAAAGCCTTGCGAGGCTCAAAGCGTGAAAATTTGGATGTTTTACCCATTCCGCCAGTGATGGAAACAGCGCAGGCTATTTCAGAACAAGATAAAGCAAATTGGACTTTTGACTCTCTCGCAGAGAGGTTTGTCGATCCTATGCTTACCGACGCAAAGCGCAATCTCTACACCAATGTGTATTGTGGGGTGGAAATCAATAGTTTGTTGAAAAAAGACACACGGTTGACCAGTCACTTTGTTAAAAATCGTTATTATGGAATTAGGGTTGTGCATGATGACTTAGTGCAATCGGGAATGAACAGATTAATGGTTTCAGTTGTCCAGCCCTCCCATCTCGTTCCGGTAATTGCGCGTCATATCGTGCTTTCACAGGATACAACCCTCACTGAAGAGGGGCGCAGCACCCACGCGGCCCTGCGGGATGCCTGGCTGGAGTTCAGCCGCACCCATCGGCTGCTTGATAGCGAAACCGTCCGTCATGCGCTGCCGGTGGCCGTTCAGCATTTTGCAGAAAGCCGGCAACCTACCGTCGCCAGCACCCCCCTTAACAAACCCGAAGATCGTGGCGCTTCGCAAGATATAGCGGCATCCGCATCGCCTGGGTCAGCGGAAGCAGTTCCTCGCCTACCGCCTACCAGCCATACCAGCCTGCCAGATTCGATCAGGGCAATTATTGAAAAAGGCCCCACCGACTCAGTCGTCGGGCAGGCCCTGCAGAAAGCGCTCGCCCGTTCGTCAGAAGGGGTGGGAAGGGGTTAAGCAGGCACCATAAATGGCAATGGCATACTCATCATCCCCCTCTAACGAAAACTGGCAAACACAGGCCGTGCAGTATGTGGAACGGATGGGGCAGGTGCTTTCGTCACCGACTGCCGCCGCAGCTTATGAAGAAGCATTGCGGCAAGCAGCCCGCCATGCGGGGCTTGAGACAGAGGCTTTAAAAGGCCGCCAGGCGAAAGTTCCTCTCTTTTCGGGAATTTATTTCACTGAGCGGGGCATCAGTTTGGTGATGGCTCTGGCCAAGGCGGGAGCCTTGCCGCCGCATCCGCAGCCCAAGCCCAAAGAGGCGTTGTCTGGAGGTATGGTCGTGCGGGTGCCTAAGCCAAAACCACCCAAAATGCATGGTGTGCATGACGACGCGTTCCGTGACTATTTTGATGCGAATCTGCGGCGATATTTTTTCAGTCCCGGAGCAGGCGGTCATGCACACGGCAGACCGGTAACCCTAAGGGGTGCTTCCCAGGCGATGGGGCGAAACGGCACGTTCCTTTCAAGCTATTCCAGACCGCTGGGCGGCGCGATGCAGCCTGTGGAATTGGCGAGGCTTGTGGTTTACATGGAACAACACTTAAAGCAAGACTTCAACTTCAGCCGGTTTCTCCATGCGCCCGAGCAATGGGACGCCCTGGTCGTTCAAGCGCGGCAGGAGTCAGTGATTTCCGCAGGAACCGGACGCGCGCGCTAGGATAGTCATTGTAGGGTTCGCATTCTGTAAAACCTAACGACGTGTAAAGCGCCAGCGGGCCATCCCCGGCACTTGAGCGGAACGTATCCAGATAGAGCGTGCGGTAGCCGAGGGCTTTGGCATCGTCCTCCGTATGTTGCAGCAGGCGCCGCGCGATGCCTTTTCCACGCGCCGCCGGGGTCAGGTAGAGGCGGCGGCCTTCCGCCGCATCCGGCCCCCGATGCGGCAACGGGGTGAAGGCGGCAGTGCCGACGGGCGCGCCTTCGATGAACGCGAGATAGATGTGCCAGCGATCCTGCGCCTCACCTTGCCCAAGCGCGGCAAGGTCCGGCTCCACGGTTTCGCCGCCGAGGTCCCACACGCCCAGCTCGCGCAGCGTCTCGCCATAGGCACGCCACAGCGCTGCCAGCGTCGGCAGCTCATCGGGGAAGCGGGCTTTGCGGAGGGTTTCGGTCATGCTTTTTGGCTCCCGTCATTCTGCGAGGCGCAGCCTGCGCAGAATCTTTCTCCGCATCGCCGGGAGATCCTGCGCTGCGCTCCGCGCCCGCAGGATGACGGGGCTCCTCAAATCTCCAGCAACAATCTCCGGGGGTCCTCGACGCACTCTTTCACGCGCTTCAGGAAGGTGACGGACTCGCGGCCATCAATGATACGGTGATCGTAGGAAAGCGCGACATACATCATCGGGCGGATGACGACCTGACCCTTGAGGGCGACCGGGCGCTCTTCCGTGCGGTGCATGCCGAGAATGCCGGACTGCGGCGGGTTGATGATCGGCGTGGACATCAGCGAGCCGTACACGCCGCCGTTGGAGACGGTGAAGGTGCCGCCGGACATTTCCGCCATGGTGAGCTGGCCATCGCGCGCCTTCTTGGCGAGGCGGGCAATCTCGGCTTCGATCTCGATCATGGTGAGCTGGTCGGCATTGCGCACCACCGGCACGACGAGCCCCTGCTCGGTGCCGACCGCGACGCCGATGTCGTAGTAATTCTTGTAGATGAGGGAGTCGCCGTCGATCTGCGCGTTGACCTCCGGGATTTCCTTCAGCGCCTGCACGGCGGCCTTCACGAAGAAGCCCATGAAGCCGAGGCGGATGCCGTATTTCTTCTCGACATGGTCCTTGTACTCGGCGCGCAGCGCCATGCAGTTGGTCATGTCGATGTCGTTGAAGGTGGTGAGGATCGCGGCGGTGTTCTGCGATTCCTTCAGGCGGCGCGCGATGGCGGCGCGCAGCTTGGTCATCTTCACGCGCTCCTCGCGCGGGCCGGTTTCGCGCGGCGCGGAGGCCGGGGCAACGGCAGGGGCCGACGCCGCGCCGGAGAGGGCACCGAGCACATCACCCTTGGTGAGGCGGCCATCCTTGCCGGTGGCGGGGACGTTCGCCGGGTTGATCTGCGGATTCTCCGCGAGCAGCTTGTTTACGGAGGGCGGGTTCTGCGGGCCGGAAGCCGCCGGAGCTGCAACGGGTGCCGGGGCGGCCGGTGCGGGGGCCGCGGCTGCCGGGGCCGGAGCGGCCACGGCCGTCGGGGTGCCCTTCGGATCGATGTCGCCGAGCACCGCGCCGATATCCACCGTTGCGCCTTCCTGAACGGCCACCGAGGCCAGCACGCCGGACTCCGGCGCGTTGACTTCCATCGTCACCTTGTCGGTTTCCAGCTCGACCAGCGGCTCGTCCTTCTTCACCGCTTCGCCGGGCTTCTTGAACCACCGCGCGATCGTCGCGCTGGTGACCGATTCACCGAGGGAGGGAACTACGATGGCAACCATGGGGAACTCCAGAGGGAATAAAGATAGAAGTTGCCTAGGACATAATGCATGCGTTTGGCAAAATCAAAAGAAAGCTTATGCGCAAGGCCAGAGCGTTTCTATTTAACGTATGTCATTCCCGCGAAAGCGGGAATCTCGCAGACATAATCTCTGGATTCACGCTTTCGCGGGAATGACAAAGAAGAAGTTGCGTTTACGCCCGCTTGCGCTTGCTTTCCTCGGCGGGGGACAGCGCCTGCTGGACCAGTGCCTTCTGCTCGCGCTCGTGGATTTTGAGGTAGCCCGCCGCCGGGGAAGCGGCCGTAGCGCGGCCCGCATAGAGCACGCGCTCGGAGAGGCGGCCCTGCTCGTCGAGCAGTTCCTGCAACGGCGCGGCAATGTAGCTGAAATAGCCCATGTTGCGCGGCTCTTCCTGGCACCACATGACTTCGGCGTTCTTGTAACGCTTGATCTCGGCGGTGAGTTCCTTGCGCGGGAACGGGTAGAGCTGCTCGACGCGCACGATGGCGACGTCCTTGATGCCCTGCTCGTCGCGTGCCTGTACGAGGTCGTAATAAACCTTGCCCGAGCACAGCACGAGGCGGCGCACTTTCGCATCGGCTACCAGCGAGCCGGTTTCCGGATAGACTTTCTTGAAGGTCGTGCCGGGTGCGAATTCCTCCAGCGCGGAAACCGCCATCTTGTGACGCAGCAGCGACTTTGGCGTCATGATAACCAGCGGCTTGCGGAAGTTGCGATGCAGCTGACGGCGCAGCGCGTGGAAATAGTTGGCGGGCGTCGTGCAGTTCAGCACCTGCATATTGTCCTCGCCGCAAAGCTGCAGGAAGCGCTCCGGACGCGCGGAGGAATGCTCCGGCCCCTGCCCTTCATACCCATGCGGCAGCAGCAGCACCAGCCCGCACATGCGCAGCCACTTGATTTCACCGCTGGCGAGGAACTGGTCGATGATGACCTGCGCGCCGTTGGCGAAATCGCCGAACTGCGCTTCCCACAGCGTCAGCGCATTCGGCTCGGCCAGCGAATAGCCATATTCGAAGCCCATCACGGCCAGCTCGGAGAGGGAGGAGTCGATGACTTCAAACGCCGCCTGCTCGCCGCCCAGATGGTTCAGCGGAACGTAGCGCTCCTCGTTCTCCTGATCCACCAGCACGCTGTGGCGGTGCGAGAACGTACCGCGTCCCGAATCCTGCCCCGAGAGGCGCACGGGCTTGCCTTCCTTCAGCAGCGACGCGAAGGCCAGCGCCTCGCCGGACGCCCAGTCGAGCGCCTTGCCCTCGGTGATGGCCTGCTCACGCGTCTGCAGGATGCGTTGCAGTTTCTTGTTCAGGTGGAAGCCTTCCGGTGCGCGGCTGACCGCCTTGCCGTATTCCTTCAGCTGCTCGATAGCCACGCCGGTATCGGGATCGCTGCGCTCGCCCTTCTCGGCCTTGCCGAGGCCGGACCATGCGCCCTCCAGCCAGTTCACGTTGTTGGGCGTGAAGGACTTCGCGAGTTCATACTGCTCATCGAAGAAGGCGCGAAATTTCTTCTGCTCGGCTTCCAGCTCGGCTTCCACCAAATTGCCCTCTCGGATGAGCTGGTCGGCATAGATGCGTGCCGGGGATTTCTTCGTCGCGATGGATTTGTACATCAGCGGCTGGGTAAAGGCCGGCTCGTCGGATTCGTTGTGGCCGTATTTGCGGTAGCAGAAGATGTCCACCACCACGTCGCGCTTGAATTCCTGACGGAAGGCGGAGGCGAGCTGGCAGACGAAGACCACGGCCTCGGCATCCTCGCCGTTCACGTGGAAGATCGGCGCCTGAATCATTTTCGCGACGTCGGACGGGTACGGCGTGAAGCGCGAATATTTCGGCGCGGTGGTGAAGCCGATCTGGTTGTTCACGATGATGTGCAGCGATCCGCCCGTGCGGTAGCCGCGCAACTCGGCGAGCGCCAGCGTCTCCGGCACGGAGCCCTGACCGGCGAAGGCCGCATCGCCATGCAGCTGGATGCCCATCACTTCGGCCTTCTCTGTATCGCCGCGCTGATCCTGCTTGGCGCGCACCTTGCCGCACACGACGGGGTTGACGACCTCGAGGTGGGATGGGTTGGCGGTGAGCGATAGGTGGACATTGCCTGCGCCTTTCACCTCGCGGTCATGCGACGCGCCGAGGTGGTACTTCACGTCGCCGGAGGATTCGATGCCTTCCGGGAAATCAAGGTTGCCGTGGAACAGGGAGAACATCTCCATGTAGGGCTTGCCCATCACGGTGGTGAGCACGTTCATGCGGCCACGGTGCGGCATGCCGAGCACGATCTCCTTCACGCCGAGGCGGGCGGACTGGCGGATCATCGCCTCCAGACCCGCGATCATCACATCGCCGCCCTGCACAGAGAAGCGCTTCACGCCGGGATAGCGCAGTTGGAGGAAATCCTCGAAGGAATCCACCTCCACGAGGTAATGCAGAATCTCTTTCTTCTCTTCCTTATCGAACACCGGGCGGCCGCGCACGGCTTCGATGCGCTCCTGAATCCATGCCTTCTGTTCCGGGAACTGGATATGCATGAATTCGACACCGATGGTGCCGCAATAGGTCTGGCGCAAAATCGAAATCACCTCGCCCACGGTCGATTCCTGCATGCCAAGCGTGCCGTTCAGGAACACCTTCTCGCCCATGCTGGCATCGTCGAAGCCGTAGGTTTTCGGATCCAGCTCGGGGTGGTATTTCACCGGCTCCTGCTGCAGCGGGTCGAGGTTGGCGATGAGGTGCCCGCGCACGCGGTAGGCGTTGATCATGCGCAGCGCCTGGATGGAGCGGATCAGCAGTCCGCTATCCATCGTCGGGGCGGTCGCTGCTTTCGCGCCATCCTTGCCCGGCTTGGCAGGGGCGGCCGCTTCCGGGTCCTTCGCACCGATGATCTTCTCGTCATTCGCGCCCCAGCTGGCGGCGAGGCGGCCTTGGGCGTCGCCGATGCCGTCGAAGAATTGCTGCCAGCTCGTATCTACCGAGTTCCTGTCCTTCAGGTACCGGTCGTACAGTTCCTCGATGAACAGGGAATTGCCTCCGAACAGGTACGTGGAGGCGTCGAAAATCTCGTGCTGCATGGCAAAATCCTGTGGGTGCGGGCCTTGTCCTATAACGCAAGCGCGCCGGGCTGGCAAGCCGTTCACCCTGGCACAGGCGGCATATAGGTTCGGTTTTTCTCTCTACTACCAGCAGAGGGTTAGAAAAAGCTTAAGCCGCCCGTTAACTAAAAGTTAAGTTAATTTCGGTTAATCTATTCTGATAAATCATACCAAAGGTTATCAGCATGCTGAAATTGCTATTGGCCAGCTTAACCTCCGTTGTGCTGCTTAGCCCTTGGATCGCAGCCGCACAGACCGGGTCGTCACCATCCTCGCGCGTGGCGGCTTACACATCGCAGATGAAGCTGGCGCCGGAGCAGCAGCAATTCCGCCAGACCCAAACCCAACGGCTCGCCAATCGGGGCACGTGGGAAGTCAACCGCGCCATGCAGAGAGGGGTCAATCACATCAATGGGCAAATTTCCTCAGGCACACGCGAAATACGAAGACAAGTCAACACCACGCTGCGCCCGGTTAATCAGGTCGCACAGGCAATGGTGCGCCCCTCGGTCTCCTCGGTCAGCCGCCTTTTACCCGGTGAGCAGCGGCAGTCCGTGCGGCAGGTGCAAGGTGCCGTTCAGCAGGGAACCCGTCAGCTGAATCGTGTACAAAATGCAATTACCAAGCCAACCCCAGCGAATATTCTGCGCGCCATACCCGTACCGCCAACGACGGAGATGCGCCAGGCAAATCGAACCATCAACCGGGTTACAACCGCAGTGGCCCGTCCGTCCGTTTCCTCGGTCAGCCGGTTGTTGCCCAGCGAGCAGCAGAAGGCGATGCGCCAGGTTCAGGGCAGCATACAGCAGGGAACCCGTCAGGCGACCCGGGTGCAAAATACCATCACAAACCCCACGCCGGCCAATATTCTGCGCGCGGTGCCCGTGCCTCAAACACCCGGGATGCGCCAGGCAACCCGTGCCGTCAACCAGATGACCACAGTGGCAAGGCGGGCCAGCTACCAACCGCGCTCAGCCTTTGTGGGCCTTGGTGAGAAAGCGCAGAAGCCTGATTCTCAACAGCGCAAATGGGCGGATGGCACAGCCGGCGGGGAAGCCAAAAGCGTCGAATAGTTGCTTTAAATATATTTTTTGCCTGAAAAATAGGCTTCGGCTTCATGAAAATGTCATGAACGTGGGATATTGTAATTTATCTTAAAAAGGTAAATTCGTTAGCTTTCATGAAAGTAAGAGAGAATAGGTTATGACAGATCGACAGACCGTGGACGAATCTAGGCTTTCGCCACGTGCAAGGGCGGCTGTACAAGAGGCTCGTGAAATAGCACAGGCGTATAAAAACCAGGTGGAGATGTACGAGGATTATGGCGCAGCTTGTGCGGTGGGCGGGGCTATCGGCGGTCTTGCAGGTATGGCGGCAGGTAGAATTGCGCGCAGTGGGGTGCCCGGTATAGTCATGTCAGGACTAGTCAGTCGTTATGGGCAGATAACAGGGCTAGCTGGCGTGACGCTCGGCTGCGCTGCGGGTGCAACGGCTGCCAAGCTGACGAACCGCGTGCGCGACGGCAGCGAGGGCGCGCCGCCCAATACACCTGTCGTTCTTCCCTCAGACAATGCACCGGAACGTGGCCGATGAGCGCTCAGGCATGATAGTACTTCACAGTCACTAGTTACGCCGCCAGCAGTTTAGTCATCGTCTTGCCGAGCTGGGCGGGGGAGTCGGAGACGGCGATCCCGGCCGATTTCATGGCCTCGATCTTTTCTTCCGCGCCGCCCTTGCCGCCGGAGACGATGGCACCGGCATGGCCCATGCGGCGGCCCGGAGGCGCCGTGCGGCCCGCGATGAAGCCGACGCACGGCTTCTTGCGCTTGGAGTGTTTCAGGAAGTCCGCCGCCTCTTCTTCCGCGCTGCCGCCGATTTCGCCGATCATGATGATGGCATCGGTCTCGTCGTCGGCGAGGAACATCTCGAGCACTTCAAGGTGCTCGGTGCCTTTCACCGGGTCACCGCCGATGCCGACGCAGGTGGACTGCCCTAAGCCTTCCGCCGTGGTCTGCGCGACGGCTTCATAGGTCAGCGTGCCGGAGCGGGAGAGAATCCCGATGCGGCCCTTGCGGTGGATGTGACCGGGCATGATGCCGATCTTGCACTCGCCCGGCGTGATGACGCCCGGGCAGTTCGGGCCGATGAGGCGCGTCTTGGAGCCGGAGAGCGCGCGCTTTACCTTCACCATGTCGAGCACCGGGATGCCCTCGGTGATGCAGATGGCGAGTTCCATTTCCGCGTCAATGGCTTCGAGAATCGCGTCCGCCGCGAATTTCGGCGGCACGTAAATAACGGAAGCGTTGCAGCCGGTGACGGCCTTGGCTTCGGCCACCGTGTTGAACACAGGCAGGCCAAGATGCTGCGTGCCGCCTTTGCCCGGCGTGACGCCGCCGACCATCTGGGTGCCGTAGGCCAGCGCCCGTTCGGAGTGGTAGGTCCCTTCGCGGCCGGTGAAGCCCTGGCAAATGACCTTGGTGTCCTTGTTGATGAGAATCGACATGTGGGTTCTTTCCGTGTTTTCGAATTAGGCCGCTTTGGCGCGCTTGACCGCGTGAACGATCTTCTGCGCGGCGTCTTCAAGATTGTCCGCCGGGGTGATGGCGAGGCCGGAGGAGGCCATCATCTTCTTGCCCAGCTCGACGTTGGTGCCCTCGAGGCGCACGACCAGCGGCACGTTGAGCGAAATCTCGCGGGCCGCGGTGATGATGCCTTCCGCAATGACGTCGCAGCGCATGATGCCACCGAAGATGTTCACCAGGATGCCTTCGACGTTCGGGTCGGACATGATGAGCTTGAAGGCTTCCGTCACCTTCTCTTTCGTCGCACCGCCGCCCACATCGAGGAAGTTGGCCGGGCTGCCGCCGCAGAGCTTGATGATGTCCATGGTTGCCATCGCCAAGCCGGCGCCGTTCACCATGCAGCCGATATTGCCGTCCATCTTGATGTAGGCGAGGCCGAATTCCGCGGCCTTGTTCTCCAACGGATCCTCTTCGTCCGGGTCGCGCATCTCGGCGACTTCCGGCTGACGGTAGAGGGCGTTCTCGTCGAAGTTGAACTTGGCGTCGAGCGCGATCAGCTTGTTGTCGCCGGTGATGACGAGCGGGTTGATCTCCAGCTGCATCGCGTCGGTGGCGATGAAGCAGTCATAGAGTTTCGCGACGAATTTCGCGAGCTCACCATGCAGCTCCGGGGCGAGGCCAAGACCGAACGCCAGCTTACGGGCATGGAACGCCTGCAGGCCTGCGGCGGGATCGACATCCACCATGATGATTTTTTCAGGGTGGTGTGCCGCCACTTCTTCGATATCCACGCCGCCTTCCGCGGAGGCCATAAAGGTCACGCGCGAAGTGGCGCGGTCGAGCACCATGGAAAGATAAATCTCTTTGGCGATAGAGGAGCCTTCCTCGATGTAGACGCGCTTCACTACGCGGCCTTCCGGGCCGGTCTGGTGGGTGACGAGGGTCATGCCGATCATCTGCTGGGTGAGCGACTTCACTTCATCAAGCGTTTTCGCCAGCTTCACGCCACCGGCCTTGCCGCGGCCACCGGCATGGATCTGGGCTTTCACCACCCACAATTTGCCGCCCAGTTCCTGCGCGGCCCTCTCGGCTTCCGCCGGGCTGTAGGCCACACCGCCGCGCGGCACGGGCACGCCGTATTTCTTCAGAACCTGCTTGGCTTGGTATTCATGGATGTTCATGGATGTATCCAATAATCGGATGCTTACAGTAATTACCGGCCCTTTTGGCCATCTGGCTTTCTATTAGTACGCGGCTTGGCCATTCCAACGTATTCATAGGTAGTTTCTTCTGCCCTCAGTTGCCGCCCTAGAGCTTTATGAGCAACCCCGGTAACCATCCCTATGATTCGGGATTTACGTGCTTCTAAATCTGACGGCGGAGCATTAACGATTTTTCCTGACGGATCGTAATTAAGCCCTTGATCTCTTATTGCAACGCCTCTGGAGGAGACTGAATAGGCGAAGGCGGGTTGATTGTTATTAAAAGAATCTCTTAAGACGCGTCTTAATTCAAGAATCTCTGAGTGGTTAAGGGCCATAAGTTACGCTGCCTTCTTACTGAGATCGATTGCACCGCACAGCTCCTTTACCGCATTCACCGAGTGATCGAACTGCGCCTTGGCGGTGGCATCGAGCTCGATCTCGACAATCTGCTCCACGCCGTCCTTGCCGATGACGACCGGCACGCCGACATAGAGGTCTTTTACGCCGTACTCGCCGTTCAAATAGGCGGCGCAGGGCAGGATGCGCTTCTGGTCTTTCAGGTAGGACTCGGCCATCGCGATGGCGGATGCAGCCGGGGCGTAGAAGGCCGAGCCGTTGCCCAACAGCTTCACGATCTCGGCGCCGCCGTCACGGGTGCGCTGCACGATGGCGTCGACGTTCTCCTGGGAAATCTTCCCCATCTTCACCAGCGCTGGCAGCGGGATACCCGCCACCGTGGTGTAGTGCGGCACCGGCACCATGGTATCGCCATGACCGCCGAGTACGAAGGCATTGACGTCCTTGATGGAGGTGCCCAGCGCTTCGGCGATGAAGAAGGCGAAACGCGACGAATCGAGCACGCCCGCCATGCCGACGACCTTGTGCTTCGGTAGGCCGGAGACCTGCTGCATTACCCATACCATCGCGTCGAGCGGATTGGTAATAACGATGACGAAGGCGTTCGGGCAGTATTGCTTGATAGCCTCGCCCACCGTGCGGATGACGCCGGTGTTGATGCCGATGAGGTCATCGCGGCTCATGCCGGGCTTGCGCGGCACGCCGGCGGTGACGATAACGACATCCGCTCCTGCGATGTCCTTGTAATCATTGGTGCCGGTCACCTGCGCGTCAAAACCCTCGACGGCGGCGGTCTGGCTAATATCGAGCGCCTTGCCCTTCGGCATGCCTTCCGCGATGTCGAAGAGGACGATGTCGCCCAGCTCCTTCATGCCCGCGAGCAGGGCAAGCGTGCCGCCGATCTGACCGGCGCCGATAAGTGCGATTTTATTGCGTTTGGCCATGGTTCTCTCCTTGGACGGAAATCGTTGGTTTGCTTATAGACGGCCTGCGACTTTAGGGCAATGGCGAAGATTTTTACGCCCGATTAGTTAAGATAATGCGAACGCGGTTCAAGGTTTTTGGGAAGAAACGCATGAGGGATTGTCATTCCGGCTTCGCTGTCGCCCTGAACTCGTTTCAGGGCCTTTCCTGATATAGATGCTGAAACGAGTTTAGCATGACGCATATGGAGCCGTCATTGCGAGGAGCGCCAGCGACGCGGCAATCCAGAACCGCCCGCTGGATTGCTTCGCTGGCGCTCGCAATGACGCATAGCTGTCACCCCCGCCCCGCATCCTGAGCCTGTCGAAGGATGAAAGGCCCTCCACCTCGCCACACATCATGGTTCGACAGGCTCACCATGAGGGCAGAGCGAGGAGTGACATTTTTTGGAGAGTCGTCATCCTCGCGCTCGACGCGAGGATCTCCCTCGTGACGCGAGGAGACCCCGCAATTAGTGCGGGGTGACACATGGAATCCCTACGAATTCATCCGGTCGAAGAAATCGTCGTTGGACTTGGTGTCCTTCAGCTTATCGAGCAGGAAGTCCATGCTGTCATTGACGCCCATCGGGTTGAGGATGCGGCGGAGCATCCACACCTTGGTAAGGGTGCCCTTGTCATAGAGCAGGTCTTCCTTGCGGGTGCCGGACTTGGTGATGTCGATGGCCGGGAAGGTACGCTTGTCGGCGAGCTTGCGGTCAAGGATGATTTCCGAGTTGCCGGTCCCCTTGAATTCCTCGAAGATCACCTCGTCCATGCGCGAGCCGGTTTCGATCAACGCGGTGGCGATGATGGTCAGCGAGCCGCCATGCTCGATGTTGCGCGCGGCGCCGAAGAAGCGCTTCGGCCGCTGCAGCGCGTTGGCGTCCACACCGCCGGTAAGGACTTTGCCGCTGGAGGGCACCACGGTGTTGTAGGCACGCGCCAGGCGGGTGATGGAGTCGAGCAGGATGACCACATCCTTCTTGTGCTCCACCAGGCGCTTGGCTTTCTCGATGACCATCTCGGCCAGCGCCACGTGGCGGTGCGCCGGTTCGTCGAAGGTGGAGGAGACGACCTCGCCCTTCACGGAGCGCGACATGTCGGTGACCTCCTCCGGTCGCTCATCGATGAGCAGCACGATGAGGGTGACTTCCGAATGGTTCTCGGTGATGGAATGCGCGATATTCTGCATCAGCACGGTCTTGCCGGTGCGCGGCGGTGCCACGATTAGCGCACGCTGGCCCTTGCCGAGCGGCGAGACGATGTCGATGATACGGCAGGAAAGGTCTTCCTTCTGCTTGCCGGTGGGTTTGTAGGCCACTTCCAGCTTCAGCCGCTCATCGGGATAGAGCGGGGTGAGGTTGTCGAAATTGATCTTGTGGCGGATCGATTCGGGATCGTCGCCGTTGATGGAATCCAGCTTCGCCAGCGCGAAATAACGCTCGCCTTCCTTGGGCGCGCGGATTTCGCCTTCCAGCGAGTCACCGGTGCGCAGATTGAAGCGGCGGATCAGCGTGGGGCTGACGTAAATATCATCCGGCCCGGCGAGGTAGTTGGCTTCCGGTGAGCGCAGGAAGCCGAAGCCGTCCTGCAGCACTTCGATGGTGCCGCCGCCGAAGATGGCGTCTTTCTCGGCCATCTTCTTCAGAATGGCGAAGATCATTTCCTGCTTCAGCATGCCGGCAGCGTTCTCGACGCCTTGTTCTTCGGCCAGGGTCAGCAGTTCATCGGGTCGTTTCGTTTTCAGTTCGCGGATATGCATGCGGGTGACAGAGTGTTAGTTGATGCAAATGTCAGGGGGAGGGGGGATGGAAAAGGGAAGGAAGGGTTAATCCATCACCGGCGGAGGGTCAATGGATTTCCGACGGTTTTCCTGAGAGGCTTTTAGTGTATCACGTAATTCTGGGACGTAAAGGTTAAAAAGGCTTTAAAACGGCCAGAAACACGATGGGGATGAAGAGCAACGTCGGCACCTCATTGAGAATACGGTAGAATTTGGCGCTTTTGCGATTCTGGCCCTTGGCAAAATCCTTGCGGTATTTCGACAGCATGCCATGCACCCCGCCCATGCCAAACACCACCAGCGCCATTTTCGCGTGCCACCAGCCCTGCTTATAGGCTTCCGTCAGGTACACCAGCCAGCCGCCAAACACGAAAGTGCCGATCATCGCCGGATTGATGATGATGCGCAGCAGGCGGCGCTCCATCACCTGGAAGATCTGGTCGGCTTCCGAGCCCGGCGCGACCTCGCTGTGATAGACGTAGAGGCGCGGCAGGTAGAACATTCCCGCCATCCAGGCGGTGAAGCTGATAATATGCAGGGCTTCGGCAACGAGGTAGGAATTCATGGCATCCTCAGGCAGCGTGGGGGGTGGCCATCGCCTAGCGGCAATAGCATTGGGAAAATCCGGGCGGGCAGCGCTGCTCGGTGGGCGGGCTGAGCAGGGACTGGTTCTCCTCCACCTGCAGGCAAAGCTTCGCCAGCGCCTCGATGAAATCGGGGTGGGTACCCAGCGCCGGCACGCGGGTGTAATGCGGCACACCTGCCTCCTCGGCCAGCTCGCGATATTCGATATCGAGTTCCACCAGCGTTTCCGAATGCTCCGACACGAAGGCAATCGGTACAATGATGAGCGGCACCTTATCCTGCCCCGCCTTGTGGATTTCGTCCTCGGTGGAAGGGCCGATCCATTTCAGCGGGCCGACGCGGCTCTGGTAGGTGGGATAGGCCTGCTCGGGGGATAAGTTCAGGATGCCACGCAGCCGCTCGACCGTCTGCTCCACCTGCCATTGATAGGGATCGCCGTCGCGCACCACCGATTCCGGCAGGCCGTGCGCGGAAAACAGGATGCGCGGCGTGCCATGCGCTGACGCTTCGAAAATGGCTTTCTGGATAAGATCGGCATGGGCAGCAAGGAAGGTGAAGTCGGTCGGGTAGCAGCAGATTTCGGTATTTTTCGTCGCGATGCCCGCCCGCGCCGCCGCATCGCGCCAGTCCCGGAAGGAGGAGAGCGTGGTGGTGGTGGAGAATTGCGGATAGAGCGGTAGCCAGAGAATCTGGTCGGGCGCGTAGTCCTTCACCTGACGCGCCACTTCGTCACTCATCGGGTGCCAGTAGCGCATGCAGACGAATAGTTTCACTTCGCCCGCTCCAGAGAGCCGGGCCTGCAATGCCTCGGCTTGCGCGAGGGTGTTTTCCAGGAGCGGCGATTTGCCGCCCATCTCCGCATAGATGCCTTGCGCCTTCTTCTCGCGCCGCTTGCTGACGAAGGCCGCGAGCGGACGGCGGATAACGCCCGGCAGACGGAAGATAAGCGGATCGTTGAACAGGTTGAACAGGAACGGCCGCACGGATTCCAGCGCGTCCGGCCCGCCGAGATTGAACAGCACGATGGCCGTGCGCCTACCCGTGCGGATCGCTTTTTCGGCCATCGGTTTCATCCTTTTGTTGCGCCGCGCGGGTGCGGTGTTTCAGTCGCGCCGCCGCCGCCAGTTTCACCGCGGCAGAGACACCGAGAAGGATAAGCGGGATATGAGGCATTTCAAGAGGCTTCCGCACGTAGCAGCGCGGAGAGCGCATCGACATGCTCTACCGGCGTCTCGGGCACAATCCCGTGGCCAAGGTTGAACACATACCGCCGGTCCGTCATTTTCTCGCGCAGTCGGCGCGCTTCCTGCAACGTACCCTCACGGCTGGCGGCCAGCAGCAGCGGGTCAAGGTTGCCTTGCAGCACGCAGGGGACGTCCAGCGCCGTGATGTCTGTCTGCATGTCAACGCTGAGCCCATCGGCACCGGTACTTCGTGCGTAATGCGCCAGATCCAAACCCAGACCTTTCGGGAAGGCAATGATGGGCACATCCGGATGGCGGCGCTTGACTTCGGCGATGACGGCGCGCGCGGGGCCGGTGATGAGTGCCTCCCGCTGGCTGGCGGGCACCAGCCCGGCCCAGCTGTCAAAGAGCTGCAGCGCATCGGCCCCGGCTTCCACCTGCGCGCAGAGATGCTCCACCACGGCTGAACTCAGCACACCGATGAGGGCGGCGAGCAGCGACGGGGTCGCATAGGCAGCGCGGCGGGCGGCGGCGAAATCGGTCTTGCCCCGCCCTTCCAGCATGTAGCAGGCAAGCGTCCACGGCGCGCCGGCGAAACCGATGAGGGCGGTTTCCTTCGGCAGGGCGGCGCGTGTCCTGGCGATGGCCTCATAGACGGGGGCAAGGTGGCGTGGCAGTTTCGCTTCATCGAGGCGGGCGATGTCCGCGCCGCTTTTCACCGGCTCCACGCGGGGCCCTTCGCCTTTCTCGAAATGCACCGCGCTGCCCAGCGCATGCGGCACCACGAGAATGTCCGAGAAGATGATTGCCGCATCCATGCCGAAGCGGCGAATCGGCTGCAACGTCACTTCGGTGGCCATCTCTGGTGAATAGCAAAGGTTCAGGAAATCTCCTGCCTTGGCGCGCACCTCACGGTATTCGGCCATGTAGCGTCCTGCCTGGCGCATGAACCAGAAGGGCGGACGGCTGACCGGTCGGCCGGCAAAGAGATCGAGAAAGGCTCCCATGCCTCCCTCCTTAATCTAATTATAATTATAAGAATAGAGGAGATGAGTAAGTAGTGGTTCCCCTGAAAGATGGGGATTCTTTTTCATCCCCTCCTTGGACGGAATGTTATCCTCAGCGCAGGTATGTGGATAACACAGTGAATTGAGTTGATAACATTCCCGCCAAACGCGCAGGATTTCTGACGATGGGATGAGGATAGAGACGTAGCGAAAAATGGGGATGGATGTTATCCACCGATTTCAACACATCCGGAGGATTCTTTTCACACCCCATAATTCCCGTCCATAACCGGGGGTGTGCGGATGGAAGAATGGGGATGAATCTCCCTTCACGGTTTCTCCACTCTACCCTCCCAAAGCTTAACAAAGCGTTATCCCCAGTGTTTTTCACAAGTGTTTTTGGTTTGCCCCTGCTCCGGCCTGCTGGCCTCAGCAGTAGGCGACGCTTCGCGGGCTCATGGCGCTGACTCGCGCCTCTTGCGCTCGACTCACACAATAGTGTAGCCGTCATCCTGCGAGCCGAAGGCTGCGCAGGATCTCCATCGTCGCGCGCAGAGATTCCGGGCCCGCTGACGCGTCCCGGAATGACAAAACAGCTTACAGCCTTGCGGCTTCGGCGAGGTCATGCTGGAAGATCAGATTCACGTCGCCGCCGCGTTTGCAGCGGCGCTCAGCCGCCAACAGGCGGAGCAGCAGGGCTTCCAGCTGAGGAACGGAGCGCTTGGCGAGGGCGCGTTTCATGCGGTCCTTTTCCTTGAAGAAGACCGGCGGACGCAGCGCCATCATGGCCTGATCGGCATTCTTACCCTGGGCCATCATGCTCTTGGGGGCAAGCAAGCGCTCCACCGTGCGCACCATGCCGCGCAGCAGGGCCACGGGGTGCCCGTCTTCCTGCAACAGCCGCTCCGCCACGTGATGCAATTCCCGCCCGCGTCCCTCGATCAGCGCATACGCCAGATCGTCCAGCGCCAGCAGCGTATTGTCATTGACCAATGCCTCGACGGCTTCCGGCGTTAGCGTTTTCGTCTCACCCACATAGAGCGCAATTTTCTGCAACTCGGAAAGCGTGATGCCGCGGTCATTGCCCAGATGCTGCACCAGATATTGCACCACATCCGGCGAGGTCGAAATCTGTTCCTTCGTCAGGAAACCCCGGATGACCCGCTCCAGCGTGTCCCCTTCATCCGCATAGCAGGCCAGTGCTGCCAGTTCCGGCTTGTCTTCAAACGCTTTGCGCAGCGCGTTGCGGCTGTCCAACTCCCCTGCCGTCACCAGCAGAAAATTGCCTTTCGGTCCGTTCAGCGCTTCCTGAATCACCGCGCCGGCCTTGCCGCCACCATCGCGCACCCACACGACCGGCGCCTCGCCGATGAGCGAGAAGGACGCCAGTGCTTCGAAAAGTTTTTGCGGCTCTTTCTCCACCTGGTCGCCTGCCAGTTCGGTCAGGCCGAACGGGTCATTCGCATCGCAGACTTTCTCTAAAATCGCCTTGCGCCGTTCGCGGATCAGGCCTTCATCCGGGCCGTAGATCAGCACCGCGCGAAAGCGGGCCGGATCGGCCATGAACCCCGCGAGATCGCGCGGGCCGAGCTTCATACGCGCTGCCCCTGTTTGGCCTCATAGTCCTTCAGCACATTGGAGATACGCAGGAAATAATCCTGCGCCAGCTCCTCGAGGCCGCGTGCGATGGCATCCTGCTCGGCGACATAGGCCGAATATTCTGCATCATTGATCACCTGGTAGCTGCCCGAACGCTGGATGCGGTCGCTGGCCACCCGCTTGCCCGCTTCCCGGTCATAGAGGGTAAAGCGCGTGTCATAAAGCACCCGGAAACGCGCGACCGTGCCGTCCGGCGCGATGCTGACGGGCACCATCTGCACCGTCACGGAGGGCTTCAGCTCATAGCGCTTGCTGCTGCCCTCGGCCTGGGGGTCGAGCCTGTCTTCCAGCGCGGCCACGAACACCTGGCCCACACGCCCGGGCACGGGCAAGACTTCCACTTGCCGCAGCGTGTTGGAAAGGCCCCCTTCGGCGCGTGTGCCATAGACGGGCTGGAAGCCGCATCCGGCGAGCATGAGGACGAGGCTGAGGAGCAGCGCGCGCATGTCAGGCCGCCACCACGTTGACGATCTTGTTCGGCACCACGATGACTTTCTTCACCTGTTTGCCTTCAATCGCATTCTGTACACCGGGTTGCGCCAGCGCCTCGGCCTCGGCCGTCTCGCGTGGGGCGTCCTTCACCAGCGCGATGGTGGCGCGCAGTTTGCCATTAACCTGCACCGCCACCGTCACCGTCTCATCCACCAGCAGCGCCGGATCGGCGGCGGGCCAGGCGGCATCGCACACCATGCCCTCTTCACCGAGCGCCGCCCACATTTCCTCCGCCAGATGCGGCATGAAGGGTGACACCAGCACGACCAGCGTACGAATGCCCTCGCGCATGACTGAGGCTGCGCCGGGAGCCTCCATCGGAAGGGAGTAGAGCGTGTTGGTCAGTTCGCGCAGGCGGGCGACGGCCTTGTTGAAGTGGAAGGCCTCGATGTCCTTCGTCACCAGGTCGATGGTCTTGTGCACGGCCCGCCGTGCCTCCAGCGCGTCTCCCTGCACCTCGCCGGGGGCTCCGGCGGAGAGCACCGCGTCGCGATGTTCATAGAGCAGCCGCCAGAGCCGGCCCACATAGCGCCAGGCACCCTCGATGCCGGCTTCCGTCCATTCCAGATCGCGCTCCGGCGGGCTGTCAGAGAGCATGAAAAGCCGCGCCGTATCCGCGCCGTAGGTGGTGAGGATGTGGCGCGGGTCGACGGTGTTCTTCTTCGACTTGCTCATCTTCTCGATGCGGCCGACTTCGATGGGGTCGCCATTTTCCGCCAGCACCCACGTTCCGTCCTCGCGCTTCATCACCTCGTCAGGCGAGCGCCACTGGCCGTCACGCGACTTGTAGGTTTCGTGGGTGATCATGCCCTGCGTCTTGAGGCCCTTGAACGGCTCTTCTACGTCCATCAGCCCGCAGGCCTTCAGGGCGCGTGTGAAGAAACGCGAATACAGCAGATGCAGCACCGCATGCTCGATGCCGCCGATATATTGATCAACCGGTAGCCACCGCGCAGCGGCGTCCTTGTCGATGCCCTCCGCCGCCTGAGGCGACGCGAAGCGGGCGAAGTACCAGGAGGATTCGAAGAACGTATCAAACGTGTCCGTCTCGCGGCGGGCTGCCTTGCCACATTGCGGGCAGTCCACCTGTTTCCAGGTGGGGTGATGCTCCAGCGGGTTGCCGGGCTTGTCGAAGGTGACGTCCTCCGGCAGCGTGACGGGGAGCTGGTTCTCCGGCACCGGCACGATGCCGCAGGCCTCGCAATGGATCATCGGGATGGGGCAGCCCCAGTAGCGCTGGCGCGAGACCCCCCAGTCGCGCAGGCGGTAATTCACCTTCGCGGTGCCGATGCCCATCTGCTCCAGACGACGGATCACTTCCTGCTTCGCGGTTTCCACGTCCATGCCGTTCAGGAAGTCGGAATTCACGATCAAACCGGGGCCCGTATAGGCTTCCTCATCAATGGTGATGTCCTCGCCCTTCGGGGCCACCACGGGCGTCACGGTGAGGCCGTACTTGCGGGCGAAATCCAAGTCGCGCTGGTCATGGGCCGGGCAGCCGAAAATGGCGCCGGTGCCGTATTCCATCAGCACGAAATTGGCGATGAACAGCGGAAAGCTGTCACCCTTGAAGGGATGCTTCACGGAAAGCCCCGTCGGGAAGCCTTTCTTCTCGGCTTTCTCAATCGCCTCCTCGCTGGTGCCGAGTTGGGCGCATTCCTCCAGAAAGGCCTGCATGGAGGGATCGCCCTTCGCCAGCCGCTCCACCAGCGGGTGATTGGGCGAGATGGCCGCGAAGCTCATGCCAAATAGCGTGTCGGGGCGAGTGGTATACACCTCCAGCGCTTCCCCGTTGGAGAGCGCAAACCGCACGCTGGCGCCGTAGGATTTGCCGATCCAGCGCTCCTGCATCAGGCGCACTTTCTCCGGCCATTCGGGCAGGGTGTCGAGCGCGGCGAGCAGGTCATCGGCAAACGCGGTGATCTTCAGGAACCATTGCGAGAGCTTGCGGCGCTCCACCAGCGCACCGGAGCGCCAGCCGCGCCCGTCAATCACCTGCTCATTGGCGAGCACGGTATTGTCGACCGGATCCCAGTTGACGAAGCCTTCCTTGCGGTAGGCGAGCCCTGCTTCGACCATGCGCAGGAAGAAGCGCTGCTCGTGGCGGTAATAATCCTGGTCGCAGGTGGCGAATTCGCGCGCCCAGTCATAGGAAAGGCCGATGGATTTTAGCTGGCCCCGCATGGTGGCGATGTTTTCATAGGTCCAGGCGGCCGGGTGCACGCGTTTCTGGATGGCCGCGTTCTCGGCGGGCATGCCGAACGCATCCCAGCCCATCGGGTGCAGGACGTTATAGCCCTTGGCACGGCGGTAGCGCGCCACCACGTCACCCAGCGCATAGTTGCGCACATGGCCCATATGGATGTGGCCCGAGGGGTAGGGGAACATCTCCAGCACGTAGTAGCTCGGGCGGTCGGGATGGCGGTCAGCGGCGAAGGCCTGCGTCTCTTCCCAGCGCTGCTGCCAGCGCGGTTCGGCCTCACGGGGATTGTAGCGGTCGTGCATGGGATGGTTGTTGGTTTCGGGTTGCTGACTGCTGGTTTGGAATCTGGGATGCTAGCAACCAGCAACTAGCAACCAGAAACCCGTTAGTCCCCCTGCGCCACGCGCAGCTGGCGGGCGCGGGTCAGGATGGTGTCCTCCACGTCGCGGTGGACATTGTCTTCGACCGGTGCGTCGGCCCACTGGCCACTTACGTCTTTTTTCTGCTTGAACACCTTGATGCGTACACCATCGGCACGCAGGGAACGGTCGAGGATGAGCGCGTTGACCTTGAAGCGCTCGCCGGGGGTCTTGGGGTCCTCGTACCAGTCGGTGATGACCACGCCGCCGAACGGATCGGCCGAGGCGATGGGCATAAAGGAAAGCGTATCGAGCGTGGCGCGCCATAGGAAGCTGTTGACGCCGATGGGCGAGCCGCCGCCCTGCTCGTCTTTCTTGTCGCCGCCGAACAGGGAGAAGCCGCCTTCGTTTTCCGTGGTGGTCACACGGCCGCGGCGCTCCCAGCGCTGGCGGTCGGATGGTTTGGGCCGGCCGGCCGAAAGCTTCTCATCGTCGTCGCTACACGCGACGAGCGGGGAAACAAGAAGGGCCAGCAGAACCAGACGGTGGAACATGGATTCGTGATTAGCCTATCCGCAGCGCTTTGAAAAGATGTTTACACGCTTGTCCGTGCAGGCCCGCCAGACACACCGCGCGGGCAAAGAAAAAGGGCGATGGAAAATCCACCGCCCTTTTCCTTAGAGTTACGCTGTTTGATTAGAACGCGAGTTGCGTACCAACCAGAACCACGGTGCCGTTGTTGTCGGCAACGCCAGCGGCTTGCGGGTCGGCGTCGAAGAAGCTTGCTTCGACGTACGGGGTGAAGCCCGGAGCCAGTTTGTAGTCAACACCGACGACGATGTTCTGGAAGTCAGCCAGATCGCTGGTGCTGTCGAGGTAGGTGACCGAGGAGCCGAAGGCGCCGAAGTCGTAGCCTACGCCAGCGGTCCAGTAGTCGGCGTCTAGGTTAGCGGTGTCCTGGAAGCTGCCGTACGAACCACCGAGAATGAAGCCAGCCACGGTGACGTTACCACCAGCCTGCCAGGAGCGCAGGTCTTCGGTCGAACCGTTGACGCCGCCGTTCTTGGAGTCACCGAGCTCACCGGTCGCGCCAAGGGCGAGGCCGAACTGCTCGAAGTTACCTTCCCAGTGCAGACCGCCGCTCCAGACGTTCTCGTAGCCGTTCCCGTTTTCGGAGAGCAGGTTAGCCGAGCCAGCAGTGGAGCCGGTCGAGACTACGCCCTGACCGCGGACAGTGGCGTCCGGGGTGTAGCTCACACCAGCTTGGAAGCCAGCGTAGCGCGGGGTGTAGTAGGTGATTTTGGTAGCGTTGATGGTGTCTTCAGCCGTGAAGCCGTTGCCACCGCCCACCAGACCGCCATGCGCCATGGTCAGGCGCGGACGGATGATGGCGCCGGTCGTGGAGGCATTGCCATCGGAAAGGGCGAAGCGGTACCAGTCACCGTCGATGCCGCCGGTAGCAGCAGCGAAGTTGGAGGCGTCAACTTTCAGAGCCTGCTCGGCGCCAACGTTGGAACCCCACTCGATACGGCCCCACTGGCCGCCGGTGTAGATGAAGGTACGCGAAGCGTTCAGACCTTCGTTGTCGGTGTCGCCGGAAACGTCAGCTTCCAGAGCGATTTCAGCACCGTACTCGAGGCCCATGTCGGACTTGCCGTCGACATTGATAATGACTTCCGTGTCATTGCGGAAGCCATGGCTGCGCTCGTTGCTGTCGCTGTCATCAGAGATGTAGCCAGCTTGGAAATCAGCGAAACCGCCCACCGTGACCTTCGGGGTCTCGGCTACGGCAACGCCAGCGAACATGAAGGCAGCGCCAACAAGTCCGGTCGTTCCGAGTAAGATCTTTTTCATGATCATCATCCTAGTTTTTGGTAGTTGCGGCGTCTGGTTTCCCGGACTACACAACCCGTTAACTTACAACTCGGCCGCACGCTTCTGGCGCGCGTCCTTGGCGTATATATCTCCATAGAGGCATTGGCGGGCAAGTTGGATGGGCCGAATGGCGGGAAAACGGGGGTGGGTTTCGGCGGGGGTGTGCTATTTGAGCCACAAGCGCTTTGCAGCCCCGGCGTGTCAATCAAGCCATTGAAATTTCGAATAAAAACCTATATATAGGCATTTATGAGTTCGCACCTACTAGATATAAGGCGTCGCATGGAGGCCGCGACGGGCCACCATCCCGGCACCCCGGCACCCGTGCTGATCGCCGCCGCCAAAACCCAGCCAGCGGAGCGGGTGGCCGCCCTTATTGCGGCCGGCGTGGGGGAGATCGGTGAAAACCGGGTACAGGAGGCGCAGGCCAAGCGACCGGCGGTGGAGGCCCTGGGTGCCCGGGCCCGCTGGCACCTCATCGGGCCCCTGCAATCGAACAAGGCACGCGAGGCGGTAGAAGTGTTCGAGGTCATCCACACCATCGACCGTCCCAAGATCGCGCAGGCCGTTGCCAGGGAAGCCGAGGCGCTGGGAAAGACGATCGATTGCTTCGTGCAGGTCAATATCGGCCGCGAGGCACAGAAACACGGCCTGGCCATCGAAGCACTGCCCGCGCTGCTGGCGTGTGTGCGTGGTCTGCCCTCGCTGCGGCTTCAGGGGCTGATGGCCGTGCCCCCCGCGGAGGTTCCCCCGGCGCCCTATTTCGCCCTGCTGGCCGAACTGGCCCGACGCGAAGAGCTTTCCGGCCTTAGTATGGGGATGAGTGGCGATTTCGAGACAGCGATCCGTTTGGGCGCGACCCATGTGCGTATCGGCACGGCCCTTTTTGGCCTGCGCGAAACCTAGGCTGCGCGGTCATTACCCCATCTGGCGTCTGCAAACGCTCTTTTGCTGCGCTCCCCTGCTCACATACTTCATGTACGCTGCGCTGCGGCGCTCGCAAAAAGCGTTTTCGACCGCCATCTGAAGCCATGCTCACCCAGCCTAAGCCTTCATGTCGATAGCGATTTTTTCCAGCTTCATGCGCAGTTGCTCCTGCTTGGGCGCATCTTTCAGCCCCAGCGTCGGGTCGCGGTAGCGCTCCAGCGAATGCATGGCTTCGGCGGCTTCCGCGCTGAGCGGCGCGGCAACGGTCTCCGGTGCGGTGGCGCTGGTCTGCTCGGTGCCGGTGAGGGCGATCAGCAGCGCGGCTTCGCCTTGGTCCGGTGCCAGCGGCGTCATGGCGGGGGCGGCCGCGTAGGGATCGGCCGGGGCCGCGAGGGCTTCCGCCTGCTGCAGAACATTGCCGCCGATATCGGTGCCGGTTTCGGCCGTCACCATCTCGTTGACTACTGAGGCGGCAAGGCCCAGCGGCCCGCCAAACAGGCCGCCGCCCACGACATTGGCGAAACCGGACATGGCATCGCCCGTGGCCTCGCGGTAAATGGTGGAGACGATGGGGATGTGCTGCAACGGGTTGACGATATCGATGAGCGTGCCAAGGAAGCTGCCATCGCCGCGCGCGGCCTGGTCCTTCTTGTCAGAATCCCCTTGCAGCGGGGTCGCGGTCAGTGACGCGCTGGAAATGGCGGATGTGCTCATGGCAAACTCCCTCGCCTTAGCTATGCAAGGGCTGTGCCAGAACGTGAAGAAACGTTAAAGCGCGCTGACTTTGGCTTCAATGTCGGCCGGGCTCATGGTGGCGGCATCCATCAGATGCTCGGCCAGCACGGTGCAGTGATTGTCATGCACCTCGGCATAGCCACCAGCCACCACATACCGCTTTACGCCTTCCGGCGCGTGCACCTCGATGGCCCCGGCCCGCAGCTGGGTGAGGATCGGTGCATGGTGGGCCATGATGCCCATATCCCCCAGCGCGCCCGGAATGACCACCATCTCCACCTGCGTGGAGAGGACAAGCGCCTCGGGCGTGACAAGATCGAGATGCAGCAGCTCTGCCATGGGAAATCCTTACGCGGCTTCCGCGGCCAGTTTCTTCGCCTTGGCGATGGCTTCGTCGATGCCGCCGACCATGTAGAACGCCGATTCCGGAAGGTCGTCATAGTCACCGGCCACGATGCCCTTGAAGCCCTTGATGGTGTCTTCGAGCGACACCAGTTTGCCGGGCGCGCCGGTGAAGACTTCGGCCACGTGGAAGGGCTGCGACAGGAAGCGCTGGATTTTACGGGCACGGGCCACGACCAGTTTGTCTTCCTCGGAGAGTTCGTCCATGCCGAGAATCGCGATAATGTCCTGCAGCGACTTGTAGGTCTGCAGCACTTTCTGCACGTCGCGGGCGACCTGGTAGTGCTCGTCACCAAGAATGCGCGGATCCAGCATGCGCGAGGTGGAGTCGAGCGGGTCCACCGCCGGGTAGATGCCGAGCTCGGCGATCTGGCGGGAGAGTACGGTGGTCGCATCCAGGTGCGCGAAGGAGGTGGCAGGCGCCGGGTCGGTCAAGTCGTCGGCCGGGACGTAGATGGCCTGTACGGACGTAATCGAGCCCTTGCGCGTCGAGGTGATGCGCTCCTGCATGGCGCCCATGTCGGTGGCCAGCGTCGGCTGGTAGCCTACGGCGGAGGGAATGCGGCCGAGCAGCGCGGACACTTCCGAGCCGGCCTGCGTGAAGCGGAACACGTTGTCCATGAAGAACAGTACGTCCTGGCCTTCTTCGTCGCGGAAATATTCCGCCATGGTGAGGCCGGTTAGGCCAACGCGGGCGCGCGCTCCTGGCGGCTCGTTCATCTGGCCGTACACAAGGGCCACTTTGGATTTGGAGATGTCCTCGAGGTTGATAACCTTGGATTCCATCATCTCGTGATAGAGGTCATTGCCCTCGCGGGTACGCTCACCCACACCGGCGAACACGGACACACCGCCGTGCGCCTTCGCAATGTTGTTGATGAGCTCCATGATGAGAACGGTCTTGCCGACACCGGCGCCCCCGAACAGGCCGATCTTGCCGCCCTTAGCGTACGGGGCGAGGAGGTCGATCACCTTGATGCCGGTGACGAGAATCTGCGCTTCGGTGGACTGGTTGACGAATTCCGGGGCAGCCGCATGAATCGGGGCGGTCTGCTTCACTTTCAGATCGCCGCGCTCATCGATGGTCTCGCCGACCACGTTGAAGATGCGACCGAGCGTTTCCGGACCAACGGGCACGTTGATCGGCGCGCCGGTATCGGCGACTTCCTGACCGCGCACGAGGCCGTCCGTGGAGTCCATGGCGATGCAGCGCACGGTGCCTTCACCGAGGTGCTGCGCCACTTCGAGCACAAGACGGGTGCCGTTATTGGTGGTTTCCAGCGCGTTCAGGATCGCCGGCATCTCGCCGTCGAACTTCACGTCCACGACAGCAGAGATGACCTGCGTGATGCGGCCAGTGCCGCCGGATGCTGCTGCTGCTTTTTTCTTTGGTGCCATGGTGAACCCCTTGGAATTTTCTTGCTATGGGTGAGAATGCGGGCGTGTCATAGCATCAAGTTTCGGCGGAATCCAGTGTTTTGGTGAGCGGTTTTTGGTGCGTTTGCCCGAGCCGCGCCTGTTGCCTTCCCCGTCGCCTTTGCCAATGGTCGCGCACATCCAGAAACGGCGCGATCAGTAGGCTCTCCATCGTGCGGTGGGATTGTAGGCCCGCTTCCGGCATCCCGTCCACGCCCAGCGCGAAGGCTTCCCGGCCTTGCGGGGTGTAGAGCGTGCCGAACCAGCGATCCCAGACGGGCAGCAGGTAGCCCATGTTCTTGTCCCAATGGCGGCGTTCGCGGCTGTGATGGATCTGGTGCTGCGCCGGGCTGATAAGGAAGCGGTTCAGCCAGCGCGGGTAATGTAGCCATATATGCATATGTCGCAGATTATGGGTGGTCACGTAAGAAAGCGCGATGATGAGGTTATTGCCGAACAGCTTGATTTCACTGGCCTCGCCATAAAATCCATAGCGGCACAGCCCGCCGAGAATGGTTGCGAAGGATGCCGAGAAAGCAACGTTCCACAGCGCATCGAGCGGGTGAAAGCGCATGGCGGTGAATGGTACCAGCACCTCGGCGGAATGGTGCACCTTATGAAAGCACCAGAGCAGCGGGTATTTGTGCGACAAATAATGCGAGTAGAAGAAGCCGAAATCTACCCCGATGAAAACAGCCAGCGTATACAGCGCGCCGCCCCAGAGAGGGCTGACAAGGAAGGGCGAGGGCCCGAGCCAACCTTCCAGCCCCAGCTCGATGCCCGCGGAAGCCCATTGCGCCATGCCTGCCAGGGGAAACACCAGCAGGATGAAGACGGGCTGGATGAGTAGGTAATATTTGGCATCCAGCCGCGCTGAAGCATGGCTCCACAAACCTCGGGGCGCCAGAAATTCGCGCAGGCTGTGCGCCGTCCCCGACCGGCGGGCCCACAGGTAGAGTAGAATCACCACCACCAGCCCCCCGCTGAGGGAGACATAAGAAAGCAGCTCCTTGCCGCTGAAGAAGCCAAAGATGCCCCACCCCAGCTTCAGGAAGGTGGCGGTGGAAGGCAGCCAATCGGTTAGCGCATCAGCGAAAAGAGTCATTCCGGCAGTATGCCAGAAAGGGGCCTGCGGAAAAAGCGTTGCTAGATCGCTTCGGCGCCGGAAATGATCTCGATCAGCTCTTTGGTGATCGCGGCCTGGCGGGAACGGTTATATTGCAGCGTCAGGCGGGAGATCATGTCACCGGCGTTGCGGGTGGCGTTGTCCATCGCGGTCATGCGCGCGCCCTGTTCGGAGGCGGCATTCTCCAGCAGCGCCTTGAAGATCTGCACGGCGAGATTCTTCGGCAGCAGATCGGCGAGGATGGCTTCCTCCTCCGGCTCGTACTCATAGACGGCCTGCACGGTGGCGGCGGCATCGCCACGCTCTTCCAACGGCAGCGGGATGAGCTGCTGGAAGGTGACCACCTGCGAGATGGCTGAGCGGAAATGGTTGTAGACGATGGTGCAGACGTCGCAATTTTCCTTCTCGAACACCATCAGGATGCGCTTGGCCAGCTCGTCGGCGGTGGCGAAATCGGGACGGGTGCGGTAGAGGGCGCTGACGCGATCGACGATCTTGCCCTTGTGCTGCAGGGCCAGCTGTTCATACGCTTTGCGGCCGACGCAAAAGATTTTGACTGTTTTGCCCCGCGCTTCCAGATCTGCGATCTGGCGACGGGCGGCGCGCACGATGGAGCTGTTGAACGCGCCGCACAGGCCGCGATCGGACGTGGCGACCACCAGCAGATGCACGTTCTGGCTGCCCGTGCCCGCCAGCAGGACCGGCATGGCCGCGCCCTCGGTGACGTTCGCGGTCAGCGCCCGCACCATGCCTTCCATGCGCTCCGCGTAGGGGCGCGCGGCTTCGGCATGCTCCTTGGCGCGGCGAAGCTTGGCGGCTGCCACCATCTTCATGGCCTTGGTGATCTTCTGCGTCGATTTGACGCTCTTGATCCGGTTCTTGAGGTCCTTCAGCGATGCCATGGGGTTGCCCTAACGTGTTTGCAGTTCGGCCTTGATGGCGGTGATGACTTCGTCTTCCCAGTTATTGGAGGTGACGTTCGTCTTCACCTTGCTCAGCGACTCGACATAGATTTCATGTTCCGGCGCATTGCGAGGCGGTGTGATAAACACGCCAACGATCTCGCCATACGACCAGAAGCTGATGTCAGACGTGGCTTCAATGCGACCGGCGGCCTTGTCCGAGGACGTCACACGCAGGTTGCGCTGAATATCGAGCGAGCGGTCATCACTCACACCGCCCAGCGTGCGCAGGGACGCATCCCATACTTGGTCGTAGCTCTTGCCCTGCACCACAAAGCTCTGCCCCGTGCCGCCCCGCTTGAGGTCGGCACTGGTCGCGCAGGCCTGGAGCATCAGGCATGCAGTGACAAGGGCGAGCAGGCGCAGCGGCATCCGACGTTCCTTATGCCGCGAAACGCTTCTGCACCGTCTCGATGGCCGCTTTCAGCTTCTCTTCCGTTTCTGGCTTGAGTTGCTTGTCGGCGCGGATGGCGTCGAGGACGGTTTTGGAGCTGCGCAGATCCTGCAGCAGCGCGTCTTCGAAGGCGCGCACGTCGGAGGTCTTGATCTTGTCGAGGTAGCCTTTCACGCCCGCATAGATCACGCAGACCTGCTCTTCAACGAGCAGCGGCGAGTATTGCGGCTGTTTCAGCAGCTCGGTCAGGCGCTGGCCGCGGGCCAGCAGTTTCTGCGTCGCGGCGTCGAGGTCCGAGCCGAACTGCGCGAAGGCTTCCATTTCACGGAACTGCGCGAGTTCCAGCTTGATGGTGCCGGCGACCTGCTTCATCGCCTTGATCTGCGCGGCGGAGCCGACGCGGGAGACGGACAGACCGACGTTCACGGCCGGGCGCACGCCCTTGTAGAAGAGTTCCGTCTCAAGGAAGATCTGGCCGTCGGTGATGGAGATCACGTTGGTCGGAATGTAGGCCGACACGTCACCGGCCTGCGTTTCGATCACCGGCAGGGCGGTCAGCGAACCGGCGCCCATGGCGTCGGACATTTTCGCCGCGCGCTCGAGCAGGCGGGAGTGAATGAAGAACACGTCGCCGGGATACGCTTCGCGTCCGGGCGGACGGCGCAGCAGCAGGGACATCTGGCGGTAGGCCACGGCCTGCTTGGAGAGATCGTCATATACGATCACGGCATGCATGCCGTTGTCGCGGAAGAATTCGCCCATCGCGCAGCCGGTGTAGGGCGCGAGGAACTGCAGCGGGGCCGGCTCGGAGGCGGTGGCGGCCACGACGATGGAGTATTCCATCGCGCCGCGCTCTTCGAGGTTCTTCACGACCTGCGCCACGGTGGAGCGCTTCTGGCCGACGCAGACATAGATGCAGAACAGTTTGTCCGCATCGTTTTTCGCGTTCTTGTTTGTCTCGCGCTGGTTGAGGAAGGTGTCGATGGCAATGGCCGTTTTGCCGGTCTGGCGGTCGCCGATGATCAGCTCGCGCTGGCCGCGGCCGATCGGGATCAGCGCGTCGAT
>DBAY01000063.1 GCA_002291925.1 Alphaproteobacteria bacterium UBA998 | reverse complement strand
TGCGTTATCTAGGACAGCCCCCTTTTTTTTTATATTGTCGCCCTGAACTCGTTTCAGGGCCTTTTTATAAAAGATGCTGCAACAAGTTCAGCATGACGTTGGCGTTTATTTACGCCCCAACCGCCGCTTTTACCTCAGCCGCAAAATCCGTTTCTTCCTTCTCGATGCCTTCACCGAGGACGAAGAGTTTGTAATCGACCACGTTGATCGGCTTGCCGGCTTCCTTGGCGGCCGCAGCGACCACGTCGGAAATCTTGGTTTTGCCGTCCATGACGAAAAGCTGCTCCAGCAGCACCACTTCCTCGTAGTACTTGCGAATGCGGCCTTCGACCATTTTCTCAGCGATGTCAGCAGGTTTGCCGGACGCAATGGCCTGCTCCTTCAGCACGTCACGCTCGCGGGTGAGCTTGGAGGCATCCACCTGATCACGGGTGAGGGCTTCCGGCTTGGCAGCGGCCACATGCATGGCGATCTGCTTCCCGAGTTCCTCGACTTTCGCGCCCGAGGCTTCGGTTTCCAGCGCCACCAGCACGCCGATCTTGCCGAGACCCGGCTGCACGGCGCTGTGCACATAGGAAGCGATGTAGCCTTTGCTGACGGACACGTAGGAGGAACGGCGGAAATTCATGTTCTCACCGATGGTCGCCATCGCGTTGACGATCTCGTCTGCTACGGATTTGCCGGAGGGCAGCATGGCGTTTTTGGTCGCCTCGAAGTCGCCTTTCTTGGTGACGGCGGTTTCAGCCACGGTGCGGGCCAGTTGCTGGAACTGGTCATTGCGGCTGACGAAATCCGTCTCCGAGTTCAGCTCGATGACGGCGGCTTCGTTGCCTTTCACGGCCACGGCCACCAGACCTTCCGCCGCGACGCGGCCGGATTTCTTGGCAGCAGCGGAGAGGCCCTTCTTGCGGAGCCAGTCCACGGCCGCTTCGATGTCGCCGTTCGACTCCTCAAGGGCTTTCTTGCAGTCCATCATGCCTGCGCCGGTTTTCTCGCGCAGGTCTTTCACCAGAGATGCTGATACAGACATGTCTCTTTTCCTTATTGTATGAATGTTAAAGCTGGCTTTATGCCGCTTCGTCGCTTCCGGAGGCGTCGTCTGCCGTGAGAGGCTTCTCGCCCTTGCGGCCTTTCGGCTTGGAGGCGCTGGCCACTTTCTTGGCGGCTTCTGCCATCGCGGCTTTCTTGGTCGTGGAACGGGTCTTGGGCTGCTCCTCTTCCTTCTCGCCTGCGGCTTTCATATCGACCGGAGCTTCACGGGTGAACTCGAATTTCTCGGTCGTCAGGCCGGCGGCTTCGCGACCGTCATTGACGGCGTCCGCTGCCAGCTGGCAGTACAGGCGGATGGCGCGCGCGGCGTCATCGTTGCCCGGAATCGGGTAGTCGATGCCGTCGATGGACGCGTTGGTGTCCACCACCGCCACGATGGGGATGCCCAACTTGCGGGCTTCCAGCACGGCGAGGTCCTCTTTTGTCACGTCGATGATAAAGAGCATATCCGGACGGCCACCCATTTTGCGGATACCGCCGAGCGATGCCATCAGCTTGTCGCGCTGGCGGGTCATCATCAGGATTTCTTTCTTGGTCAGGCCCTTCTGGGTGCCGCCAAGGCGATCTTCAATCTGGTTCAGGCGCTTGATGGAATTCTGGATGGTGTTCCAGTTGGTCATCATGCCGCCCAGCCAGCGCTGGTTGATGAAGTACTGGTTGCACTTCAGCGCAGCTTCTTCAACAAACTCAGCCGCTTGACGCTTGGTGCCGACGAACAGCACCTTGCCGTTAGCGGCGCCGACTTCGCGCAGGGCGGCCAGCGCCGTTTGCAGCAGCGGCACGGTCTTGCCGAGGTCGATGATGTGGGTGTCATTGCGCACGCCGTAGATGAACGGGGCCATGCGGGGATTCCAGCGCTTGGTCTTGTGACCGAAGTGAACGCCGGCTTCGATGAGTTCTTTCATCGAGAATTGAGGTAACGCCATGATAAAGCTCCTTTCCGGTTATACCTCCACGGGGACTAGTCTGGGCATGAGCCCGGACACCGGAGGGGCGAACCCCAAACCCCCGTGTGTGTGGTGGGACGCGCTTAGTAACGCTTTTTCAGGAAGAAAGCAAGCAAAAGCCGCGGTTTTCGGTCAGAAATCGCTAGCGGCGCGCTGTACAATATCGGCATGAGAAATCATGCCGCTTTCCACGAGCTTTTTATCCATGGTTTCCTGCTTAATAGAGAGCCGGAGGTTGCTGGGATTATCCGCCTCAAGTAATGCAGTTTCTTCCGTGATAACCCCATTCAGATAGAGAGCGAGAAGCCCCTGATCGAAGGTGCACATGCCCAGATCGCGGTTACGTGCCATGACCTCGCGGATTTCTTTGATTCGCCCTTGCTGTATCAATTCTTTCACAAGACCATCATTCATTAGCACTTCGACAACCGCCGTGCGCGTGCCACGCATGTTGGTAACCAGGCGCTGCGAAAGAATGGCCCGTAAGTTCATGGAAAGGTTAAGCTGAATCTGGCGGTGCTGTTCCTCTGGGAAAAAATTGAGGATGCGTTCAACAGCTTGGCTCGAGTTGTTGGCGTGCAGCGTGCTAATGCAGAGATGTCCCGTTTCGGCAAAATTGACCGCGTACTCCATCGTTTCGCGGTCACGTATCTCCCCGATGACGATTACATCCGGACGTTGGCGCAACGTGTTCCTTAGCGCCATTCCGTATGAATAGGTGTCGATCCCCACATCACGCTGTGTAATGATGCAATTTACCCGCTCATGCACAAATTCGATCGGATCCTCGATGGTGACGATATGACCGCTTCCATGCTGGTTGCGATGGCCAATCATGGCGGCGAGGGACGTGGATTTGCCGCTTCCTGTCTGGCCCACAACCAAGACAAGGCCACGTTTTTTCAGGATGGATTGTTTGTAGATATCGGGTAGCTGGAGAGAATCGAGCGTAGGAATGGAGTGGCGCACATAGCGGAGAACCATCCCAATATGCTGGCGCTGCTTAAACACGTTAATACGGAACTGCGCTTTGTCCTGCCAGTTATAGCCAGTGTTAAGCTCCAGCGTAGTGGCGAATTCATCGTACTGCTCGGGGGAAAGCAGCTCCCGCAACATTGTTTCCAAGGCCGCGTCGTCCAAAATGGGATAGCTGAGCGGTATGAGATCATCATGTACGCGCAATGTCGGCGAGGAGCCATAGGTCAAATAAAGATCTGAGGCATTTCGCTCGAAAGTGTCCTGCAAAAGCTGTTCAATAGTAACGCTCATAAAAGCCTCTTAGAAGCTGCTTGCAGATTTGCCACTGAAGCCTCGTTGACCCGATAAGACCCCTGACTCACCTTCCTGATCCATGTTTTCAGCAAGCAATTCCTCTACAACTGATTCGCTGATCGCTCCTTCTTGCATCAGGCGGTATAGATTGTCTTTCATGGTAATCATGCCCAGTTTGGAGCCTGTTTGGATAATAGACTGAAGCTGCGGAATCTTGTTTTCGCGTATCAGGTTGCGCACGGCTGGCGTGCCCAGCATGATCTCATGCACAGCCACACGTCCTGAGCCATCCGAGCGCTTGACAAGCGCCTGCGAAATGACGGCCTGAATAGAGACGGAAAGCATGGCGCGTATCATCGGCTTGTCATTGGCGGGGAACACGTCGATGATACGGTCCACAGTTTTTGGCGCGCTGTTGGTATGCAGCGTGCCGAATACGAGGTGACCTGTTTCAGCAGCGGTCATGGCGAGCTGAATTGTTTCCAGATCACGCAATTCGCCAACAAGAATGATATCCGGGTCCTCGCGTAAGCAACTTTTCAGCGCTCGTGCGAAGGATTTGGTGTTGGCCCCGACCTCACGCTGGTTGATGAGTGATTTCTTTGAGCGATGCACAAATTCTATTGGGTCTTCAATCGTGATGACATGCTTGGCTTGATTGGCGTTAATGTAATCAATAATGGCCGCCAGGGTCGTGGATTTACCGCTTCCGGTGGGGCCGGTCACAAGAATCATTCCTTTGTGCAAATTGGCCAGGCGTTTGAAGACGTCTGGCGCTTTCAAATCTTCCAGGCTAAGAATTCTTGTTGGGATGGTACGAAATACGGCAGCAGGGCCGTACATGGTATTGAAGGCGTTCACCCGAAAACGCATATGCTCACCAAAGGAAATGGAGAAATCAATTTCCAGATCGCGCTCATATTCAGTTCGCTGTTGCTCCGTCATGATGGAATAGACCATGGCCTTGATGGCTTCCGGGGTCAGGGGTGCGGGTAACAGGGGGGCCATATCGCCATGCAGACGTATCATTGGCGGATTAGTAGAAGAGAGGTGAAGGTCAGAGGCGCCTCGTTTTTGCGTCTCGACCAGAAGTTCGGTAATATCCATAGGTGGCCTGCGTTGGATTGGGCAATTGCAGGCTAATTAGACGCCAAAAAAGTTAATCTTTCTTGAATGGCTTTCGGAGAGGCGGGCAACTCCTGCCCATCACGTTGAAGATTCAGCAGGTATCGATACAGGCGCGCGGCTTGGGGAGCATCGCCCTTCGTATCATAGAGCACCGCAAGGTTGTACTTGTACGCAAGATTTTCAGGAGAAAGGGATGCGGCGCGCGACATATGCTCTACCGCACGCTCCATGTTGCCGGTTTTCTGATAAAGCAGGGCGAGTTGAGCCTGCACCGGGGCGAATTCCGGATTGTCCAAGGCTAACAGCTCCAACTGCTCGATGGCCGCATGGGGGGCCTCAGCTCCGACCAGTGCAAAGAAATTATTCAGCGCTTCTACATTATAGGGGTCTACCTGCAGCAGCCGGCCATAAATGGGCCGCGCCTGATCGATAAGTCCGATGCGGTGATAGGTGGTGGCAAGGCCAAAAAGCGCCGTGCGATCATTAGGATTGATGGACAGCACATCCTCATAGATACGTATGGCTCCCTCTGTATCGCCATTTACTAAAGCGTTATACGCCTTCTCCAATTCATAATTGAGGTCAATGCTTTGCGGCTTAACGTTGATTTTCAAGGATGACTCGCCTTTGGCTTCAGGAATGCTCTCGGAGGATGTGGCAAACGGGGCGGGCTCCGTGGCGCGGCGGATCGCGAAATCTCCTTTGGTGGCAGGTGGAGCGTCCACCATCTTGCGCGGCAGAGCATCGGCCGGGAGTGACGCGAGGATGGATTTTGTCTCTTCGCTCATTTGCTCCTGTGGCATTGCGGGAACCAACGCATCGCTGGAAGGTGGACTGCCATCAGGGATAAAATAGCGAACATCTGCCTGCCCGGCATGAGCAGCCGCAACAGGAAACTCCGGAACCACCGCAGAAGTAGAGGGCTCAGTGGGTACCATGGATGGATCCGGCTGTGTGGGGGGAGGAGGGGCTTCCCCGGCCGCCGGTAATGGAAAAGCAGGTGGAACGGAGGCTACACGGTCTGGAGTTGCGGGAAATGTCTCCATATTTGCCGGTGCAGGGGCGCCAGGGTCATCAGTGCGAATGAATACCGGCATTTCAGGTGCAGCCGACGGTAGAGGTTGCGCTGTCACAACCGGAAGCGGCGGGAGGGCCTGCGTGGTGCCCGGTCGGGTGCGCAGCGAAGAAGAAGGCGTGACCTGCAGTTGGCTGGCGCTGACACGTGGACGCAGGTAGCCGGGTACGCCTGCAGGTCCAGCCGTATCCAGCAGAGGTAGAGGCTCTGTCTGCGCGGAAGGGGACAGCGCGTTGTAATCAGACTTTGGAGATAATCCGGCAACCCTGCGGGTGGGGCGTTGGGCGCCGTCCGCTGCAACTGACTTAGGGGACGACATGCGGGCCGCGAAGGGGGGAGTTTGCATGGTTGTTGCAGTGGCACGCGGACGTAAAGAGGATTGACGGCGTGCATAAGGATCTGAAATTGTTCGCGGGTGCTCAGCTTCTGGATAGATGTGTTGATAATCAAAGAAATCCTGCGAACTCGTTAGGGACGTCGTTTCCTGCGCCGTTGCGGTATGGGATTGAGCAACTAGGCATAGAATTTGCAAGAGTGCCTTGAAAGTCTTTTTGTAGCTGGTGCGGTTAAACATGCTTCAAAATGATAAAATTGCGCTGCTGTCCTAGTTGAAACTAACAAGGCGGTGATTAAAAAAGACCCATAAAAAATTGCAGAGTGCCGATGTGATGTCAAAATATAGTTTTGATTCGCGGTTAATGAAAACCTCACGTGGAACATATGCGGTTTTAATACTGCTTTTCATGGCAACACTGTTGCTATCGCGTCCACTGAAAGCCCATGAAGTTCGCTTTTTGCCATTGCACGGGCAGAATACCGCTGGGCGAGCCTTGTTGGATTCCACTAAGCCTCAATTCTTCTCACTCAGTGCTTACCGCAGCCCCTCAGGTGCCTCTGCAACACCCCTAAAATTTCTTGGCGACATTCCAGGGGCGGCGAAAATGAAGACAGCCGCCCTGTCAACACCATCCCTTTCCACGAGTGTCCTGATGGATCAGATCGAGAAGAATGTTGATGCCGGAGATTATCCCCCACAAGAGACAAAGTCCACACTGGACGGAGAAGGCATCCTTCGAAGCGCAGTGTGGCCCTTGCCCGCCGACGCCACGGAGACCATCAGCTCCGGCTATGGTTTCCGCAAGCATCCCATCACCGGCCTGCGCAGCTTTCATGACGGCATCGACATCGTGGCGAAGCGCGGAACGGAGGTCTACGCCACCGATGCAGGTACCGTCATCGATGCCGGAAGGCAGATGGGCCTCGGCAAATTCGTAAAGATCAGCCATGCAAGCGGCTATACCAGTGTGTATGGGCACCTGGCCGAAATCACCGTGGAGAAGGATGCGCTGGTCGGGCGCGGAGACGTGGTCGGCAAGCTCGGCTCCACGGGCCTGTCCACCGGGCCGCATCTGCATTACGCGCTGAAGAAGGATGACAAGTCGGTCAACCCGATGACGCTGCTGGCCGATGCCTACCCGGTCAAAACGGTGGAAGTGGCGCAGAAAGCGGATTAAAGTCCCGCGCATGATTGCGCGAACGCTGACACGACTGGCCCATGTGATCCCCCCCGAGACGGCCCACCGCCTTGCGATTGAGGCGTTGCGGGCCGATGTCTTTCCGGCCCCGTCGCCGGTGAGTCATCCCGGCCTGGTGACCGAGGCGCTGGGGCTGAGCTTCCCCAATCCGGTCGGCGTGTCGGCGGGCTTTGACAAGAATGGCGAGGTGTTTGCGCCGCTGCTGCAACGCGGTTTCGGCTTCGTGGAAATTGGCACCGTGACGCCGCTCGCGCAGGCAGGCAATCCGAAGCCGCGCATCTGGCGTCTGCCCGAGGCTGAGGCCGTCATTAACCGGCTAGGGTTCAACAACGAGGGCGCGGATGCGATGGAAGCGCGACTGCCGCCGCATCGCGGCGCGCTGCCCGGCATCGTCGGCATCAATATCGGCAAGAACAAAGACACCGTGGATGCGCTGGCGGATTATCTGCCACTGTTGCGCCGATTCTATAGCCGCGCCTCGTATATCACCGCCAATATCTCGTCGCCCAATACCGCCGGCCTGCGCGATTTGCAGAAGCGTGAACATTTTGAGGCTTTCACGCATGCGCTGCGCGCTGAGCGCGATGGTCTGGCGGCGGTGCAGGGCGTTCGCGTGCCGCTGCTGATCAAGATTGCACCGGATGTCAGCGATGCCGAACTGGAAGCCATTGTAGAAGTGGCAGTGCACGAGCGCATCGATGGCCTGATTGTCAGCAATACGACTATTTCGCGGCCCGACGGCCTGAGAAGTCCGCATGCGAAAGAGCAGGGGGGCTTGAGCGGCCGTCCGCTGATGACGCTTTCCACCGAGGCGCTGCGCAAGACGGCCAAGCTCGCAGGTGGCGAGCTGACGCTGATCGGTGTGGGAGGGATTCACTCTGCCTCCGACGTCATCGCCAAAATCCGCGCCGGGGCTTCGCTGGTCCAACTTTATACCGCGATGGTCTATCAAGGCTTCGGCCTTGCGCAGAAAATCAATGGCGACCTTGCGGCATGGCTGGACAAGGTCGGGGTGAAGAACCTCTCCGACCTGCGCGGAATGGATGTGCGGTAGTTTTTAGCATCCGTCATGGCGAGCACCAGCGAAGCCGTCCTGCGGGCGGTCTGGATTGCCGCGGCCCTGCGGGCCTCGCAATGACGGTGCCATATGTGTCATGCTGAACTCGTTTCAGCATCTTTCAGTCATAGGCCCTGAAACGAGTTCAGGGCGACAAGGGGATACATCCGTCATTCCGAACGAGCAACGCGAGGAGGAATCTTGTCACAGGGACACTCTCAGCATTCCCTGTAGAAAGATTGCTCACCTGCGTTGGAATGACGGGTATATGAATGCGGCATGACAATAAAGGCTAAGCCAACCGTTTCCTCAGAAAATCCTTCGCTATCTTGAGGCCTTCCAGATCAATGCCGTGGGCAAGGCCGGGGCGGGTGTGGGATTCCACTTCGACGCCAGCGTCCTTCAGCGCTTTCTCCGCCTCGGCCATGAAGTGGAAGGGGACCACCTGATCCGCCGTGCCATGGATGAGGCAGACGGGCGGCTTGGATTGAATTTCCTCCTTCAACTCGCGCGATCCCATCAGGACACCAGAAAATCCGACAATGCCCGCCACCGGTTTCGGTCGGCGCAGGGCCGTGTAGAGCGAAAGCATCGTACCCTGCGAGAACCCCACCAGCGCCACACGGTCAATCGTGAGGTGATGCTGTAGCAGCAGGTGATCGATATACTCATTAAGCACCGGCGCGGCCTGCTTCACGCCCGCCATCATCGCTTCCTCGGTGATTTCGCGGATGGGGAACCATTGGAAGCCGCCGAAGCTATATTCCAGCGGCATCGGAGCGTTGGGGGCCACGAAATGCGTATCCGGCAGATACTCCCCCAGTTCATCCGCCAGCGAGATAAGGTCTTCGCCGTTGGCGCCGTAGCCATGCACCAGCACCACCAGATGGCGCGGGGCCTGACCGGAGAGCGGCTTTCGTTCGGGGCCTGTCAGCATCATCAATTTTCCTCTTGCATTGCAACCTTTGAAGAATGTCCTATAAACCGCGTATGTCAATTAATACGCAAGCGGATTCTCCGCGCCTTGTTCTCATTGATGCCTCGGGGTTCATCTTCCGGGCCTATCACAAGCTGCCGCCGCTCACCCGCCGCGACGGCACGCCGGTGGGCGCGGTTTACGGGTATGTGAACATTCTCACCAAGCTGCTGGAGGAAACCCACGCCTCGCATATCGCCGCCATCTTCGATGCGGACCGCCGGAATTTCCGCCATGACATCTATGCCGACTACAAGGCCAACCGCCCACCGGCGCCAGATGACCTGATTCCGCAATTCCCGCTGGTGCGCCTCGCCACCGAGGCGATGAATCTGAGCGTGGTGGAACTCTCCGGCTTCGAGGCGGATGACGTCATCGCCTCCTACGTGAAGCAGGCGCGGGCGCAGGGGATGGAGGTGATCATTGTTTCCTCCGACAAGGATCTGATGCAGCTTATCCAGCCGGGCGTCACCATGTTCGACGCGATGAAGAACAAGCCCATCGGCGCGGATGACGTGATGGAGAAATTCGGCGTCGGGCCGGAGAAGGTCATCGACGTGCAGGCGCTGATCGGCGATTCGGTGGATCACGTGCCGGGCGTGCCGGGCATCGGCCCGAAGACGGCGGCGGAGCTAATCCGTCAGTTCGGCTCCCTGGAGACGCTACTGGAGCGGGCCGAAGAGATTTCACAGCCCAAGCGGCGCGAGATGATTATCCAGCACGCCGATCAGGCGCGCATCTCCAAGCAATTGGTGACGCTGAACACTGAATGCTGCGATCTGCCGCCGCTCGATGCGCTGACGCGACGGCCGGTAGATGGCGAGAAATTCGTACGCTTCTTGCAGGAGCAGGACTTCAGCTCGCTGGTCGGGCGTTTCCAGAAACGTCATGGGGTAATACCTGCGCATGTGAGTCTCCCCCCGCTGGCGGGGGGAGATTTAGAGGGGGGTGCCACTTCCATGCCCCTTGCTTCCGCAGAGGGCACCCCCACCCAAACCCTCCCCCGCTTGCAGGGGAGGGCTTATCCTGCGCCGCCCGTAGTGAAGGAAACCCGCTATGAGCTGGTGCGCGATGCCGAGAGCTTGAAGACATGGATCCAGAGAGGGTTGGCGGCAGGGCAGGTGGCGTTCGATACGGAGACGGATTCACTCGATGCCACACGCGCCAATCTTGTGGGCTTCTCGCTCTGCATCGAGCCGGGGCATGCGTGCTATGTGCCGCTGAATCATAAGACGGCAGGCAATAGCGGCAGCCAGAATGACCTCTTTGCGCCTGCCGTCTCGCGCTGTGCAGGGCAGCTGACCGCCGAGGAAGCGGTGCAGTTGATGAAGCCGCTGCTGGAGCATCCGGGCGTGCTGAAGATCGGTCACAATATCAAGTATGACATGATCATCATGCAGCAGTTCGGCATTCATATCGCGCCGGTGGAAGACACCATGCTCATCTCCTACTGCCTCTCCGCTGGCCTGCATAATCAGGGGATGGATGAGCTTTCGGAGATGCACTTGGGCATCAAACCTGTGTCCTATGATGAGGTCACGGGAACGGGGCGCAAGCGCGTCACCTTCGACATGGTAGAGATGGAAGCCGCCTGCCGCTACGCCGCCGAAGATGCCGACATCACGCTGCGCCTGCATCGCGTGCTGAAGCTGTGCCTCATCGCCGAGCGGATGCTGGCACTCTATGAGGAGCTGGAGCGTCCGCTGGTGACGGTAATCGCCTGCATGGAAGCGCACGGCATCAAGGTGGATGTCGATGTGCTGCGTACGCTCTCGGAAGAATTCAGCCGCGATATCACGGCGCTGGAGCAGGAAATCTTCGCGCTCGCGGGCCGCGAGTTCACCATCGGCTCGCCGAAGCAGCTGGGAGAAATCCTGTTTGATGAGTTGAAGCTCGGCAGCGGAAAGCTCTCCAAAAAATCTGGTGCCTACGCGACGGGCGCGCAGATTCTGGAAGAAATGGCCGAGCAAGGGCACGCCTTCCCCGCGAAAGTGCTCGAGTGGCGTCAGCTGACTAAGCTGCGCAGCACCTACACTGATGCGCTGATGACGCAAATGCACCCACGCACCAAGCGCGTGCACACCAATTTCTCGCTCGCGGTGACGTCAACGGGCAGGCTCAGTTCGTCAGACCCCAACTTGCAGAACATTCCCATCCGCACGCGGCAGGGCAAGCGCATCCGCGATGCCTTTGTCTCCGACAAGGGCTACAAACTGCTCTCCGCCGACTATTCGCAGATTGAGCTGCGACTGCTGGCGCATATGGCCGATATTGCGCCGCTGAAAGAAGCCTTCAGCAACAAGCGCGATATTCACGCCGCCACCGCGAGCCAGATGTTCGGCGTACCAATTGACCAGGTCGATCCCGGATTGCGGCGGCAGGCGAAGACCATCAATTTCGGCATCATCTACGGTATCTCCGCGCATGGGCTTGCGGTACGGCTTGGCATCCCGCGAGACGAGGCGGCACGCTATATCGCGCTCTACTTCCAGCAATATCCTGGTATTAAGGAATACATGGAGCGCGCCAAGGCCGAGGCGCGGGCGCAGGGTTTCGTGCGCACGCTGTGGGGCCGCCGCTGTCATATCCGCGGCATCAACGACCGCAACGCGGGCATCCGCCAGTTCTCCGAACGCGCTGCCATCAACGCGCCCATTCAGGGCAGCGCGGCGGACATCATCAAGCGCGCCATGATTTCCATCGACCGCATGCTGCGCGAGGAGAACTGGAAATCCCGCATGCTGCTACAGGTGCATGACGAACTCGTCTTCGAAATCGCCGAGGGCGAGGAGGAAGTCCTCTGCCCAAAAATCAAACGCGCGATGGAGCAGGCAGCGCAGCTTTCCGTTCCCTTAGAGGCCGAAATGGGCATCGGTCATCACTGGGGCGAGATTCATTAGTGGTTGTTGGTTTGCCCCTGCTGGTTTTATGTTTGCCCCTGCTACGCCCTGCTGGCCTCCGCAATAGGCGTGGCTTCGCCAGCTCATGGCTGACTCACGCCTGCTGCGCTCGACTAACTAAGTTGTAAGTCGTCATCCTGCGAGGCGTAGCCTGCGCAGGATCTTCTTCGTCACGCGAGGAGATTCCGGGCACGCTTACGCGTCCCGGAATGACGACATCATAAGGTATGTCACCCCGCACTTGTTGCAGGGTCTCCCTGCCACACGAGGAGATTCCGCGTACTAAGTGCAGGGTGACAATAAGCTACCGCCCCTCGCTCGCCCTACCCGCAAACCGCTGCAACACCATCATCGCCAGCACCCCGGCAGTAATCAGCATGAGGCAGGAGGGGGCGGCTTCGTAGTATTTCTCATCGGAGGCCAGCTCGAAGGCGCGAATGGCGAGCGTGTCGAAATTGAACGGGCGCAGCAGATAGGTCGCGGGTAGTTCCTTGACCGTATCGACAAACACGATGAGCAGCGACACCATGAGCGAGGGCATCAGGATGGGAAGATGTACCCGCCACAGTAGCCGCATCCCGCCAATACCGAGACTGCGCGAGGCCATGTCAAGGGCAGGGGGGAGGCCCTGCATTCCGGCCTGCACCGTCTGCATGCCGAGCGCCATGAAGCGAATGGTGCAGGCGAGTATGATAGCCCCGATGGTACCGGTCAGCAGCAGGCCTTGCGTTTCGCCCGTCCACTCCGACCATTGCCGGGAGAACCAGCGATCAAACGTAATCAGCGGCAGCATGATGCTTACCGCGATGACGATGCCGGGCAGCCCATAGCCAAGCTCCAGCAGACGTGTCATGCCGCGCAGCAGCGGCTGGCGGCCCTGGCGCAACGCATAGACTATCAGCACCGCTAGCAACGTTACCAGCCCCGCCACGGCCACACCGGTCAGCAGCGAATGCCAAGCGGCCTGCCATGTCAGTGTATCCTGCCAGAAAGAAGTGAACGCCAGCGACCAGTGCACCAAGACAACAACCGGAAGCACGAAACCGAGTACGCAGGGTAGGGCACAGGCCACCAACGCGAAGGCAGCGTGGAACCCTTGAAGCGGTAGGCGCAGAGGAGGTCGGTCAGCGGTGCGCAGCGCGTGATATGCCCCTGCTCGCGAACGGCGCTCATACCAGAGCGGCAGTGCGACCAGCACCAGCAGTAGCCCACCCAGCCGGATGGCCATGACATGATCACCCAGCCCGAACATGGTGCGGTAGATTCCCGTGGTGAATGTCGGTGAAGCGTAGAGCGACACGACACCAAAATCCGCCAGCGTTTCCATCGCAATCAACGCGCCCGCACCCGCCAGCGCCGGGCGGAGCATCGGCAGCGTCACGCGCAAGAACGCTGCGCCGGAATTCGCTCCCAGCAGGCGCGCGGACTCCAGCATGGACGCCCCTTGCGACATCAGCGCCGCGCGGCAGAGCAGGTACGCATAGGGAAACAGCGCCATGGCCAGCACAAAGGCCGCGCCACCGGGACTGCGCATGACCGGGAACCAGTAATCGCCATATTGCAGCGTCCACTGCTCGCGGATGAAGCGTTGCAACGGGCCGCTGCTGCTGAAGAGTTGCCCATAGACAATCGCCAGCAGGTAAGCCGGAATGGCGAGCGGCAAGGTGAGGCCGATATCCAGCCAGCGGCGCAGCGGAAACTCGCGGCGGGTCGTCAACCACGCGCATCCGCAGCCGATGGGCAGGGCGATGAACAGCACCCACAGCACCAGCCAGAGCGAATTGGCGCCATACTCCACCGCCTGCGCCCACGCAAAGGGTGCAGCGTCTGGCAATGGCTGCGCCCAGGCATAGAGCAGGGTGACGAACGGGAACAGCACCGGCGTCAGAACCAGAAGCAGCAACGAGTTTCGCCGTGTAGGAAGGGCACGCATGCGCGCACGCTAGGACAGAAGCCGCCGCCACGCAAACGCTTTCCGACGGCCTGTCACAGGCCGGGCCGAGCGAGGGCTAAGCACTTGTCAGGGCGAGGGCGTAGGCGTATTCTGCCGGAAAAGCAGGAGAGTTTTCATGCGCCGGATCGCCGTGTTATGCAGCCTTTTAATGTGGCCCTTCACCGCCATGGCGCAGGATGCACTCACACGCGATGATTACGCCACCGGCTGCCGCCTGACGCCGCCGATGCGCTCCGGCGCTTATCCGAGCCGCGAGCACATCACCCGCTACAACAACCTCGCCCAGCCGGAAGGAAAAGCACAGGCCGCGGCGGGGCAGTTGGTGTATGTCACCGGCCGCGTGCTTGATGAGCGCTGCGTGCCGCTCGCCGATGCGCGCGTGGAGATGTGGAATGCTGACATGGCGGGCAAATTCAATTACCCCGATGCGGGTGCGTTCCAGAATCCTTATCCGCTCTTTGCAGGCACGGGCGCCACGGTGACGGACGGGGAAGGGCGCTTTGCCTTCTACACGATTTTCCCCGGCATTGAGGGGGCTAGGGCCGCGCCGAAGCTGCATTTCCGCGTGACGCATGAGGATACGAAAGACCTATTCACCTCTATGTATTTCTCCGGTGATGTGCGCAATACTGACGACACCGGCTTTGTAAAGCTGCCAGAAGATCTTAAACCGCTCGTCATCGGCAAGGTGGAGCCGTTCAGTACGCCGCAGGGTGCGCTGGCGCTGCATGTGCATCACGACATCACCGTGGCCGGGCGCGATAAGTTCCGCCGTTTCTAAGCGCCATGTCATCGCCTTTGACGCTGCCGGGCTCTGTCGTCGACACGGCGTGGGTGCGGACCCATCTCGGGCATCCTAATCTGGTGCTGCTCGATGCGTCCTGGCATCTGCCGAGTAGTCGGCGAGATGCCCGCGAGGAGTTCCGTCGGGCACATCTGCCGGGCGCGCGATTCTTCGATCTCGATACCATTTCCGATACGCACAGCCCGTATCCTCACATGCTGCCCAGCGTGGAGAGTTTTGCTCGGCACGCCGAGGCGTTGGGAGTGAGCGCGAGCCGCGCGGTCGTCGTGTATGATGCCGCCGGATTATTCAGCGCCGCGCGGGCGTGGTGGATGTTTCGGGTGTTTGGTCATCCACGTGTGGCGGTCATGGATGGCGGGCTGCCAAAATGGCAGCGCGAGGGCGGGTCGCTGGAGCAGGGCGACGCCACGCCGCCCACGCCGGTACGTGAGCCGTTCCAAGCCCGTATCCAGCCCACGCTGGCAGCCCATGCCGAGGATGTCTTGCAGGCCAGCCGGAGCGGGACGCGCCAGATCGTGGACGCCCGCGGCGCAGGCCGATTTCAGGGCCGCGAGCCGGAACCACGCGCGGGCGAGCGCAGCGGGCATATTCCGAGCAGCCTCAACGTGCCGTACGGCACATTGCTGAATGACGACGGCACGCTCAAGCAAGCCGAAGCATTACAAGGTACGCTGCAAAACGCTGGCGTGAACGCCGAAGCATCCATCATCAGCAGCTGCGGCTCGGGCGTGACGGCGTGTATCCTGGCGCTCGCGATGCATCATCATCTGGGGCGCGACATCGCCGTCTATGACGGCTCCTGGGCCGAGTGGGGCGCCCGCAAAGACCTTCCCATCACCTAGAAACCTAAGCAATACCAACACAAAACGCCATATCGCCCATCCCTGTATTATTTTCCATAATATACATTATGCGATAATTTACATTAGGCGAGATTAACTTAGGCCTCGCGATCGCTCAATAGTACTAAAGCGGTCATGAATCTTCTCGATCTGTTCAATCAAGTTGATCAAGCTTCGCTCTTCTCGCTGCTCCATGCGGCGCATTTGATTGCCCTCCAGCTTGCGTTGGTATGCCTTGAATACACCTTTGTTTTTCATGCACTCACGCAAATCTTCCATCTTTGCATTAAACTGCTCCTTCGAATTGTTGATGCTTGGTATTCTTTCAAAACCAATGGACTTCAATCCATTCTGATACGGTTCTCCAAAGCTGCTTATCTCTTTATCCAGCGCACTCCATGCACTGCGATACTCAGCGTGTATCAAAGCAGTATTAGGTGTCGACTCTGCCAGGTTTCTGCCAGCAGAAAGCATTCCAAGCGCTTTTTGACGCTGCAAATGAGCACCAGTTACTGCCATTGCAAGTTTGCCAAGCATTTGGACGGAGGCTGGCGGCATGCGTTCCGCCAGTGCAGGCAACATACCATTGAAAGCCGATTTCGTGCCCGGCTTGATCCAATGTTTGAACGCACCCTGCAAACTGCCCACGTCCATCGACTTTTTTTCGGGCGTGTCCACGAAGGCAAAATGAATAATAGAATTGTCCGTTTTTCGCTGGGATTCGGGTCCATCAACCTCTGTTGCACCCAACACCCTTAGCCTTTCGCGCACATAACGGAGATTCATGGGGTCATCGCTTACCGCCTGACCCGCGACCCCGACGCCTTCGGAGAAAGACAAAACGACGTTGTCTATATTGCGAAGTTCGGAAATTCGGTGCTCGCTGGGAAAAATCACTTGGGGCTGCTGCACGACCCAGCCAACGAACTGGGCGAAGCTGTTGACATACTCACGCTCTGCGTTTCTCCACGCCCGGATACGGGGGCTATCCGGCACTTTGTTGAATTTCAGAAGGTACTGCGCCATATTCGCCCGTAGTTGCTTGACCTCATCGGCAAGCTCCGGGCGCCTGTCCCGCAAATCATGCAGCAGGGCTGCTGTTACATGCTCCATCTGCCGCATCGATATATGTAAATCCGCAGTTCGCTCAATAACTTGCGGTACGATCTCGCACATGAAGATGTCACTGTAACTTAGTCCGCGTGTCTCATCAATAATACGGGCCAACCGTGAGCGATCCCTGCGGAAAGCAACATAGGCATCGTCTTTTTCTTTGGGATGATAGTAGCGCATCCCTACAGGCTAACACGGAAATATGAAGAAAATATGATGGTGGGCGGTAGAAGACTCGAACTTCCGACCTCCACGATGTCAACGTGGCGCTCTAACCAACTGAGCTAACCGCCCCCAGCGGAAGGAGGGTGATAATACATTTCTTCCGCCGTGATGCAAGCCTAACTAGCTGGCTACATCCAGCAACGCCTCGGGCAAGCGGAACCGCGTGGTTTCCTTTTTTACAACAAAAGGTTCCACCTCACAGTGACGAAGCGACTTCAAGCGCTCAATCAACTGCTCCACCAGCAATTCAGGCGCTGAGGCCCCGGCCGTGATGCCGACGGCCCGTTTTCCCTCCAGCCATGCGGGCTCGAGCGCATCCGCATCAGCAATCAGGTAGGACTCGACGCCCATTTCCTCGCCAAGATCGCGCAAGCGGTTGGAATTGCTGCTGTTCTGCGCGCCGATGACAAGCAGCAGATCCACCTCCGGCGCCAGCGTGCGCACAGCGTTCTGGCGGTTCTGCGTGGCGTAGCAGATGTCCCGCGTGGCAGGCCCCACAATCTCCTGAAACCGCGCCTCCAGCGCGGCGATGATGCCCTTGGTATCGTCAAGGCTCAGAGTCGTTTGCGTCACGTACGCCAAACGCTTAGGGTCGCGCACTTCAAGTGTTGCCACATCTTCCACGCTGGAAATGAGCAGCACCGGCTCCTTCACGCGCCCGCTGGTGCCCTCCACCTCCGGGTGCCCCTCATGGCCGATCAGGATGATCTGCCGTCCCTCCGCCTCATAGCGCTGGGCTTCCGTATGCACTTTCGTCACCAGCGGACAGGTGGCGTCCAGCACCGGCAGCCCCCTCGCCTCGGCATGTTTTTCCACTTTTTCGGCAATGCCATGCGCGCTGAAGATGGTGATGCCCCCCTCTGGCACTTCATCCACTTCCTGAACAAACACCACGCCCTTGGCGCGCAGGTTCTCGACCACCCAGCGGTTATGCACGATTTCATGCCGCACATAGATGGGCGGGCCGTATTTCTTCAGGGCCAGTTCCACGATGTCGATGGCGCGCTCCACCCCGGCGCAGAAGCCACGCGGTTCGCAGAGGTATATTTTCAACGGGTTATCCATGGTTGCTACGATACAGCACGAAGTGAGCCACGTGAAGCGCCGAGATAATCCGCCGACTGCATTTCGATGAGGCGCGAAACGGTGCGCTCGAACTCGAAGCTGCCGTCACCGAAGGCGTAAAGCTGCTCCGGCGGGGCTTCCGCCGTGCAGATCAGCATGGAGCGCTGTTCATAAAGCACATCAATCAACGTGGTGAAGCGCTTGGCTTCATTACGCATTTCGGGTTCCATGCGGGGAATGTCGCTGATGAGAAAGATGCGGAACAGCCCCGCCAGCGCGAGGTAATCCGCCGCGCCTAAGGGTTGGCCGCAAAGCTCCTGAAACTCGAAAAACGCCATGTCACGGCAGGCCTGCGGCACATGGATGGTGCGGCCCTGCACCTCGATGTTGAGCGTCCCCACCTTCCCCCCGCTCAGCAAGGCGGCAAAGGTGCTGCGCAAGAAGCGGTTCGCCGCCGCGCCGAGTGGCGAAGCGTACACCTGGTTGAGCGACGCCATGCGGCTGCGGCGATAATCCTCCTCCGCCGCCAGTTCAAAGACTTTTACGCGCTCGTTCAATAATTGGATGAACGATAGGAAGCGCTCCCGTTGCAAACCGTTTAAGTAGAGATCAGCCGGCGGGCGGTTGGAGGTGAAGATGATGAACATCCCCTGCGTGAAAAACGCCGTGAACAGGCGCGAAAGGATCATGGCATCGGCAATATCGTGCACCTGAAATTCGTCGAAGCACAGCACCCGGTAGCGCTCCGAAACCTCCTTGGCCAGACGCAGCAGCGGGTCGCCGCGCTGCCCGCTTTGCCGCAACTCGTGGATGCGGGCATGGACTTCCTGCATGAATCGATGGAAATGCACCCGCCGCTTGGCCTCCATGGGCAGCGACACGTAGAATAAATCCATCAGCATGGATTTTCCGCGCCCCACATCGCCCCAGAGATACAGCCCGTTCCCATGCTTCTCCGGCGCCCCCCGCAACAACCGCGCCAGCCAGCCACCGCGCGGTAGGGTGAAAAACCCGGGCGACGTGACTCGCTGATACAGGTCATCCAGCAAGTGAGCGACGCGGGATTGCGCCTCGTCGGGCTGCAATTCGCCGCGATCAACCATATCGCTATAGCGTTCCAGCGGCGTTTTTTTGTCGTCAGCCATGGCAGGATTTGGTACGAAGTTCCCTCATCCGCCTAGTAGAGAAGAATGAACGCTCACGCAAGTGCAGCATGGCCGCTGACCACGAAGGAAATCCCGAATTTGCGCGGGGTTGTCGCCGAATGGCGTGCGCAAGGCGACCGTATCGGGTTCGTACCCACCATGGGTGCACTGCATGAAGGACATCTGACACTGGTGCGCGAGGCAAAGCGGCAGTGCGATCACGTGGTGGTCAGCATTTTCGTCAACCCTACCCAGTTCGGCCCGAATGAGGATTACAGCCGCTATCCGCGCACCGTGGAGGCGGATCTTCAACTGCTGGCCGGGCATGCCGACCTCGTCTGGCTGCCGGAGGTGGAGGATATCTACCCGCCCTACTCCGCCACGCGCGTCACCGTTGGCGCGGCGGCGGATGTGCTGTGCGGCGCCCACCGCCCCGGCCATTTTGACGGGGTGGCGACCGTGGTCACCATCCTGCTCAACGCCGTGCGGCCGGACATGGCTTTCTTCGGGGAAAAGGATTACCAGCAGCTCTTCATTATCCGCCGCATGGCCGCTGATCTGGGCCTGCCGGGCGAGATTATGGGCGTCCCGACGGTGCGCGAGGCGGACGGGCTGGCCCTCTCCTCACGAAACCGTTATCTGGGCCCGGAGGAGCGCGCCAAAGCCCCCCTCCTCCACATGGTCATGCGGGAAATCGCCAGCAAATCCGCGGACGGGGAGCAACTTCACGCAGCACTTGAAGAAGGCCGCGCGACGCTACGCAACGCGGGTTTCGTGATCGATTATCTCGAAGCCCGTGACGAGCGGACGCTGGCCCCCCTGCCGGAGCCGAGCCTGCATGGACGGCTCTTCGTCGCCGCCCGGCTAGGCAGCACTCGCCTTATCGATAACCTTGCATTGTGGGATGTGCGCGTATAATCGTTCCAGAGAAGAATAAATTCGCCTGCTAAGACATTGGCAATACGCAAGTGAAGGATGGGATAATATGACAAAAACCTTGCTCCCTGTACGGGCCGCGCATCATTGCCTGATCGAAGCGACACCGGAGAAAATCTGGTCTGTCCTTTCAGACATTCCTAACTGGCCGAACCATTTTTCCCATGTCAGCTCGGTAAGCGGCTATATCGAGCTGCAGCCGGGAAAAAGCTTTCGTTGGCGCAGCGGTGGTTTTTCCGTGGTATCAACCTTTGCGGAGATCACCCCCTTTGAGTCCGTGGTTTGGACGGGCAAAGCGCTCGGCACGCAGGCCTTGCATAGCTGGTGCCTGAGCTCGCAGGGGGCGCATACGCGGGTGGAAACGGAGGAAAGCTTCGATGGCTGGCTGGTCAAGCTCATGCCCCGCAGCTTCCAGCGCATGCTGGATACCACCCTTATCCAGTGGCTGTCCGAGTTGAAACAACGTAGCGATCAGATGAAAGACTAAGCGATGAACGACGCCGCCATCACCCAGGAATTCCTTGACACCCAGGCCATGCTGAAGGGCCACTTCATCCTCTCCTCCGGGCTGCACAGCGACACCTACCTGCAATGCGCCCGCGTGCTGATGGACCCTGCCCGCGCCGACCGGCTCTGCAAGGAACTCGCCCAGCGCATCGAGGCGACATTCGGCAAGAATGCCTTCGACGTGGTCGTGGCCCCGGCAATGGGCGGCGTGATTGTCGGCTACGAGATGGCCCGCCAGCTGCGCCTGCCCTCGCTCTTCTGCGAGCGGCAGGACGGCCAGTTCACCCTGCGCCGCGGCTTCACGCTGGAGGCGGGTCAGCGCGTGCTTTTGGTGGAGGATGTGGTCACCACCGGCAAATCCTCGATGGAAACCGTGGTATGCGTAGAGAGCTTCGGCGCAAAGGTGGTCGCCGAGGCCAGCCTCATCGACCGCTCGGGCGGAACGCACAGCCTGCCCTTCCCGCTCGTCTCCCTGCTGACGCTCGATGTGCCGACCTACCAGCCGGACGCCCTGCCCGCGCATCTCAAGAATATCCCCGCCGTGAAACCGGGAAGCCGGTGGCTGCAGGCGAAAAGCGCCTAGCACCAGCCCTTGGTCTGGCGGCCGACCGTACAGGCACCCTCAGGACCGTAATATTGCTCTCGCATGATGGGCATGCGTTGCGGCATGTCGGAAAAGCCCATGCGCTTGGAGGGGTTGGACGAGGATGGCCGACCCTGGGCACTCGCCTTGCCCGCATCATCCGAGCAGGCGCTGAGGCACGCCAAAAGAACGAGGGAGAGAAAAACATGTTTCATGGCGTGAAGTCCTTGTCTGCGGTGAGGGGTTAGCACCGGCCTTTTTTCGCCTGCCCCGGCGGGCAGTGCGGCGGGCCGCCGTTCCAGTTATTGCCACCGGTTTCCACCACCACACCGCCCGGCACATAGACGCGGGCGCGATCCGGGCCGTCAACGCGCGCGCTGCAGGCGGCGCTGACAAGCAGCAACAAAATGAAGGCTTTTTTCATGAAGAACTCCCTGGGGTTGGATGGGCGAAATGCTGCTGAAGATCGCGCGCCACGTTGGGCGACACGAACGCGGACACATCTCCTCCAAGACGGGCAATCTGCTTGACGAAGCGGGACGATACGTAATGTTTGGAATCGGACGCGGTGAGGAACACTGTCTCAATCTGCGGCGCCAAGCGGTTGTTCATGCACGCCATCTGGAATTCGTATTCGAAGTCGGACACGGCGCGCAGGCCGCGGATGATCAGACTTGCGCCGTTCTGCTGCGCGAAATTCACCAGCAGGCCGGAAAAAGGCTGCACCTCGATGCGGCCGGCATCCCCATTCAGCTCCGCGTCGATGCTCGTGCGCACCATCTCGGAGCGCTTCCCCAGATTGAAAATGGGCGACTTCCCCGTATCCAGCGCCACGCCGATAATGAGCTTGTCCACCACATGCATCGCACGGCGGATGATGTCGAGATGCCCTACCGTGATGGGGTCGAACGTGCCGGGATAAACGCCGATGCGGGTCATGAAATAGCCTTACCGCCGCCCCTGATTCAAATCCATCAAGTCGTCCTTTACGGGGGCTGGTTCGTGGTTATATTCCTCGACCCAGTTGCCGTATGGCCGCCGTTTGCGGAAGATTCGCGAGAAGAAACGGCTAAGGAGCCCCTTATTCGACGGCTGGGGCATCCGGGGCCTCCGTCATCGTGACGTCGCCATCCATGCCCTCGTCCTCGTCGGCACCGGCAGCGGCGAGCTGCGCGCCGTCAATGCAGACGGCGGAGACCACGCGCTCGTCCTTATCCACGTTGAAGACGCGCACGCCCTGCGTGTTGCGACCCGCGACGCGGATGTCGCAGACCTTGGTGCGGATCATCTTGCCCTTGTCGGTCATCAGCATAATCTGGTCGTCGCATTTCACAGGGAAGCTCATCACCACCTGTCCGTTGCGCTCGTTGGTGATGATGTTAACGATGCCCGACCCACCGCGATTGGTGACGCGGTATTCATAGGCAGAGGAACGCTTGCCGTAGCCTTTCTCGGTGAGGGTGAGAATCAGCTCTTCCCCCTCCTCCAGCTGCCTGGCGCGTTCTTCGGTAAGCGTGACCTCAGCGAGTTCCTCGTCATGCCCGCCGGAGACATTCACTGTAGCCTCGGCCTCTGCATCACCGCTGGCACGGCGCTTCTCGGCGGCGAGTTTCAGATAGGCCACGCGCTCTTCCATGCTGAACTGCGTGCCTTTCAGGATACTCATGGACATGACGCAATCGCCATCCGCGAGTTTCATGGCGCGCACACCCGTGGAGGCGCGGCTCTTGAACACGCGCACGTTATCGACCGGGAAGCGGACGCATTTGCCGGACTTGGCGGCAATCAGCACATGGTCGTTCTCAGCGCAGACTTTCACATCCACCAGCCGCTCGCCCTCATCTTCCAGCTTCATGGCGATCTTGCCATTGGTGCGGATGTCGTGGAAGTCGGAGAGGTCGTTACGGCGCACCGTGCCCATCGAGGTGGCGAACATGATGTTCAGCCCGTCCCACGTGGATTCATCCTCCGGCAGCGTCATGAAGGTTTTAATCGTTTCCCCTTCCGCCAGCGGGAAGATGTTGACCAGCGCCTTTCCCCGGCCCTGCGCGGTGGCGAGCGGGAGACGGTAGACTTTCAGCTTGTACACCTTGCCGAAGTTGGAGAAGAACAGCACCGGCGTGTGGGTGTTGGCGACGAACAGCTCTTCGGTCGCGTCCTCCTCGCGCATGGCGATGCCGGACTTGCCTTTGCCGCCACGGCGCTGAGCGCGGAAGGCGGCGAGCGGCGTTCGCTTGATGTAGCCACCGGCGGTGACAGTCACCACCATGTCCTCACGCTGGATGAGGTCTTCGATGTCGGCTTCGAACTCGGAATCCTCGATGACGGTGCGGCGCGGAACAGCATACAGCTCCTTCACCTCCACCAGCTCGGCACGCATGATAGCCATGCGGTCGGAACGGTTGCCGAGGATGGTGAGGTAGCGCGAAATCTCCGCGCCCA
>DBAY01000071.1:9905-38483 GCA_002291925.1 Alphaproteobacteria bacterium UBA998 | reverse complement strand
ACCAAAATCTCCGGCGGGGAGCGCCGCCGCGTGGCGCTGGCCCGCCTGCTGCTGGAAAAGCCGGACATGCTGCTGCTCGACGAGCCGACCAACCATCTGGACGCCGAATCCGTCGCGTGGCTGCAGAACTTCCTGAAGGACTACAAGGGGACTGTAGTGATGGTCACCCACGACCGCTACTTTCTCGACAATGTCACGGGCTGGATTCTGGAACTCGACCGAGGATCCGGCATTCCCTATGAGGGCAATTACACCTCGTGGCTAGAGCAGAAGAAGAAACGCCTCGAGCAGGAGGAGAAGGAAGAATCCTCCCGCCAGAAGCAGCTGGAGCGCGAGCTGGAATGGGTGCGCTCCTCGCCCAAGGCGCGTCAGGCCAAATCCAAAGCCCGCCTTAAGGCGTATGAGGAATTGCTCAACAAGGAAGGCCCGCGCCAGACCGGGCAGGCGCAGATCATCATCCCCGCCGGGCCGCGCCTCGGCCAGAAGGTCATCGAGGCCAATGGCCTGCAGAAGGGCTTTGGCGACCGGCTGCTCATCGACGATCTCTCCTTCTCGCTGCCGCCGGGGGGCATTGTCGGCGTCATCGGGCCAAACGGCGCGGGCAAGACCACGCTGTTTCGCATGATTACGGGGCAGGAAAAGGCCGACGGTGGCACCTTCACCTTGGGCGATACTGTGGTGCTGGGTTACGTGGACCAGTCGCGCGATGCGCTGAACGACAACGCCACCGTGTGGGAGGAAATCTCCGGCGGGCTGGAGGAGATCGAGCTCGGCAAAACGAAGATGAAAAGCCGCGCCTGGTGCGCCGCTTTCAACTTCAAGGGCTCCGACCAGCAGAAGAAGGTCGGCATGCTCTCTGGGGGTGAGCGCAACCGCGTGCATCTGGCAAAGATGCTGAAATCCGGCGTCAACGTGTTGCTGCTTGACGAACCCACCAACGACCTCGACGTGGAAACCCTCCGCGCGCTGGAAGAAGCGCTGGAGGAATTCGCCGGCTGCGCCGTCATCATCAGCCACGATCGCTGGTTCTTGGATCGCTGCGCCACCCACATCCTCGCCTTCGAAGGGGACTCGCACGTGGAATGGTTCGAGGGGAACTACGCGGATTACGAAGAAGACAAGAAACGGCGCTTGGGCGAGGCCTCCACCCAGCCCCACCGCATGCGCTTCAAGCCGCTGACCCGCAAGGCGAGCTGAGAGGTTAGCGCCCTCTTGGCTTTTCTTTAGACCTTACGAACTCCGTATGACGGCGCGGAGCAGGTGCCGCAAGACCAAGTGAAACTCCGATTTGGCAGGCCAGTTCCATCGGCGCGTTATAGTCAGTCCCAAGATGCTTGGGCACCAGCGGCACCCCATGCGGAGCCAAGGCGGGGAGCAAGGCATCCAATGCGCCGTCACTGAACATGATGCAGGGAATTTTCGCCACATCAGGGCTGCGCTGGGCAATCCAGTCATAGCCCGCCGGGGTTTCCCCTTTTTTTTTGCCATTGGCCTCATGGCGGATGGGGGCCATGTTGTCGGTGATGATGAGGTCGGGTTTCACTGTCCTCGCCTCACCATGACCATAAATGGTTGTAGGCTGTATCTTCGATCCGCCCAGCGCCTGCTCAAGCTCCGCATGGGTTTGCAACGTCACGAGATCAAACGAGACGTCAGGAAAGCGGTGACCCAGATGCTTTAGAAGCGAGGCGCGAACCAGACGGGACCAACTCGGATCATTCTCGACATAGACCAGAGTGAAGGAGCGCGCTGCGGGATGTTCCATGGGTGTTACCGGAAGGCTCAACGCCCTCTGCTACCTTTGTCCTGCCCCGCGCCCAAACCCATCACGTTTTCAATTGCGTCTGTCAGTAGTTTAAATGGGTCACGAGTGCTCTTAAGAACAATCGGAATATTTTCTTGCTGTAGCCTATCACTAATCACTATTCCGCTGAAACCTTCCTCCACACCGCTGGTATACATGATAGCGGGAACATTTTTGAGGGGACTGCGACGAAGCTCCAGTAGCCATTTTGAACCTTTAAACTCTTGGCCTTTTATTTCGTTATCGGAGAGAATGAGACCCTGATAGGCTTGCTCTGCATTACCACCTTTAGCAACGTGTTCCTCCAACTCTTTGTGATTTGCGAAATGCATGTATACAAGTGGCGCATCTGGATGAGTTTTATTCCATATGCCATCTACAAAGAGCTTTATGGCGCCCGGCAGGAAGGGATCATCCTCAACATGGAAGAGATATCGAATGTTCGGCGCAGCGGCCATCGCGCTCCCCTAAAGTGTAATGACTAGGGCAGCACGTTAACAGGAAATTGTGAAAATCGTGTGACGGTCAGCCGGCAGCGTTGGCTTCAGCCTTGGCGGAGAGCTGATTGATGAGGTAATCCAGCCCCTTGCGGCTGACCACTGCGTCGAATTCGGAGCGCTGGGTGGTAATCAGGCTGACCCCCTCCACCACGATGTCATAGACCTGGTAGCGGCCATTCTCGTCGCGCACCTTGTAATCCACCAGCACAGGGGCCTGCACGTTCGGGCGGGCGATTTCCATGCTGAGTATGAATTGGTTGTCGCCCAGGTCGCGCGTCTGCTGGATGGTGAAGGTCTCACCGCTATACTCTTTCAGCCGGTCTACGTAGCTGTTGATGATGAAAGATTTGTAGCTGGCGAGGTAGGCCTGCTGCTGTTCCGGCGTGGCGGTGCGCCAGTGGCGGCCCAGCACGAAGCGGCCTACCCAGTCGATGGCGATGTTGCCTTCGAACACCTGCTTCAGCTCGGCGTCCTTCTGCGCAAGGGAGTCCTTGTTCTCCAGCACGGACACGACCTTGCGGGCCATGTCCTCGATGAACTGGCGGGCGCCGTTCTGATCTCCGGCCAGCACGGGCTGGGCGGCGATCAGCAGCGGACAGAGCAGTAGAATCAGCAGACGGCGCAGGCGCATGAACTTATTCCTTAGCCTCGCCGTTGGTCTCCGACGTACCGCTGGTTTTCAGGTTGATCGGGCCCGTAGTACGCGCCCCGCCATTGATGCGGCCCGCGCGGTTCTCCACCAGCGCCACGCGGCGCTGCAGGTAGCCGCTCCGAATGGTGGCATAGGGATCAATCGAGGTGCGGTAAATCTCGTCCGTCGTCGGCAGCACGTTGGCGCGCGTGTCGATAGCGCTGGCGATGGTACGCGGAATGACGATGTCATTATCGAGGTAGTTGAACGGATCAGTGAACCAGTCAACGAGCGTGCCCGCCGCGCCGCGCGTCGAGCTTGGACCGAGGATTGGCAGCGCGAGGTACGGGCCCGCGCCCCAGCCGTAATGGCCAAGGCTCTGATCAAAATCTTCGTCACGCACGACGAGGTCGGTGGCACCGGTCACGTCGAAGATACCGAACACACCCACCGTGGAGTTGAGCAGGAACGACCACAGCGCGGAGAAGGAGTTCTGCGGGTCGAGCTGGAAGACGGAGTTCACGAACACCACCGGCATACGCAGGTTGGAGAGCACGTTGCTCACGCGCTGGCGGCCATATTTGGGTACGATGTAGGTATAGCCGCGTGCGACCGGGCGCAGCAGGACAGTGTCTACCCCTTCATTGAAGCGAAAAATGACCCGGTTGACCGGCTCGAGCGGGTCATAGACGTCACCTTCCGGCGTCGGGTTGGCGGCACAGGCCGAGAGCATCAGCGCAGCCAGCCCCATGCGGCTCATACGCCACAGCTGACCCAAAGGCGCTTTCGATATCGCGCTTTCTTTCATGAACATGCCCACAATTGCCGCCACCATGACTAAACTTTCCATAAGGTTTAAAGTCTCATACTCTACTGTGTCACCTAAAAAATAATTAAGTTCTTAGCGAGACAGAGGCCAGAGTGAGCCATATAAAGGGGAGTCGCAGGAGCGCCTAGTGGAAAACCATCCAACTTCGCCCATCTTCGTTGCTTTTCATAACTGTTGCATGAATCACACAGGCAGGGGGCCTGCATGAGGTTATCCTCCCTGCCCCAGCGCATCGCTTACCAGAGGCTCAAAGACCTTTTTACCCAAGCCCCGAGCCGCGTCTCGTTTGAGTTTTTTCCTCCTAAAACGGAGGAAGCAGAGGAGAAGCTTTGGGCGACGCTGAAATGGCTGGCCCCGTTGCAGCCCGCGTTTGTCTCCGTGACCTATGGTGCCGGCGGCACCACGCGTGAGCGCACGCACGCTACCATCGCACGGCTGCTGAAAGAGACACCGCTGACCCCCGCCGCGCACCTCACCTGCGTCGGGGCGAGCCGGGACGAGATCGATGCCATCGCGCGCGATTACTGGGAGCTGGGCGTGCGCCATATCGTCGCCCTGCGCGGCGACTGCCCGGACGGCCAGCCCTACTGCCCGCACCCAGATGGCTACGCCTATGCATGCGACTTGGTAGAAGGACTGCGCCGGGTAGCCGATTTCGAAATTTCGGTGGCGGCCTATCCGGAGGTGCATCCGCAGGCTTTCAGCCGCCAGCAGGACCTCGATTTCCTCAAGCGCAAGATCGATGCCGGGGCCACGCGCGCCATCACACAATTCTTCTTCGATGCAGAAATCTACCTGCGCTTCCGTGATATGGCCCTGCGAAACGGGATCACGGTGCCCATCGTGCCAGGTATTCTTCCAGTGACCAACTTCGCCCAGCTCAAGCGCTTTGCCACGATGGCCAGCGCCAGCGTGCCGGGCTGGATCGCCCACCTGTTCGATGGGCTGGACGACAACCCCGAACTGCGCAACCTCGTCTCCGCCTCCATTGCCGCGGAGCAGTGCCGCCTGCTGCGCGGCGAGGGCGTGGAGGAGTTTCATTTCTACACCCTCAACCGCGCCCGCCTGACGATGGCTATCTGCCATATCCTGGGTGTGCGTGCAGATAGGAGTCAGCATCATGGTGAAGAAATCTGAAAAACCATTGAGAAAACGCTTCTTGGCATGGGCCACTGTTGCCGGACTAGCGCTGTATGTCGCGCAGGCGATGGCGGCGAATGATGTGCGCCTCAGTGCCGGCGTCGTGTTTGCCCCACCGATGGAAGCGCATGATACTTTTCTGCGTCAGCCTGGCACAGGGTATATCAGGGCCGCTTTTCGTTTTGGCCCTGAACTCGCCGATGACGTAATCCTGTTTGTCGACCAGGAGATGCTAGAAGGCATCACCCAACCTGTATATTTCAAAGGGGCTGACTGGATGAGTTTTGTCGGCGTGCAGCGTACCGGTGGGAGGTGGTTTTCCTGAGGGTTTAGAAGGCACACCAAGTAGCGGCAGGAACTGGAAGATCCTTTCCCTTGGCAGCGCATTAAAGCCGGATACATGGTACGAAATGGAGGTGACGGCTGATTTTGCCACGCGCCGCTTCACGCGTGTTTCCGTGCGCGGCGATACGCTGGATGTCTCGGTGGATATCTCAGAGCATATACTGGATTACCCAAACGAGATGCCTTTCGACCAAGGCAGCATGATTTACATCGTCGGCGCCATGCGTAGCCGTGACATGATGAAAGAAGCGGGCGTGCCGATTGTCTATTTTGATGACGTGGAGGGAGGCGTTCTCCAGCCCGATGGCACGCACCTTCCCTTACTTCGCAATGATTTCGAAAAGCAAGACGAGGTCACGGTTCAGCCCGTGACCTACCCGGTCATCCGGCTGGAGAAGTACCGTAGAAATGTCTGGTACCAAGAGAATGAAAACTCTCTTTTCAGCATTCAATCCGTCCCTTTTGCCAAGTCTGGAACAAGGATCGGTGTAGCGGACGCCGGTTTAAAGGAATAGTCGTTTTGCTTAATGGCGTTTGTATGCGCAAACTCTGTCATCCGACACATCAGTGCGTTCTACTTATGAGTATTTTATAAGCGTCATCATTCTGTCACAAAGTCGTGCTACTTAATACTCGCCTTCCTGCATGGAGATAGGTATGACCGCTTCCCCCAAGATTATTCCCTCCCTCGTTGATGAAGAAATGCGCGCCAAGCTGGCCGCAATGATTCAGCCAGTGCCGGCACCAGAGCCGGCAAAGCCACCAATTGCGCTTCCGCCTGTCACCAACCCTCTCTCCGGTGCCACTGCGCGAGAGGCACGATTGACAGATATTGCCCCTTCCCTTCCTCCTTTGGTAAACGCGCCCCGCGGCCGCGCTATCTAGGCAGGCTTTTCGTCATCAGTAGGACTCGCGCGTACTGGCGTAAGTGTGACTTATTACGCCTCAAAGACATTGAGAATGGCGGCGACTCGTGGCTGGACACTTGGCAGGATGACACCCGCCACGTCACGAAATTGTAATAAGCCCCCTGTATTCTGGTAGGTGATTGGTTGGGGTAGAGAGGTCATCATGGAAGATAGCTTAAATCAGAGTCGGCCCATACGCCCAGACACTGAACCTTTACATCAAATTCCTCCCGCACCTGGCCAGCTCTCCCGGCCGGACGCTACGCCATTTACATCTGGCATCAAGCCATCCCCCCGGTTTCCAGAAATTACGCCAACCCCACAAGAATGGCAGCGGGGCATTATCAATCGCCCCGGCCAGCCTTTGCAGAAGCTGGTTGAGGGAGAACAGCCTGATTTGCCGTCAGAAGGCAGGTTTGACGTTGCCGAAGCCGACCCCTCGACGTCGAAACAGCCCTTGGGCTCGGCAAGGATGGCCACCAATCGGCAGATTGTTTAGGCCGCTTTTTTTAGCAGAAGAATGCGCGTATTGGCATAGGTGCGTTCGGTAACTGCCAAAAACGCCGACGGGCATTCAAAGGCCTCACGCACCGATAATTCCGCCACGATAACACCCTCATCCTCCAACCACCCTTTCGCCAGCACCGAGGCAAGAATGGCCGGCAGCAAGTTCTGCTTGTAAGGCGGGTCGAGGAAGACGACACGGCACGGCGCAGGCGCGGCAGGGAGCTGAGTCGCTTCGGCGCGCAGCAAGGTGCAGCGTTCCAACTCACGGAACTTTTCGGCAGAGGTTTTCACCAGACCAAGCGCCTCGCGGGTGCGGTCGATGAAGCAGGCATGTTCCACGCCCCGCGAAAGAGCCTCCAGCCCCATGGCGCCCGAGCCGCAGCAGATATCGGCCACGCGCGCGCCCACGATGAGCGAGCCCTCCGGATGCGGCGCATGCATGAGGATGTTGAACACCGCCTCGCGCGCCCGCGCCCCGGTGGGGCGGATGTCGCGCCCCTGCGGCGTCTCCAGCTTGCGGCCCCGGTGCTTCCCGGCGATGATCTGCATATGCGGTAATGAGTAGCGGTTACTGGTTATTGGAATAAAGGGAAGCGCACCAATAACCAATCACTAATTACCAATCACGCCCTTCCCCAACTGATCCTTCACCACCTTGCGTGGCACTTCCTTTACCTCGCCCGGCTTCAGGCTGCCGAGTTGGAAGGGGCCGTAGGCGACGCGGATGAGGCGGCTGACCGGGTGGCCGAGATGCTCGAACAATTTGCGGATTTCGCGGTTCTTGCCTTCGGTGAGCGTCACGGCGAGCCAGACATTGCTCTTGCCCTCCGTCTCCGGCTCCACTTCCACGGGCTTGTAGCGCACGCCTTCCACCGTGAGGCCGCGCGCCAGCGCCGCGATGTCGCGTGCCGAGGGCGTCTGGTAGACACGCACGCGGTAGCGCCGCCGCCAGCCAGTGTCCGGGTGCTCCATGTGGCGGGCCAGCGCGCCGTCATTGGTCAGCAGCAGAAGGCCCTCGCTGTTCAAATCGAGCCGCCCCACCGACACCACGCGGGGCAGCCCTTCCGGCAGGTTCTGGAACACGGTCGGGCGTCCCTGCGGATCGCGGTGGGTGGTGACCAGCCCCTGCGGCTTGTGATAGAGCCACAGGCGCGCGGGCTCCTGTTCGCCCAGCATCTGCCCGGCGACGGAGATGACGTCCGAGTCCGTGACGTTCAGGGCGGGGGTGATGATCTTCTTGCCATTCACCGTCACCTTGCCCGCGAGGATCAGCTCCTCTGCGCCCCGCCGCGAGGCGAGGCCGTGGCGGGCGATCACCTTGGCGAGCCGCTCGCCCGCGTGCGCCGAGGGGGTCTTCGTCATGTGCGGGCCGCCGCGTCGAGGAAGGCGCGCCAGATGGCATCGTCCAGCCCGCTCACGTGGTATTCTGGGTGCCACTGCACGCCGAGGCAGAAGGGATGGGCCGGGTATTCGATGGCCTCGATGACGCCGTCCGGCGCAGTGGCGCTGATGACGGTACCCTTGCCCACGTTGCGCATAGCCTGATGGTGGGCGCTGTTGACCAGCGCCTCCGTCGTGCCCGCAATGCGGTGGAGCAAAGTGCCCTCCTTGATGGCGATGGCATGGCCCGGCTCATCACGCGAATTGGGCTGCTCATGCTGGATCGGCGTGTCGATGGCGTCCGGGATGTGCTGGATCAGCGCACCGCCGAGCACGACGCCGAGCAATTGCTGGCCGCCGCAGATGCCGAGAATGGGCTTCTCATCACGCAGCGCGGCACGGGTGATGGCCGCTTCGAACGCGGTGCGCTGGCGCTTGAGGTTGGAGACGGTCGAATGCACGTTCGTCTCGCCATACATCTCTGGCGGAATGTCGAAATCGCCGCCGATGATGACCAGCGCGTCAATCATTTCCATGTAGCGCTCCACCAGCGCCTCCTCGTGCGGCAGCGGCAGCGGTACACCGCCCAGCGCGCTGATGGAGGTGAGGTAATTCTCCCGGATGGCGTACCAGGGTTTCTTGGAATAGGTGGGCTTCTTCTCATGGTCGAGGGTGAAACCAATAACGGGAGCGCGCATAGAAGTACCTTGTACATGCAGTATGCGCAGGGTAGTGTTCAAGTCAAATACTTGGGTAGCTTACTCAAAAAATTGATGATAGGCTTATACGATGCGTCTGTTTCGCCTTTTGTCTCTTTGTTTTCGCCGTACGCGAGGTGCCACTTCCATAGAATATGCGCTTATCGCCAGTCTGATCGGCATTGGTGTGATTCTGGGGGTCGCCTGGGTCGGGCAAGGAGGAAATGGCTTGTATGACCGCATAGACGACGATGTAGCCGACGCCACTACACATGTGAGCAATTAGCCCTACTCCACCCGGCGCTCGACCTTGATGACGATGCGGCGGTTCAACTCGCGGTTTTCCTCAATCGGATTGCCGAATTCATCGAGGTTTGGCACCTTGGGCATAATGTCGGCATAGCCGGCGGCACGCATTTTTTCCTTTTCCATGCCGTGCTCGATCAGAAAGCGCACGACCGTCGTGGCGCGCACGGCAGAGAGTTCCCAGTTGGAGGGGAATTGCGGTGTCTGGATGGGCGCATCATCCGTGTGGCCGTCGATCTGGCAGAGATAATCCTCATAATCGAAGCTGGCGAGCACCTTGGCCATCTTCTCCAACACCGGGATGGCCTCGGGGCGGAAATTCGCGGAGCCGGGATCGTAGAAGGATGAAGCGGAAAGCTCCAGCAGCACGCCGCGATTGGTCTTTTCCACCGATATGGCGCTCTCCATCTGCATTTCCGCGATGAGCACCTGAAGATTATCGAACAGGTCATTGAAGGGCTTGGCCTTGTCGGCGGTGTTCTTGTTGAACTCCTCCAGTGCGTCCTGCAGCAGCTCCACATCGGCTTGCTTCGGCTCGCTCATCGAGAGGATGATGACGAAGAAGCACATGAGCAGGGTGATGAAGTCGGCGTAGGTCAGCAGCCAGCTTTCATCCTCATGGACTTCTTTCTTTTTGCCGCGCTGGGTCATGCCTGCGCCTTGATCTGACGGTCCATGTCAAAGTGAATGTCCGGGTCGAGGAAGCTGTTCAGGCGGTCCTGCATGAAGCGCGGACCCTTCTTCTCGGCGAGCATCAGCAGCCCTTCGACAATCATGTAATTGCGGAAGCGCTCAATCTCCATCTTCTGCTCAAGCTTGAAGGCCGCCGGGTAGCAGACGAGGCGGGCGAAGACCACGCCGTAGAGCGTGGCGAGCATCGCCATCGACATCCCCTTGCCCACCGAGGCCATGTCGGCGGAGAAATTCTGCAGCATCACCACCATGCCGACCAGCGTGCCGATCATGCCGAAAGTGGGCAGGTTGGCGCCCATGCTGCGCAGCACGGTTACCGGCGCGATGGCGCGCTCATATTCCGCCTCGATGGCGGTTTCCATCATCTTGCGCAGCTCCGGCGGGGTGTGGTTGGACGTCACCAGCGTCAGGCAGAACTTGATGAGGGGCTCGTTGGTCTGCACGTTGCGGATTTCCCCCTCCAGCGCGGGCAGGCCCTTCTTCTGCACGAGGTAGGACCATTTGACGAGGCGCATGATTTCCACATTGAGCGCCTCGCGGGTGGCCTTGGGCTTCTTCAGCATCCACCAGATCGCCTTGAAGGCAATGTTCACGTAGCGGTGATGAAAGCTCATGTAGGACGCCGCCACCGTGCCACCGACCACGATGAGGAATTCGCTGATGCTGAAAAAGGTACCGATATTGCCATGCGTGGCGTGCCAGACGGCACCAGCCAGCATCAAAATACCAAAGAATGCACCGAGAAGGGACGCGAGGGACATGGGATTCCTACCTGATAACCCAGTCTAACGATGACGCAAAAGGCTTAAAAAAGCGTCAATTGATTCGAAAAAATCGTCAGGCGGCCCGGCGGCGCGCCACCGCGTCCCAGAAATCGGCCTCCGGCGCGGTGCCGTAGAGCTGCTTCAGCGCGCGCAGGCCGGTGGGCGAGGTGATGTTGATCTCGGTCAGCCAGTCGCCGATGAAATCCACCCCGGCGAGCAGGATGCCGCGCGCTTGCAGCGCCGGGCCGAGGCGAGCGCAGATGTCCTGCTGGCGCGGCGTGAGCGCGGCTTGTGCCGCCGTGCCGCCGACGCGCAGATTGGCGCGGATTTCCCCAGCCGCAGGCAGGCGGCCGAGCAATCCTGCGACCTGCCCGTCAATCATCACGACGCGGCGGTCCCCCTCGGTCACCTCGGGCAGGAAACGCTGGGCCACCAGCGGCTCGGGCTGGGCGAGCAGCGTTTCCAGAATCGCCTCGACATTGCCGCTCTGGCCGTTTAGGCGGAACACGGCGTGCCCGCCATAGCCGTAGAGCGGCTTCACCACGATGTCGCCCTGCTCGGCCAGGAAGGTGCGGATGGCGGCCGCGTCATGGCTGATGAGGGTGGGCGGCATGGCGTCGGCGAACAGCAGGGGAAGCAATTTCTCGGGCGCGTTGCGTACATGGAATGGATCATTCGCCACCCACGTGCGCGGGTGGATGCGCTCCAGCAGGTAGGTCGCGGTGAGGTAGCCCATGTCAAAGGGCGGGTCCTGCCGCATCAGCACCACGTCCATCTCGTTCAGTCCCAAGGTCTCCGGCGCGTCCTGCTCGAACCAGCGGGAGGTATCATCGAAGAAGCGGATGCGGCGCGCGTGCTGGGTCCACAGCACCCCCTCGCGCCAGCACAGCGAGCCGGCGGGGTACCACCACAGCGCATGGCCGCGCCGCTGGGCTTCCAGCGCCAGCAGGATGGTAGAGTCCCCGGCGGGGTTCAGCCGCTCCGGCGGGTCCATTTGCAATGCGACGCGCCAGGTCATGCGGCGTCCTTGGGGTGAGACGTTACTGTGGCCGGGCGGGCGCCGGGTTGCCACTCAACCGGATGTGGCTGACGACGCGCCGAACGCCGGAGGTCATGCGTGCCACCTGAATCACCGCGTTCATCTCCCGCTCATCACGCGCCGTGCCGATCAGGTAGGCAACGCCGCCTGCGACTTCGGACGTGAAGTTGGCCGATCGAATACCCTTAGTAGCCAGCAGGCGCGTGCTGATCTGGGTTTCGATGGCTTCGTCGCGGGCGAAGTCGATGGCGGTTTCATCCTCGCCGATCTGGATTTCGTTGACGACTTCCTTCACGCCCTTCACCAGCCAGACCAGCCGCACGGCCTCGTCGGAGGTACGCTGCCCCTTCACGCGGCCGAACAGGAAGACGCGGCCTTCATAGACTCGCACCGTGAGGTTGGTGAGCAGCCCTGACACATCCGACTGCGCGAAATAGCGGTTGACGCCCGCGTAGATGCTGCCGTCATCGATCGATTGACCGAAGCTGCGCTCCTCCGAGGTGGATTCACTCACCCGCGACGCGCCGGAAATCACCACGGAGCGACAGCCGGTCACGGCTAGAAGGGGCAGAAGCAGACAAACAAGAAGTCGTGTATGCATGGCGCGGATTATGCCCAAGCGCGCGCGGCTTCGCAACCCGTTATCCAACAGGGACGATTTGCAGGGTCACGTCGGTGAGGGCGCGCGCGGTGGCGGAGCGGGGCTTGTCGTCGAGAAGCGCTATTTCACCGAACATCCGCCCAGCGTCCAGCACGGCGATTTGAAATTCCGGACCGCCCGGAATCTCGTCGATGATCTCGACCTGCCCGGAGAGGATGACATACGCATTGTCCCCCGGATACCCCTGACGAAAAATTGTCTCGCCGGCTTTGTAATGCAAGTTGCTCATGCGTCGCACTTTAGACGGGTAATATTACGAAAGGATTAACGCACCGCCCAGCGCGCCTGTGGGTCCGGCGTCATCCGTACCCGGCGCACCCACAGGCTCTGACTTTCAGCCGTCTGCTCGCAAAGGCTACGGTAGTCCTCTTCAGACAGACTGCGCACTTCCAGTGCCGTAGTCTCGTACATCTGCTTCACCGTCTGCCGCACGGAGGCTTTGGCCGCGTCACTGAGCGGCAGCCCCTGCACCACTGCATCGATCTCGGCGAAACGCGGGCCCCAGTAGCCTTCGTTCAGGCGCATGTAACGCGCCATGCCCATCTGCAGCAGGCGGATTTGCTGGCCCTCATTTAGACCATCTTGAAGGTAAGGCTCAAGGACGCGGCGCTCGACGCCGCCCAGCTCGATGCCGATTTCCTCGGCCAGACGCCTCAGCCGCACGCGGTCTTTCCGCGGTAGACGGTTGAACACCAGATGCGGGTCGAGTCGGGCGACGCGTTCGGAGAGGTTTGTGTAATGGCGCGGCATGGCGGCAAAACTAAACGAGCGTTCGCCACATGTGTGTGAAGATTCGGTTACTTTTTTCCTGCCAGCACCGGGTGCTTGCGCAGCGGCACCAGCAGCGCCAGCGCGGGCAGGCCGAGGATGGCGGAGAGGGCGAACATCGCCTCCCAGCCCGCCTGATCCACCACATAGCCCGCATAGCGCGAGAGCTGCGCCCCGGTCAGCGCGGCGAGCGAGGAGAGCAGCGCATATTGCGTGGCGGTGTAGCGCGTGTCGCAGAGCTGGGTCAGGAAGGCGACGGCCACCGCCCCCACCGCACCGCTGGCGAGGTTTTCCACCGAAATCACCACCATCAGCGCCCACGGAGCGGGGCCGGTATGGAGCAGAAGAATGTAAATCAGGTTGCTCAGCAGCTGGGCAAGGCCGAACCACCACAACGCGCCATACATGCCGAGCCGGTGCAGCGCTGCCGCGCCGAGGATGCCCCCCAGCAGCACCGCCGCGAAACCGTAAAGCTTGGCGATGCTGCCTACCTGCGCCAGCGTGTAGCCCATCTCGAGGTAAAACGGGTTGGCCATGGAGCCGATGAAGGCATCCGCCACCCGGTAGAACAGCACGAACAGCAGCAGGAGAACCCAGCGCGGATGGGCCTCGGCGAATTGCTGAAACGGCGCAATCACCGCATCGCGCACCCACTGGCGGAGGCTGCGGCCCGCCTTTTCCTCGCGCGCCACGTCCGGCTCCCCGGCTAGCAGCGCCGTCACCATGCCAAGCGCCATGATACCCGCCATGACGAGGTAGATGACCCGCCATACACTGGCGTCATAGGCGCCGTCCGCCCCCAGCCAGCCTGCCAGCACCAGCGCCCCGGCGCCGGAGACGAGCATCCCCACGCGGTAGCCGAACACCGCCACCGCCGCGCCTTCGCCATATTGATCACGTGCCAGATACTCGGCGCGGTAGGCGTCGATCACCACGTCCTGGCTGGCCGAGGCCAGCGCCACCAGCGCGGCAAGCAGCGAGAACTCGCCGAACGAGAGCGCCGGGTCATGCCATGCCAGCGCCACCAGACCGCCGATGAGCACCCCTTGCGTCAGCAGCATCCAGCCCACGCGCTGCCCGGCCCAGCGTGTCAACAGCGGCAGGCGCAGCTGGTCCATCAGCGGCGACCATACGAATTTGAAGGAATAGAACGACGCGGTCAGCCCCAGCAGGTCGCTGATGACCTCTTTCGGCGCCCCGCTCTTCGCCAGCCACGCCGAGAGCGTGCCGCCCACCAGCGCCCGCGGCAGACCGCTGGAGATGCCCAGCAGCAGGATAGCGAGGATACGGGGATGCAGATAGCGGCGCATAATCACTCGCGGATGCGCGGCAGGCGGGCGGCGTCCAGCGTCACACCGCCGACCGCGATGAAATTGCCGTTCTGAAATCCCACGCGGCCATAGCGGAAGGGCTCGCCGGAGGGCAGCGCATAGACCTCGCCGCCCGCTGCATTCAAAATGGCGTGGCCCGCCGCCGTATCCCACTCCATGGTGGGGCCGAGGCGGGGATAGCAATCCGCGACGCCCTCGGCGATACGGCAGAATTTCAGTGAGCTGCTGGCGGGCTTCAGCCGTGCCAGCGGATATCTGGCGAGCAGCGCCCGCGCGCGGTCATGCGCGCCGCGATGGCTAAGCAGCACCGTCCAGCCCTCTGCCGGGGCGGGTCGCACGCGAATGGGGCGCATCTCCTCGCCCTGCTGCTTCCACGCGCCGTCACCGACCAGCCCGCCAAAGCCTTCACCGGTGGCGGGGATGACGATGACGCCCATCACCGGCCGCTGATCCTCGATAAGCGCGATATTGACGGTATATTCCGAGCCGCCGCGGATATAGCCGTTGGTGCCGTCCAGCGGGTCGACCAGCCAGAAGCGGCCATGTTTCAGCGTCTCCTCCGGCAGGGCGGCCCCCTCTTCGGACACCACGGGCACGTCGGGCGCCAACCGTTTCAGCTCCGCAACGATCAGCGCGTCGGCTTCTTCATCGGCGTGGGTCACCATGCTGGCATCCGCCTTGCGGGAGATGCGCAGCCCCTCGCGCTGGGCGGTGAGAATCCCTTCCCCCGCCTGAAACGCCAAGGCCAGCAGATGCTCCAGCGTGGCGTGGGACAGCAGCGGGTCGGTCGCGCTCACCGGGTTGTCGCGGCGCAACATCGGATTTCCTTGTCTTGATTCCTATATGGGTTATTGCTACCAGACCCCTACCCACGGCACAACCCAGCAAGACCCGATTTTCCCATGCGCCCCGCCTACTCCCGCGAATTCTCCGATAAAATCGACCAGTTCGTTGCCGCCCTGCCGCCTAAAGCGTCGCAGGCCCTGAAGGATTTCACCCGCGCCTTCTTCGACAAGACCCCGCTGCGCGACATCGAATCCCTGCCCGCGCCCGTCGCCGCCCAGATGGCCGCGGATGCCTACGCCTTCATGCGTGAGCGCACCCCCGGCGAGCCCAAGATGCGCCTGTTTGTGCCGGAATATTCTGCCGCGTTCGGCAAACGCCGCCATCTCGTGCTGGAGATGATCAACGATGACATGCCCTTCCTGGTGGACTCCACCATGGCGCTGCTGGCCCGCAAGGAGTTCGACATCTACGTCGCCATCCACCCCATCCTGCGCGTGGTGCGCGATGCGAAGGGCAAGCTCATCTCGCTGGAAGACGGGGACGGCAAGAAACGTTCGCCGGAGACGCGGTGCGAGTCAGTCATCCATTTCCACCTCTCCTCGCTGCCCGCCGGGATGCCGGAGCAGGCGCTGCTCTCCGAGCTGGAGCACATGTTGCAGCATGTGCAATGCGCAGTGGGCGACTGGCAGAAGATTCTGGAAAAGCTGGAATCCGTGCGCCGCGACATAGTCGCTGCCAAATCGCCCGCCAGCCGCGAGGAGGTGGCCGAGGCGCTCGATTTCCTTGACTGGCTGGGGCAGAAGAATTTCGTCTTCCTCGGCTATGCCGAGTATGATTTCTATGAATCCAAGGGCCAGCGCCTGCTGCGCGAGCGCGATGCCGCGCGGCTCGGCGTGCTGCGCGTGGAGCGTCGCGAGGACGGGCCGCAGGGCCTGGCCGCCCTGCCCACCGAGGCACAGCACCTCGCCATGCAGCCCACCCTCATCGAGGTGACGAAGGCCAACACCCGATCGCTGGTGCACCGCCCGGTTTACATGGATTACGTGGATGTGAAGCGCTACGACGCCAAGGGCAAGGTGGTGGGCGAGGTGCGCTTCCTCGGCCTGTTCACCTCCCTTGCCTATTTCCAGCCTGCCGACAACATCCCTTTCATCCGCCGCAAGATCGAGCGCGTGCTGGCCCGCGCCGGTTATGACCCGGTCAGCCATAACGGCAAGGCGCTGCGCGCTATTCTCGAATTCTACCCGCGCGACGAGCTGTTTCAGATCAGCGAGGACGAGCTGTTCGAAACGTCGCTCGGCATCCTCTCGCTGGAGGCGCGCCCGGATATCGGCCTGTTCACCCGCCGCGACGCGTTCGAGCGCTCGGTGAGCTGCCTCGTCTACCTGCCGCGCGACAAGTTCAACACCTTCGTGCGCACCGAAGTGGCGCAGGCGCTGGAGCGCGCCTTCGGCGGCAAGGTGATGAGCTATTACACGCAAGTTACCGAATCCCCGCTGGCGCGCGTGCATTACATCATCAAGACCACGCCGGGCCAGATTCCGGCAGTGGATTTCGCATCCCTGCGCGCCGAGTTGGCGGACATCATCAATTACTGGGTGGATGCGCTGCGCGATACGCTGGTGGATATGTACGGCGACGCCAAGGCGGAGCAGATCTACCGCACCTTCGGGCAGGCCTTCTCCAAAGACTATATCAACGCCTACCCGACCCTCACCGCGCTATTCGATATCGAGAAGATTCAGGGCATGCTCGCCTCAGGCCAGCCCGCCTTCCACCTCTATGTGGAGGATGAGGCGCCGCAGAATTACTTCCGGCTGAAGATCTATACCTCCGGCGCCGAGCAGCCGCTCTCCATGCTGCTACCGCTGCTGGAGAACATGGGCATGCAGGTGATCGACGTGCATCCCTTCACCCTGCGCCCAACGCTGGAAGCGGGCAAAAAGACCAAGGCGCTGATCCGAGATTTCATCGTCACCATGCCACATGTGACGCATGAGCATCTCGATTCCATCCGCCCGCTGGTAGAAGAAGCGCTGCTGCGCGTCTGGACCGGCGAGATGGAAAATGACGGCTTCAACGTGCTGGTCGCCCGCGCCGAGTTGAACTGGCGGCAGGTCGTGCTGCTGCGTGCTTACGGCAAATACCTCAAGCAGGCGGGCCTGCCCTACAGCACGCAATACATGGCCAATGCGCTCGGGGCCTATCCGAAGCTCGCCTCGCTGCTGTTTGGCTATTTCGAGGCGAAATTCGGCCCGACCGCGCGGACGAAGCGCACGGCCGCCATGCCGCAGGTGTTGGAGATGATCGCAGCGGAACTGGCAGGCGTCACCAACCTCGCCGAAGATCGCATCATCCGCCGCTATCAGGCAGTCATCGAGGCGACGCTGCGCACCAACTTCTTCCAGACCACGAAGGAGGGCCAGCCGAAGCCCTATGTGAGCTTCAAGCTGAACTCCCGCGAGGTGCCGGAGCTCCCACTGCCGCGCCCGCATGCGGAGATTTTCGTCTACTCCATCCGCACCGAGGGCATCCATCTGCGCGGCGGCAAGGTCGCGCGCGGCGGCCTGCGCTGGTCGGACCGCCCGGAGGATTTCCGCACCGAGATTCTCGGCCTCATGAAGGCGCAGATGGTGAAGAACGCCGTGATCGTGCCAGTGGGCTCCAAGGGCGGCTTCATCGTGAAGCAGCCGCCTGCCGAGGGGGGCCGCGAGGCCTACCTGCAGGAGGGCATCGCCTGCTACCGGCAATTCCTCTCCGGCCTGCTGGATATCACCGATAATATCGTGGGCGGAACGATTGTGCCGCCGGAGAACGTCGTGCGCTATGACGAGGACGATCCCTACCTCGTGGTCGCCGCCGACAAGGGCACCGCGACCTTCTCCGACATCGCCAATGGCGTGAGCCAGGCCTATGGTTTCTGGCTAGGCGACGCGTTCGCCTCCGGTGGCTCGGCAGGCTACGATCACAAGGAAATGGGCATCACCGCCCGCGGCGCGTGGATTTCCGTGCAACGCCATTTCCGCGAACTGGGGCTCGACGTGCAAAAGGACGCGTTCACCTGTGTCGGCATCGGCGACATGGCGGGCGACGTGTTCGGCAACGGCATGCTGCTCTCCAAGGCCACGAAGCTGCTTGCCGCCTTCAACCACATGCACATCTTCCTCGACCCCGCCCCGGACGCCAAGGCGAGCTTCAAGGAGCGCAAGCGCCTGTTCGAGAAGCCCCGCTCCACCTGGGCCGATTACAAGCCGGAGCTCATCTCCAAGGGCGGCGGCGTGTTCGAGCGCAAGGTAAAGTCCATCCCGCTTTCCAAGGAAGTGCGCGCCGTGCTCGGCACCGACCTCACGGCGGCCACGCCCGATGAAGTCATCCGCCTCATCCTGAAAGCCCCCGTCGATCTGCTGTGGAACGGCGGCATCGGCACCTATGTGAAAGCCGAATCCGAGAGCAATGACGATGTGGGTGATCGCACCAACGACCCGCTGCGCATCAACGGCTCGGAGCTGCGCGCCAAGGTGGTGGGCGAAGGCGGCAATCTCGGCTTCACGCAGAAGGGCCGCATCGAATACGCCCTGAATGGCGGCCGCATCAACACCGACGCCATCGACAATTCGGCGGGCGTCGACACCTCTGACCACGAGGTGAACATCAAGATTGCGCTCGCCCCCGTGGAAGCCGCGGGGCGCCTCACCCGTGAGGCCCGCGACGAATTCCTCGCCTCCATGACCGACGAGGTGGCCGGGCTGGTATTGCGCGACAACCGTTTGCAGACGCAGGCCCTCACCATCGCCCGCGCGCAGGGCTTCGATTTGCTCGAGCCGCAGGTGCGCCTGATGCACCGGCTGGAGCGCAAGGGCCTGCTCGACCGCGCGGTGGAGTTCCTGCCCACCGACAAGCAGATCGCCGCCATGCGCGTCGAGAAGCGCGGCTTCATGCGCCCGGAGCTGGCCGTGCTCTTGGCCTATGCGAAGATCGCGCTTTACAATGATCTCATCGCCTCCGACCTGCCCGACCTCCCTTACTTCGAGCGCGACCTGATGCGCTATTTCCCCGAGGCCATGCAGGAAGCCTACGCTGCCGACATCCGCGCCCACCGGCTGAAGCGCGAGATCATCGCCACCGTGGTCACCAACAGCCTGATCAACCGCACGGGCATTGCCTTCCTGCACGCCTTGGCCGAGGATACGGGCCGCGAGACGCCGGACATCACCCGCGCCTATGTCATCGCCCGCGACGCTTTCGGCCTGCGCGAATTGTGGCATGCCATCGAGTCGCTCGACGGCGCGGTGGAGTACATGGTGCAGGTGGAGATGTTCGCCGAGATCAACCGCTTCCTCGAGCGCGTGCTGCCCTGGCTGCTCAACAACCTCTCCAGCCCCCTCGATATCGACGACGTCATCGCCCGCTATGGTGAGCTGGTGGAAACCTTCCTTGCCCATACCGGCACGATGGTCTCCGCCGAGATCCGGCAGGAGATGCAGGAGCGCACCGCCCCGCTGGTGACCCGCGGCGTGCCTGCCGCGCTGGCCTCACGCATCGCCTCGCTCGATGTACTGGCCTCCGCCCCGGACGTGGTGAATGTGGCGCTTTCCTCCATGCTGCCCGTGAAGACGGTGGGTGAGATTTATTTCCTGCTCGGCGAACGGCTGGAGCTCGACTGGCTGCGCGGCGCCGCCCGCGCGGGCACCGATGCCGGCCACTGGGACCGCCTCGCCATGAAAGCCCTGATCGCCAGCCTCTACGACGCCCAGCGCCGCGGCACCCTGGCCGTCATCGCTGGCATGAAGAAAGGGGAGAAAGCCGACGCCGCCCTCGAGCGCTGGTGGAGCGCCCAAGAAAAAGGCATCCAGCGCTACGAACGCCTCATCCGCGACCTCAAGTCATCGGACACGCGTAATCTGGCGACCTTGGTGGTGGCGTTGCAGAGTATTCTGGTAATTTAATCCCCGGCTTTGCCGAGTATGGCGACACCGCTCTTCACGGCAGCAGCATGCAAGGCCATGTCCAGTGTTGCCAGTGGTAGTGCACGGCGACGGGCCAGTTCGAGATATGTCGCATCGTACAGTGTAAGCCGATGGGTTTCCGCCAGAAGCAGCGTATCTTGCCAAGCATGCGCTGCCGTTTCACCATCAATACGAATGGGCAGCGTGGCAAGTAATGCGAGCGCCTCCAAACGGTCCTTCGCCTGCACGCGCCCGGCGCGCTCAGCATTAAGCATTACGTTGGCCACCTCCAGCGGCCACAAAGCGGGGGCAACCGCCCCGGCCTGACTCACATGTTCCAGTAACTGATCCGTAGCTTCCGTCGTTTCGCCGGGTAATAGCCACGCGAGCGCTACCGAGCTATCCAACACGCAATGCGTCACCGCCGCCCTTCGTCGCGATAGGATTTGAGCTCGTTCCAGGAAAAAGACTGGCCGCGATTCGCCAGACTCGCCCGTAATGCGTGAAGTGCCTGCACGATGCGGGCGCTGTCTGTCTGCTGTTGCACATTTTCCGGCACGAGCCGCGCGATGGCGCGGCCATGGCGGGTAATGACAAAGCTTTCCCCCTGCTCGACGTTATCCAACAGCCGCAGGAGATGCGTTTTCGCTTCAGACGCCTGCACTTCGGACGGGGGTAATAAATTTTGACTAGTCATAATGACCAGTATATATGTTTCTTACTTATTGTCAATAGACTATGATTCCTATCAATGCCTGAAATGCCGCATCCCCGTGAACAGCATGGCCATGCCGTACTTGTCCGCCGCGGCAATCACTTCCTCATCACGCACGGAGCCACCCGGCTGAATCAGGGCGGTGATGCCGGCAACGGCTGCAGCATGGACATTGTCGTCGAAGGGGAAGAAGGCGTCGGAGGCGAGCACGGTGCCCTGCGTGCCGAGGCCGTTTTCGGCGGCTTTGCGGCAGGCGATGTGGACGGAATCGATACGGCTCATCTGGCCCGCCCCGATGCCGTGGGTGCGGCCGTCCCGCGCCAATACGATGGCGTTGGACTTCACATGCTTGCAGATGGCGAACGCCGTGCGCAGATCGGCCATTTCCTGCGCACTCGGAGCGCGTTTCGTCACCAGTTTCAGGCCGGATTCCACCAGCACCGCGTCATCGGGTGATTGCACCAGCAGCCCGCCGGAGACGCTGCGCAGCTGGGGCAAGAAATCCGGGCGGAAGCCATGCAGCTCCAGCAGGCGCAGATTCTTCTTGGCGACAAAGATCTCCTTGGCTTCCTCGGAGAATTCCGGGGCCAGAATGACTTCCGCGAACTGCTCGGCGATGGCGGCGGCCACCTCGGCCTCGACGCGGCGGTTCAGGGCGATGATGCCGCCAAAGGCAGATTTCGGATCGCAGGCGAAGGCACGGCGGTAGGCTTCGGCCAAGTTATCGGCCAGCGCCACGCCGCACGGGTTGGCGTGCTTGATGATGGCGACGGCTGGCTGGTCGAACTCCTCCACCAGCTGCAGCGCGGCGTCGGTATCGTTGATGTTGTTGTAGCTGAGTTCCTTGCCCTGCAACTGGCGCGCGCCGGCGAGCGTGCCCGCCGCCTCGCCGATGCGATAGAAGGCGGCGCTCTGGTGCAGGTTCTCGCCGTAGCGCAGCGATTGCACGCGGTCAGCCACCACGATCAGGCGCTGCGGCATGCCCGCCTCCTCCTGCTTGGCGAACCAGTTGGCGATGGCAGCGTCATAGGCCGCCGTGCGCGCGAAGGCCTTGGCAGCGAGGCGGCGGCGCAAATTCAGCGTGGTGGCACCGTTATTCGCCTCGATCTCCTCCAGCACGATGCCGTAATCCTCGCATGAGACGAGGATGGTGACGTCCTCGTGGTTCTTGGCGGCGGCGCGGATCATGGCGGGGCCGCCGATATCGATGTTCTCGATACAGTCCTCCCAGCCCGCGCCCGCCTGCACGGTTTTCTCGAACGGGTAAAGGTTGATGGCGACCAGGTCGATGGGGGGGATGTCATGCTCGGCCATCGCCTGCTGATGGCTTTCCTCCTTGCGGCGCGCCAGAATGCCGCCATGCACGCGCGGGTGCAGCGTTTTCACGCGCCCGTCCATGATCTCCGGGAAGCCGGTATGGTCGGACACGTCGCGCACCTCCAGCCCCTGCTGCTTCAGCAGCGCGGCCGTGCCACCGGTGGAGAGGATGGCGATGCCCAGCGCCTGCAAGCTGCGGGCGAAGTCGACGACGCCTTCCTTGTCGGAGACGGAAATCAGGGCGGTGCGGATGGTGCTCATAGATAAGGTTTCAGGTGTTAGGTTTCAGCTCCCTCTCCCAATAGGGAGAGGGTTGGGGTGAAGGGGCTATATATAATCGCTCATGGGGCGCTTGTCGAACCATGAGGCAACAAGAAAATCACGCCTTCGGCGTCACCCCTCATCCGGCCGTTCAGGCCACCTTCTCCCCCTCGAGGGGAGAAGCTTCAGCAGAGCGGTACTCCGGCACCAGCGCCTTCAGCAGGTCGAGCGCGGCGGCATCGTCACCGGCGTCGCAGGCGGCCTGCAGGCGGGCGAGCAGGGCGGGGAATTCGGCAGGCAGCGGATCGGCTTGCGCGGCGAGCCGGATGCTGGCATGCGACGTGGTGGTGAGTTCCTCGGCGTTGTAGAAAAGTTCTTCGTACATTTTCTCGCCGGGGCGCAGGCCGGTATAGGTGATCTGGATGTCCTGCCCCGGCTTCAACCCGGCGAGGCGGATCATCTGGCGGGCAAGGTCGGCGATCTTCACCGGCTTGCCCATGTCGAGCAGATAGACGCGGCTCTCGCGGTCACCCTCGTCACGGTGTAGGGCGGCGGCCTGCAGCACGAGCTCCACGGCCTCGCGGATGGTCATGAAGTAGCGCTCCATGTCCGGGTGCGTCACGGTCAGCGGCCCGCCCGACTGAAGCTGCTGCTGGAACAGCGGCACCACGGAGCCGCGTGAGCCCAGCACATTGCCGAAACGCACGGTGGTAATGCGGATGTCGGCCCCCTCCCCCGCCACCACGCGGCAGACGCGCTCAGCGAGGCGTTTGCAGGCGCCCATGACGTTGGCGGGATTGACGGCCTTGTCGGTGGAGATCAACACGAAATCCTCGGCGCCCCCCGCCTTCGCCGCTTCCAGCGCGTTGCGCGTGCCGTAGACGTTCGTGCGGGCGGTCTCCACCACATGGCCCTCCGCCAGCGGCACGTGCTTGATGGCAGCAGCGTGCAGCACAAGCGCGGGTCGGTACTGCTCGCAGACGCGCCGCAGATGGGCCGCGTCGCGCACATCACCCAGCACAGCGACCCGTGGCACACTGGCAAATGTGCCGCCCATCTCGCGGTCGATTTCATACAGCAAATACTCGGAATGGTCGTAGAGAATCAGGCAGGAGGGGCCTAGGCGGGCGATCTGGCGGCACAGCTCGGAGCCGATGGAGCCGCCCGCCCCCGTCACCAGCACAGGCCGGCCCGCGATCATGCGGCGCATGCCGGCGCGGTCATGCACGTTCTGCGCGCGGCCAAGCAAATCCTCGATCTGCACGGGACGGATGGGGATGGTGGTGGCCAGCTCCTCGCGGAAGTCAGTGAGCCCGGGCAGGCGGGCAAGCCGGATGGCGAGCTTGTCGCTCACATCGAGCAAATGCGTGACCGTTTCGTTATCGAGATAATCTTCGCTAAGTAACAGGCGCTGGGGCCGCTCACCCTTGCGCTCCAGCTTCAGGGCGACATGCTCGATTTCGTCCAGCGTGCCATAGACGGTCACGCCATGCAGCTGGCGGCCTTTCTGCGCCTGCTGGTGCGCCACGATACCCACCACACGGTAGGTGGCGCCCGGCGTGCGCTGCAGAGCACGCAGGAACTGCTCGGCATGGTCACCCGCGCCGATGAGCAGCACGGGAATGGCCTGCCCGCTGCGCAAGGTGGCGCGGTCAGCGGCGGCATCAAAGACAGCCCGATAGAGCAGGCGCGGCGCCGCCAGCAGGGAGAGCAGCACCATGCCGTGCAGCAGGGGGATGGAGCGTGGCACCATCTCCAGCCGCGTGGCGACGAACCAGCCCAGATAGAACAGCACGATGGTAATGCCGCAGACCACCACCAGCGTGCGCACTTCCCGCAGCGAGACATAGCGCCACACGCTGCGGTGCAGCCGGAAGCGCAGCGCCACCAGCGCGAAGCAGAGCACAAAGAGCGGCCAGGCGAGGGAGAGGTAACCGGAGGTATGCTGCAGGAAATCGATGCCCCAGCGCAGATAGAAGGCGAGCGGAAAGCTGAGGCACGCCATCAGCAGATCATGCAGCGCGGGCAGGCCGCTGCGGAGGCGGGGGCTAGGCATGGCCCGCAGACAGGCTGCTGGCGGCCCCGCGGCGCACCCCATGCAGCAGCAGGGTCAGCGCGCCGGACGCGGCATAGGCCACCACCACACAGGCAGCGCCGAGCCACGGGTCGAGGGAGGACACCACCGCCAGCGCGATGAGTAGCAGGTTCAGGGTGAGAATCTGGCGGACCACCGTGCGGTGGGACAGGCCGCGCCGCACGGCCTGCTGGTAAGCATGCTCGGAGTGGGCCTGATGCAGTTTCTGCCGCCGGGCGAGCCGGGAGAGCAGCGTGCTGCCCGCGTCGGTGAGGTAATAGGCGGGCAGGATGAGCGCCGCCGCCCACTGGCCCTGACTGGCGAGGATCAGCAGCAGCGTGCCGAGCAGCAGCCCCACCGGGATACTGCCGACATCCCCGAGGAAAATCCGCGCGGGGTGGCGGTTGAAATACCAGAAGCCCGCCATGGCCCCGGCGAGCACCAGCGCGTCCACCGCCGGGAAGTCCAGCAGGGCGGGCACCGCCACCACCATGGCGACCACGCCGAGGCAGAGGCTGGTGGTCTGCATGGCAGAGATCTCGTCGATACCGTCCATGAAATTGAAGATGTTCATGAAGAACACCAGCGCCAGCGCGGCAATGGTGTGATCGAGCAGGTATGGCAGGTAGCCCTGGAAAATGGGCGGCGTAATGGTGCTGACCGCCAGCACGGCGGCCATGATGTGCACCAGCAGGCGGCGTCCGATAGGCTGGCCTTTACGGTCATCCGCGAAGGAAATCAGCGCCGCCAGCGCTACCGCGAGGAAGAGTGGCGCGGTCATACCGGAAACAAGCAGGAAAAACAGCGTGGCCGCGATGACCGCGAGGCCGCCGCCACGTGGCACGGGTGCGGCGTGGTTGGAGCGCTCGTTCGGCGCATCCATCACGGAGAGGCGGGGCAGAAGCCCGACCAGCGCCCACGTGCCCACCCACGCGAAGAAGGCGGCAGAGACGGAGAGGATGAGGCTGTAGGAGACGAGCGGGCTCATGGCAGCCTTTCTACGCCTGCCTCAGGCGCTTGGCAAGCGAAGGCTGGCCCGGCGCTTAGCCGGCGTTGCCCGCGCCCCACCAATAGACGCCGACGAAGAGGAACAGCCAGACGACGTCGACGAAGTGCCAGTACCAAGCGGCAAACTCAAAGCCGAGATGGCCGCGCGGGGTTAGCGTGCCGCGCTTGGCGCGCACGAGGCATACGGCGAGGAAAATCGTACCGATGATAACATGCGCGCCGTGGAAGCCGGTAGCCATGTAGAAGGTGGCCGCGTAGATGCCATCGGTGAATTTGAAGGCCGCGTGGCTGTATTCCACCGCTTGCAGCAGGGTGAAGGTGAAGCCAAGCCCGACCGTGATGGCCAGCGCGGTCACCATGTCCTTCTGATTGTTCTGCAGCAGCGCGTAATGCGCCCAGGTCACCGTGGTGCCCGAGAGCAGCAGGATCAGCGTGTTCATGAAGGGCAGGTCCCACGCATCGAACGGTTTGATGCCTTCCGGCGGCCAGACGGCGGTGCCGGTCAGCATGTCCCACGTGTCCTGGATGTGGACTTTCGGGAACAGGCTGGCATCGAAGAAGGCCCAGAAGAAGGCGAAGAAGAACATCACTTCCGACGTGATGAACAGCGCCATGCCGACGCGCAGCCCGTGCTGGACGGCGGTGGTGTGCGCTTTCTGATAGAGCCCCTCGCGGATGACGTCTCGCCACCAGAAGCCCATGCAGGCGAGCACGGCGACAAAGCCCAGCGGCAGCAGCACGTAGCCCGCCGTCATCTCGTGCATGTACATGGCGAGGCCGGAGGCCAGCATCAGCACCGCCATGGACGTGAACAGCGGCATCGGGCTCGGATCAACGAGGTGATAGGGATGGTCGACCGCGTGGGCGGTGGCGTGCTCGGCGTGGTGATCGTGATGGCTCATGGATACATCCTCAGAGGAGACGAATTACGAGGGTTTTAGCGGAAAAAACGTGTATGACAACGTAATATTTGTCAATCGGCGCAGATGCGGGTCATCGGCGAGCGCGGGGTCTAGATAAAATGACACAGGGAAGTGCACTCCCTGCCCCGGCGCGATGGTTTGCTTCTCAAAGCAGAAGCACTGCGTCTTCATAAAATATTTTCCCGCTTCGTGCGGTGTGACATTGTACACCGCCATGCCAGTGACGGGAGCGTCTGATGTATTGCGCGCGGTGAACGCCACCAGCGTCGCCTCGCCGATACGGACCGATACCTGCCGCTGGTCCGCTGTGAAAGCCCACGGCAGTCCGTCACGTGTATCGGTATTGAAATCGACAGTGACATAGCGCTCCACCACCCGATCCGGCGCAGCCTTCGCCACCTGCGTGGTTCCGCCGAAGCCGGTGACCTGGCAGAACAGCCGGTAGAGCGGCACGGAGGCATAGGCCAGCATGACCATGCCCGCCGCGAACGCGAGCAGGCCGAAGGCGAAGGAGGCGTTTTTACGCGCCTGGGGATCGGTGAGTGTCATGGGAACGCATCTAGGATCAAGATGCGTATTTTAGCAGCGAGATGGCGTAGAGTACAGAAACCATCGTGACAAGCACCGCCAGCAAAACCCAGTTTTTACGGCGTTGCTGGCGGTGCGGTTCGTCGGTGGTCATAATGGTGTTATTTACCGTTCGTATTGTTGCGGCGCATGAAGTCCAGCACCAGCAGGACAAATACCGTGAACAGTGAGCCCAAAATAAAGCTAAGGCCCATTAGATAGATGACGTTCTGGCTGAGATCATGAAGTATTCCCAGGGTTTGCATCTTTCCTTGTATGGCGGCATCAGCCGCAGGGGCCATATCCATGGCCGGGGCCGCGCCTATATCCATGCCATCGCTGTCGAGCGGCATGTCCGGTGCGTCGGCATCCGGCTCAATATTGTTTTCCGTTTCTGGCAGCTCCGTTGCTGTGGTGTCTTGCGTGTTCTGTTCGTCCATTGCGCCCTCCTTAAACGTGAAACAACCAATTGGTTAAAGCGGATAATGCAGGGCTTTATCAGCAAGCAGAAGTGAAAACAGGGCAAACAGATAGAGGATGGAGAATTTGAACAGGCCTATGGCTTTGGCGTCACATGGCGCGCGCCAGAGACCCGTGGCCTGCCAGACGAAGATGCCCGAGAACAGACTGGCGCCTGCCAGGTAGAGCAGACCCGAATGACCGGCAAGGGAGGGCAGCAGGCTGATGGCTGCTAGGAGGAGGCTATAGAGCAGAATCTGCGCGCGTGTCGCCGCCTGGCCCGCGACGACCGGCAGCATCGGAATGCCGACCTGGCGGTAATCCTCGCTGCGGTAGAGTGCAAGCGCCCAGAAATGCGGCGGCGTCCACAGGAAGATGATGAGGAAATAGAGCACCGGTTCCACCGAGAGGTAGGGCGAGATAGCCAGCCAGCCGATCACCGGCGGGAAGGCCCCCGCCGCGCCGCCAATGACAATGTTCTGCGCCGTGCGGCGCTTGAGGCCCATCGTGTAGAAGCAGGCATAGAACCAGATGGCAAAGGCCAGCACGCCTGCCGGAGCCGAACCCGCCACGAGGAACAGCAGCGTGACGGAGAGCACCGACAGGCCCACGCCCAGCGCCAGCGCATCCTCCGGCAGCACCCGGCCCGCGGGGATGGGACGGCGCGCAGTGCGGCGCATCTGCACGTCGATGTCGCGGTCATACCACATGTTGATGGCCGCACCTGCGCCCGAGCCGAGCGCGATGGAGAGCACGGTGAGCACGGCAAAGAGCGGCGGCAGATGCCCCGGCGCCATGACCATGCCGACCGCGCCGGTAAAGACGACGAGCGACATGACGCCGGGCTTCAGCAACGTCCAGTAGTCGCGGACGGATGCTGTGCCCGCCGCCGGGGCGGTCTGGGTGAGGGCCGAGGCCACCATCAGTGCGGCGTGTGGGCGGTGAAGTGCGGGATGCCCGTCTTCTCGAAGGTGTGGAAGTCCGGCGGGCTGGGCAGCGTCCATTCCACCGTCTTGGCGCCTTCGCCCCACGGGTTTTCACCGGCCGGTATGCGGTCCATAAAGATGCGCGCCACCACGTAAAGGAACCACAGCGCCCCGAAGCCCGCAATGTAGGAGCCGATGGAGGAGATGTAGTTCCAGTGCTCGTAGACGTCCGGATAATCCGGGATACGGCGCGGCATCCCCGCGAGGCCAAGGAAGTGCTGCGGGAAGAAGG
>DBAY01000071.1:0-9577 GCA_002291925.1 Alphaproteobacteria bacterium UBA998 | reverse complement strand
AGGAAGTGCTGCGGGAAGAAGGTCAGGTTGGTGCCGATGAAGAAAACCCAGAAGTGGATTTTGCCGAGGCGCTCATTATACATGAAGCCCGAGATTTTCGGAATCCAGTAATAGAAGGCGGTGAACACGCCGAACAGCGCGCCGAGAGACATGGCGTAGTGGAAATGCGCGACCACGTAATAGGTATCGTGCATGTAGATGTCGACCACCGAATTGGCGAGCACCACGCCCGTCACCCCACCCACTGTGAAGAGGAAGATGAAGCCCAGTGCGAACAGCATCGGCGTCCTGAAGCTGATGGAGCCGCCCCACATGGTGGCGATCCAGCTGAAGATCTTGATGCCGGTGGGCACCGCGATGATCATGGTAGCGATCATGTAATAGGCGCGGGTGTCCGGGTCGAGGCCAACCGTGAACATGTGGTGCGCCCACACGATGAAGCCGAGCAGGCCGATGGAGGACATGGCGTACACCATGCCGAGATAGCCGAAGATCGGCTTCTTGGAGAAGGTGGAGACCACTTCCGAAATGATGCCGAAGGCCGGAATGATGAGCACGTACACTTCCGGGTGGCCGAAGAACCAAAACAAATGCTGGTAGAGCACCGGATCACCACCGCCGGAAGGTGCGAAGAAATGCGTACCGAAGTTACGGTCGGTCAGCAGCATGGTGATGGCGCCGCCAAGCACCGGCAGCGACAGCAGCAGCAGGAAGGCCGTGATGAGAATCGCCCAGGCGAAAAGCGGCATCTTCTGCAGCGTGAGACCGGGGGCGCGCATGTTGAAGATGGTCACGATGAAGTTGATGGCGCCGAGGATGGAGGAAATGCCCGCCACGTGCAGCGCGAAAATGGCGAGGTCCACCGCGATCTCGTCGTGCGAGATCACGGAGAGCGGCGGGTAGAGCGTCCAGCCCGTGCCAGCCCCCTGGCCGATGAGCGTGGCGCCCAGGGCAAGCAGCATGGCGGGCACCAGCAGCCAGAAGCTGATATTGTTCAGGCGCGGGAAAGCCATGTCGGGCGCGCCGATCATAATGGGCACAAACCAGTTGCCGAACCCGCCGATCAGCGCGGGCATGATGAGGAAGAACACCATCATCAGCGCGTGGGCGGTGACGAAGGTGTTATAGAGCTGGTAATTGCCGTGGAAAATCTGGTCGCCCGGCACCATCAGCTCGGCGCGGATCACCAGCGAGAGCGCCGCCCCAGCCAGACCGGCGAACACGGCATAAAACAGGTACAGCGTGCCGATATCCTTGTGGTTGGTGGAGAGCACCCAGCGGCGCCACCCGGTGGGGGCGTGGCCGTGATGCGCGTGGTCGGCGGTGGCGGCGATGGCACTGTTCATAGGATCAAACCTTCAGTAAATCTGTCGTTTCTTATTGGGCAGGCTGGAGTGTGGCGACCTTCGGCTCGCCGGGAATGGACAGGCCGTCGAGCGCGTAATTGCCGCCCTTGGCGCGTTCAATCCACTGCTCGAACACTTCCGGCTCCACGGCGCGGATCTCGATCGGCATGTAATAGTGATAGACGCCGCACAGTTCCGAGCACTGGCCGTAATAGATGCCCGGCTGATCCACACGGAACCAGGTCTCGTTCAGGCGGCCCGGGATGGCATCGGTCTTCACGCCGAAGGACGGCATAGCCCAGCTATGGATCACGTCATTGCCGGTGACCTGCACGCGCACCGTCTTGCCGGTGGGCACCACGAGCGGGTGATCCACCGAGAGCAGGCGAATCTGGCGCTTGGTGGTGTCGATTTCCTTATCGGGAATCGGGCGGCTTTCATAGGCCACGCCTTCGAAATCCGGGAACTCGTACCCCCAGTACCATTGGTAGCCGGTGACCTTCAGCGTCATGTCCGGCTTCTCGATGGTGTACATCAGGTGGTGCAGGCGCAGCGACGGGATGGCGATGCCGATCAAGATGAGGATCGGGATGGTCGTCCAGATCACCTCGATCAGCGTATTGTGCGAAACCTTGCTCGGCACCGGATTAGCTTTCTCGTTGAAGCGCAGGCACACATAGACCAGCAGCGCCAGTACGATGACTGAAATAACCACGCAGATGGCGAGCAGCTCATTGTTGTGCAGGCTGTTGATACCCATCGCCACCGGGGTGGCGCCGTCCTGCATGCCGAGCTGCCACGGCTTCGCATAGCCTTTCACGATACCGTCGGTGGCCGGGTTGGCCTCCTGCGCCAGCGCGCCTAGCGGGGCCAGTGCGGCGAGGGTGGAAACAACCGCCAAAGCCTGTTTGCCTTTTACCCAGCAATCACCTAGTGTCATGTGCATCCTGTATTTTTCTGCCGAATTGCCTGCCTACGCGCATGCGGCGGCAGACGAAATATAATGAAAAAGTTATAGATAGTAAACCACCCAAGACAGGCAATTTGCTCCTTCTCATAACGGAACTCGACATGAAAACCAAGCCCCTCGCGGATGATTTCTTCTTTGCCCCTACCGGAATGGATATACAAGCGGTCGAGCGTATCGTTTCGGACGCACTGCACGGCATGGATGACGGCGAGCTGTTCATGGAATATGTGCAGTCCGAAAGTCTGGTGTTCGATGATGGCCGTCTGCGCAATGCGTCCTTCGACACCACACAAGGTTTTGGGCTACGTTCGGTTTCGGGCGAGACAGTGGGCTTCGCGCACGCCAACCGCATGGATGAGGCCACGTTGCGCCACGCGGCGGAAACGGTAGCGGCCATCCAGAAAAACGGCGCGCAGGCCGGGCCGCTGAACCTAACCCCCAATGCCGCCCCCGCTGCGCTCTATGCGCCGGAGAACCCCATTCATGAGGTTGCCTTCGCCGAGAAAGTGGCCTTGCTCTCGGAAATCGACCGCTATGTGCGCACCAAGGAGCCGTGCGTGAAACAGGTTTCCATCTCGCTGTTCGGTGAGTGGCAGGTGGTGGAGATCATGCGCCCCGGCGAAGCGCGCATCCGTGACATCCGGCCACTGGTGCGCCTGAATGTCTCGGTGATGGTGGAGAAGGAGGGCCGCATGGAATCCGGCTCCAACGGCGCGGGCGGGCGCGTGGGATATGGCGATTACATCACCCTGGAGAACTGGAAGAAGCAGGCGGACGAGGCGCTGCGGCAGGCACTGGTGAACTTGGAATCCCGCCCCGCCCCGGCGGGCGAGATGCCGGTGGTGCTCGGCCCCGGCTGGTGCGGCATTCTGCTGCATGAGGCCGTCGGCCACGGGCTGGAGGGCGATTTCAACCGCAAGGGCACCTCAACCTTCTCGAACCGCATCGGCGAGCGCGTGGCCGCCAAGGGCGTCACCGTGCTCGATGACGGCACCCTGCCCGACCGCCGCGGCTCGCTCACCGTCGACGACGAGGGCACCCCGGCCGCCGCCACTGTGCTGATCGAGGACGGGATTCTCAAAGGTTACATGCAGGACCGCATGAACGCGCGCCTGATGAAGATGCCGCTGACCGGCAATGGCCGCCGTCAGGGTTTCAACCACCTCCCCATGCCGCGCATGACCAACACTTACATGCTGAACGGCGATTACTCGCCCGAAGAAATGATCAAGGGCATTGACCGCGGGGTCTATGCGGTGAATTTCGGCGGCGGGCAGGTGGATATCACCTCCGGCAAATTCGTGTTCTCCGCCGCCGAGGCCTATATGATTGAAAAGGGCAAGGTGACGCACCCGCTGAAAGGCGCCACGCTGATTGGCAACGGCCCGGAAGTCATGCAGCGCATCAAGGCCTTGGGCAATGACACGCGGCTCGATACCGGCATCGGCACCTGCGGCAAGGCGGGCCAGTCCGTCCCCGTCGGCGTCGGCCAGCCCAGCCTGCTCATCGACAAGATCACCATCGGGGGCACCGAACTGGCGGCGTAGGGCGTCATCAAACCGTCATCAAGCGGGAGTAGAAGCGTAACCAGCACCGTCATGGGAGGCGACGCATGGAAGAGAACCCCACCCGCCAGCTCAGCATGAGAGAAAGGGTTGGCACCGTCGGCCGAGAGCGGCTGAAGGAGCAAAACCGGCAACAGCCGCTCGATCATCTCACCTCACAGGACTTGAAGGATTTTTTTGACCTTCTCGCCAGCCGCTTTCAGGATCCGCAAGCTCGGCACGAGGCCGCGCTAATGCATCAGCCTGCCTTTGTGGACATGCCTGCGCTGACGGCATTTATGGAAGCCCTCGATGAGGTCAATTGCGCCATGCAATGCGGCAAACCCTCTTTCTCCATTCACAAGGAAGATGCCAAGGAGCGGCTTCTCCCTCGCAAACCACATCTGCAAACCCTGCTTCGGAACGGGTGGGAAACGCTTCGCGAGGCGCAGGAACATTCTGACGATAGAGTGCGCCGCTATGGCGCCATCATTGAGGACATGCTGCATGCTTCCATGCGTACCCACATCCACACCTCACGCCTGGCAGGGTGAAATGGACTGGCAGAAGTTCCTCACACATCAGGCCAACAAGGAGGCATTCGAACAGCAGGCCCGCCAAACGCCTCTTACCCAGCTAACACCAGAGCAGTGCGCTTCGATCATCTACACACTGCGGGGCCGCTTTGACGCAGGAATGTTTGATATGCATGTGCTTGCACTGAAGCACAGTGCGCCGGCACTTGCTGACCTCATAAACGCCATGCAGCAGCGTACCGGCCAGCATTATGGCTCATCGCCATCAAAATACCTGAGCTCGCTGGCATACACGTCGCTTGAAAAGGGGTGGAAAACGCTTGATGACGCGGCAAGTCAGGATGATCGTTTCATTGTTGAAATTGCCACAGCCTTGCGCGACGCCGTTTTCGCCACCATTGACACATGGTCCCGCAGACAAGGCCCACAGCGTTAGCGGGTACAGGCGTCCACCGTTCCCTCCCGCACCGCGCGGGCGGTGAGCGCCGCCGCCATGGCGCGGTGGCCGGAGCCAGGCCGCATGGGGTTACGATCGAGCGGATCGGGCAGGGTGGTGATGAGCAGGGCCGCCTCCATGCGGGAAAGCTGAGAGGCCGGCTTGCGGAAATAGCGGCGCGCGGCGGCCTCCACGCCAAAGATGCCGTCCCCCCATTCCGCCATGTTGAGATAAATCTCCAGCATGCGCCGCTTGGACCAGACGGCGCTCAGCCAGTAGGCGAGCGGAATCTCCAGCCCCTTGCGGACGTAGGAGCGCCCCGGCCAGAGATAGAGGTTCTTCGCCGTCTGCATGGGAATGGTGGAAGCCCCACGCGCCGGGCCGTCCATCGTGGTGGCGGCCACCACTTTCTGCATCTCCACCCAGTCCACCCCGCGATGCTGGCAGAAACGCGCATCCTCGGCGGCAATCACCATCTGCGGAATGCGCCCCATGCGCTCCAGCGGCACCGCGTGGCGCTCCACCGCCTGCCCGGTCAGCCAGCGGCCCCACATCAGCGTGGAGGGCGGCGCCACGAACCAGGCAAGCGCCGGCAACACGCCGAGGAGAAAGAACAGCGGCAGGATCAGCCAGCGCGCGAAGCGCAGGGCTTTTTTCCATAACGGGGCGGGGAGAATCTTCGGTGCGGGCATCGGGGGCGTGGGGTGGTGGCCCCACTATAAGCCGCCCGCTGGCGAACGCCAGATCAGCGTGCGTTCTGGGCCACTTCTTGACCACCATGACGCGGGACGGGGGGCGGCGCGATGTCATTCTGGGTAAGCTCAGCCGCCGGCGGCGCAGGCGATGCGGATGTTTCGGGTGCGATGCCCTCGACAGCGGCGCGCAGCCGCGCGGGGTTGATGAGGCCGCCCTCTTCCGCCATGTGGCCATTCGGCCCGCTTACCGTGGCACGGGCAGGGGCCTGGGCGACGCGCAGGGGCGGCTCGGCACCGAAATTCTGGCGGTAATCCGTTGCCGTCACCTGGAAGTCGCGGCCCGGCACCACGTAGCGGCGCTGCCCGTTGGCAGATTCGTGGTAGCGCTGGTAGAGGAATGTTCCCGGTCTGGGTCGCCCATCGCTGTCGTGCGGCTGATGGATTGGCCCGCCTGCAGGGATTCGGGAATATTTACCACCCCGGCGTAACGGCTGATGCTGCCATCGTCATGGCGGACGGTGATTTCGCCGCGCTCGCGGTCAATGCCGTGGATCGTCCCCTCGCGGCTGGGCACGACCTGCCCGTTGCGGTTCATCGGGCTGGTGTAGCGCTGGGCATCGCCTTCCGGATAGGCAATTACCGGTTCACGCAACTCTTGTAATGCACGGTCCAAAGCAGAAGAATTGCCGCCAAAGTTAACGCGCATATATTCGTTCAGCTCGCGCAGACGCTCCTCGTGGATTTTTCGCTCTTGTTCCTCGGCGGTTAGAACCGCTGGCGTCGTTGGCATGGCGCACCCCTCAATATATTAATATATTAAGGATACCGTCGATGTATGACAAAATGATGAACGGCGCGTACTATAACAGCTGCCACCATTCCAAAGAGTCTATTTATTATAAACTACAGACTTTTGGTCAACCGTGCCGCCACGGCGTCCAGATACTCGCCGGTCAGCAGGAATGGCTGATCCGGGCCGACGAGCAGGGCCAGATCCTTGGTCATTTGACCGCCTTCCACCGTGCCGATGCAGGCCTGCTCCAGCGCCTCGGCGAACTCAGCCACGGCGGGGGTGTTGTCGAACTTGGCGCGGTATTTCAGGCCGGTCGTCCAGGCGAAGATGGAGGCGATGGGGTTGGTGGAGGTCGGCTTGCCCTGCTGGTGCTGGCGGTAATGGCGGGTTACCGTGCCGTGCGCGGCTTCGGTCTCCACCGTATTGCCATCCGGCGTGATCAGCACGGACGTCATCAGGCCGAGCGAGCCGAAGCCCTGCGCCACCACGTCGGACTCCACATCGCCGTCATAATTCTTGCACGCCCAAACGAACCCGCCCTCGGACTTGATGGCGTAGGCCACGAGGTCGTCGATCAGGCGGTGCTCGTAGGACAGGCCCGCCGCCTCGAACTTCGCCTTGAACTCACTGTCATAGATGCGCTGGAAGAGGTCCTTGAAGCGCCCGTCATATTTCTTGAGGATGGTGTTCTTGGTGGACAGATAGAGCGGGAAACCCTGCCCCAGCGCGTAATTAAAGCAGGCACGCGCAAAGCCCTCGATGGAGGCATCCAGGTTATACATCGCCATCGCCACGCCATTGCCGGGAAAGTTATAGACCTCGTGCGTCTGCGGCTGGCCGTTTTCCGGCGTGAAGGTGATAGTCAGCTTGCCCTTGCCTTCCACCACGAAATCGGTGGCGCGGTACTGGTCGCCGAAGGCATGGCGGCCCACGATGATGGGCTTCTTCCAGCCCGGCACGTAGCGCGGGATGTTGCTGCAGATGATGGGCGCGCGGAAGATGGTGCCGTCCAGGATGTTGCGGATGGTGCCGTTGGGCGATTTCCACATCTGCTTCAGGCCGAATTCCTTCACCCGCGCCTCGTCCGGCGTGATGGTGGCGCATTTCACGCCGACGCCGTATTGCTGGATGGCTTTCGCGGCATCCACGGTCACCTGGTCATTGGTCGCGTCGCGGTGTTGGATGGAGAGGTCGTAATATTTCAGATCCACCTCGAGGTGCGGCAGGATGAGCTTTTCCTTGATCATCGCCCAGATGATGCGGGTCATCTCGTCGCCATCGAGTTCCACCAGCGGCGTTTTCACCTGAATCTTGGCCATGATGCGGTCCTTCACGAAATTGTCAAAAAGAGCGGCTACAAGCGTAGGTCACCTTGTGGCGCAGGCCGCATGAAATGGCAAGAAAGAAAGGGCGCATGAAGCTCTTCCACCTCGGCCTCTTCAAAGATGGCCCCTTTGATCGCTTCCGGCGGCGCGCCCTCAGTCAGAAGGAATGCGAGCAGATCACCCGGACGGGCGGCTTTGACCTGACTTACCAGACACTCGTCTTCTTCCCCGGCTTCCTGAGCTGCGAGGGCGTGCGCGACGTCGAGCGTGATGTTATCGAAAATGGCAGCATGATCCTCGGCCATGTCGGTGGCCGCCTCGCTTATCGCGAGGGACTGCAATATTACCGGGTCATCTATGACCGCCCGGAAATCAATATGCGCGCCCCGCGCGTCATCCAGAAAGTGAAGGGCTGGAGCGAGGAGCAGACGGTCGGCAAGATGGGCAAATGGCAGGATATCCTGCATTACAAGGCAAAGCCCTCCGAGCATGTTTCCGATGAAGCAGAACGTTTTGTGACATCCTTTCTGCTGCCGGCCCTGCAGGACAGCGAAGGCCGGTTTTTGGAGGATGCCGCCCTGAAGCGGCGGCTGAACCACCTCACGCTGGTGAGCGACAGCTATGGCGGCATCTTCGTCCATGAGGTGGAGACCTACCTCACCCGTGCCCTGCAGGCCCATTACAAGGCGCAAGGCCAGAGCGAGGAAGCTGCGTATGACCGCGCCCGCGAAGCTTTGATGCATGTGGTGCATGTCGGTGGAGCGAACGTGGCGCACGTCAACAAGCGCCGCAGCTTCACGCATTTCTTCTTTCAGGGGCGTGATGACGTGATGCGCCAGTATGTGCAGGAAGCAGCACCGCTTGGCTTCTCGCTCGCCAAGATCATGTGGTTTGATCTGCAGCGCTCCCACTCCCCTGAGCTGGCAGAGCAGATCGAAGCACGGCGCGTGCAGGAGGTGGAGCGCCAGCGGACACAGCAGCGCGCCCGCCATCCCGAACGGCCCGACCTTACCTTTGCGGAGCACCCGTGCGGCCTCAGCATCGATTTCTACCCGCCCCTGCAGGTTACCTACGAGGCCAGCCATGACATGGAAGGGCAGGATTACGTGCGGCAGGGCACGGATTTGAACCCCCTGGCCCATGCCACCAAATCCTTCATCGCGCCGGGACAAGGCGAACACAGCGTGGTGCTCGCGCGCATTCTCTGCAGCAGCACCCAGCGCGATGCAAACCAGGTGCCGGATCACTCTGAGTTGCTTCTCACGCCCGCGGCCCCCATGGCAGTGGCAGGGCATGGCATGGATCTGGAAGCACCCTTTGATGATGCAGCGCAAGGGGGATGGATCGCCGAGCGCTTCCGGCAGCGCCATAAGCTGACACTGGAGCGGCTGGACCCGCCGCTTTCCCGCGAGGATTTGCGCATCGCCCGCGAGCGTCCCAAGTCCGACCGCACGGCAATCGCCAGCTCGCGCCCATTGATCGCCAGTTATTTCCGGTCCTGAGCCTGCCCTTACGTCTGGCTTGGCCCCTCCTATCGATCCCTGAAGCCGATTCCTCCATAGTGCCTTCACTATGCACCGCCATACTGGCAGCATAGCCAACCCCAATTCAGGAGACTGATCATGGCTAACAACAATCAAGGCTCGCGCGACGACATGATGAACCAGCAGAACCAGCAAGGCCAGCAGGGCCAGCAAGGCTCCAGCAGCATCGGCGGCCAGCAGAGCGGCCAGCAAGGCTCGCGCTCCGGCAGCATGGGCAGCGGCTCCGGCTCGTCCGGCGGCTCCAGCGGCAGCTCGGGCGGCTCGCGCTAAGCCTTCAGCACCGGCAGGCCTCACCGCCTGCGTGATCTGATGTTTGGGAGGCGGCCCATGGGCCGCCTCTCGTTTATTCAACCCCCTCCCGAGAGAACCTCCATGCCCCCCTCCCCCG
>DBAY01000075.1 GCA_002291925.1 Alphaproteobacteria bacterium UBA998 | reverse complement strand
AGGCTGGAATCCAGATCAGCCTATCCACTGGATTCAGCCTGCGCTGGAATGACACATCTTGGCAACCGTCATGGCGCGTGTCAGCGAAGACATCCAGTCAGCGGTGCTGGATGGCCGCGTCGCTGCGCTCCTCGCAATGACACACCAAACAACCGCATGACACGAAACAGATACCCCTAATGTGCCAGCGGGGTGGCGCTTTATGTCGTGACATGATAAGGAGCGACCAAACGTTAATTTGGAATTCAACATGAACGATCTTCTGAAAAGCATTGTCACCTATCTGCGCTTCCCGATTCACCCGGCGGGCTATGTATTCATCGCCCTGTTTGCCATCGGCGCGCTGCTGCTGGCCTTGCTCAATACGTTCCTCGGCCTGATCGGGCTGGTGCTGACCGTCTGGTGCATTTTCTTCTTCCGCGACCCCAAGCGTGTCACCCCGCTGAACCCCGGCTTTATCGTCTCCCCCGGCGACGGGATGATCACCAAGATCGTCAAGGTCACCCCGCCCTTCGAGCTGGGTATCGGCGATGAGCCGCGCTGGCGCGTCAGCGTGTTCCTGAGCGTCTTCAACGTGCATGTGAATCGCATTCCCATCGCGGGCAATATCTCCAAACTGCATTACCATGAGGGGCTGTTCCTCAACGCCACGCTGGACAAGGCCTCCGAGGATAATGAGCGCCAGATGGTCGCCATCAAGACCGATGGCGGGCAGCTGGTCGGCGTGGTGCAGATCGCGGGCCTCATCGCGCGGCGCATCCTGTGCGACCTCACCGAGAACCAGCGCGTCGAAACGGGCGAGCGCTTCGGCATCATCCGCTTCGGCAGCCGCGTGGACGTGTTCCTTCCCGTGGGCGTCAACCCGCTGGTGATGGAAGGACAGGTAGCCATTGGCGGCGAGACGATTTTCGCTGACCTGAACAGCAAGGAAGAGCCGCGCACGGGGGTCAGCCACTGATGGCCCGCGCCCCGATGGAAAACGGCCAGCGCCGCCGCCTGCGCGACATGCCGGTGAGCCGGCTGTTTCCCAACATGGTGACCATCGCGGGCATGTGCTGCGGCGTCTCTTCCATCCGCTTCGCCTTTGACGAGAAATGGGAAGCGGCGGTGATGTTTCTCATCGTCGCGGCCATTCTGGACGCCATGGACGGGCTCGTCGCCCGCCTGCTGCGCGCCACCAGCAATTTCGGCGCCCAATTGGATTCGCTTTCAGACGTGATGTGCTTCGGCCTTGCCCCGGCAGTCGTGTTCTGGCTGTGGGCGCTCTCTGATTTCAAACGCTTCGGCTGGGCGGCGGTGCTTATCTATATCGCCTGCTGCGCCCTGCGACTGGCGCGCTTCAATGTCAGCATCACCAAGGAGCCGAAGCATCCGGCAGAGCGCTTTTTCTTCACCGGCGTGCCCGCCCCCGGCGGGGCGATGCTGGCGATCAGCCCCATCATGCTGTCGTTTCAGGACATCGATGTCTTCCACGAGCGCGCCCCACTCGCCGCGCTCTACCTTGCGCTCATCGGCGCGCTGATGGCCAGCCGAATTCCCACCGTGGCGGCGAAGAATTTCCGCATCTCGCAGGATTACATCCCTTACGTGCTCGCCGCCGCGACGGTCATCATGGCGTTTGCCATCATCACCCCGTGGGCCACGCTGCCCCTGCTTGGCGGGCTATACCTGCTCTCCATTCCGGTGAGCGCCTACGCGTTTTACCGGCTGGTAGGCAAACGCGCCTAGCAACGCTTCTCGACGATATCTTTACTGCTGCAAACTACCTCCGTCGCACCGGCCGGCGCAGGCGCTGCCACCAGCCGCCGGTGCGGCTTTCCCATAACAGAATAAGGCAGGGCGTGAAGAAGAGCGTCAGGCAGGTGGCAAAGGTCAGGCCACCCGCGATGGCGGTGGAAAGCTGCACCCACCATTGCGCGGACGGCGCACCGAAGCTGATGTCGCGCTTCACAAAATCGAGCGTCATGGCGCACATCATCGGAATCAGCCCCCACACCGTAGTGCCCGCGGTGAGGAAAATAGGCCGCAGGCGCCGCGCGCCAGTTTCAATCAACGCCTCGCGGATCGCCATGCCGCGCTCGCGCAGTAGTTTATAGGTATCGAGGAAGATGATGTTGTTCTGCACCACCACGCCCGCCAGCGCGATGACCCCCACCCCGCTCATCACGATGCCGAAGGGCTGGAAGGTAAGCAAGTGCCCGAGGAATACGCCCCCGGTGGAGAAGATCACCGCACTCATGATGACGACCATGTAATAGATGCTGTTGAACTGCATCACCATCATCAGCGCCATGCCGAAAATGGCCACGAAGAACGCGGTGGTCAGGAATTGCTGTGCCTCGCGCTGGTCTTCATCCTCCCCGCGAAACGTGGCTTCCACCCCCGGCGGCAGGTTGCCCTCGGCAATCCATTTCGCCAGCTCCTTCACCTTGGCATCGGGAAGCGTGCCCTCGGTGACGTCCGCCTTGATGTTCATCACGCGCAGCCCGTCCACCCGGCGGATGGTACCGACCGACGGCGTCGGAGTGCGCTGCACGAAATTGGTGATCGGCTCCTGGCCGCTATCAGTATAGACACGCAACCGCGCGAGTTGGCCAAGGTTGCGGTATTCCTCGGGGAAGCGGACGACAATATCCACTTCGTCATCGGCATCATCCGGGCGGTATTCGTTCACCTTGATGCCGTTGGTGATGAGCTTGATCATCTGCCCCACCGCCATCACGGAGATGTTGTTACGACCGGCTTTCTCGCGGTCTACGCGGAATTCCCAGACAATCTCCGGGATCGGACGGTCATCCTCGATGTTGGTATAGCCGCCCTTCTCATTCATGAAGGCCAGCACTTTCTCCACGGCCGGGGCAATCAGCTCGGGCTGGCGGCTGCGCAGTTCCAACTGCACCGCCTTGCCGGAAGGCGGCCCCTGCTCCTGCTTGGCGGTCTCGACGACAATCCCTGGGATGTCCGCCACCTTCGCCTTCATCTCGGAGAGAATCTCATTGGCGCGGCGGCGCTTCTGCCAGTCGACGAACTCCATCTGGATAATGCCGATTGTGTCTCGCGGCATGTCTCGCGTGCCGAGCTTTCCGGAGCGGGTGTAGAAAATTTTCACCTCGTCGCTCGGCGTGATGCGGGATTCCACCTGCCGCACGAGCGCATCCATCTCATCCACCGACAGATTGCCGCGCGCGCGGATTTGCAGGCTGGCATTCTCCGGCTCGATATCGGGGAAGAATTCCACCCCCGGCCCAATGGTGCCAAACAGCACGAACACCGCCACCATGCCCGCGCACATCAGCGCGCAGAACCGTCCCGGACGGCGCAGCACCTGCTCGACACCGCGCATGTAGGCAAGCGTGAAACGGTCCGTGGGCCGCGGATCGTCGAGGTCTTCGCCGACTTCAGATGCCGCGTCATTCTGCGAACCCGCAGGGCTGCGCAGAATCTCCTCATGATACAGAGAGAGATCCTGCGCTGAGGCTACGCCTCCCGCAGGATGACGAGACTCCCCATCCCGCCGCATCCGTGCGCCGAGTGCGGGCACGAACAGCATCGCCATCACCAGCGCGCCGGTCATGGTGACGATGATGGTGATCGGCATGTATTTCATGAACTGCCCCACCACCCCCGGCCAGAACAGCAGCGGCAGGAACACCATCACCGCCGTAGCGGTGGAAGCAATTACCGGCCACGCCATGCGCTTGGCGGCACGACTATAGGCAATGCGTGCGGGCACGCCCTGCTCCTCCAGCCGGTCGGCGTATTCGCACACCACGATGGTGGCATCCACCAGCATGCCGCTGGCGAGAATCAGGCTGAACAGCACCACGATGTTCAGCGTGTAGCCGAACGCCGCGAGGAACAGAATGCCGATGAGGAAGGAAATCGGTACCGAAAGCGAGACGAGGAATGCCGACTTGATGTCCATCGTCACCAGAATGGAGAGCAGCACCAGCAGCACGGCGAAGATGACGTTGTTCTCCAAATCACCCAGCATGGAGCGGATTTCGTTCGAGGTATCCTGCGAGAACACCACGTCGATGCCCTTCGGCCAGCTCTTCTGCTCGCGCTCCACCACGGCCCGCACCGCGGCGACCGTGTCGATGATGTTGGCCCCTGTACGCTTGGAGACGCCGAGGCCGATGGCGGGCCGCCCGTCCACGCGGGCGTAGGTCTGCGGATCCTTGAAGGTGCGGCGGATCCGCGCGACGTCCTTGAGTGTCACCACCTTCTCGCCCTTGGTGATAATGGGCACGTCGGCCAGATCGCGGAAGGTTTCAATCAGCCCCGGCAGCTTGACCGAGAACCGCCCCTGACCGTTATCCAGCTCGCCTGCGGGCACCAGGATGTTATTCTGCTGTACCTTGTTGAACACCTCCTCGGCGGAGATATTGTAGCCCTCCAGCGTCACCGGATCGATGACGATCTCCAGCACCTCTTCACGGGCACCGGTCAGCTCCGCCTGCAGAACGGGCGAGAGGGACTCCAGCTTGTCTTGCAGGTCGCGCGCCACCTGCACCAATGTGCGCTCCGGCACGTCACCGGTGAGAATGACGTTGACGACGGGGAAGAGGCTGAAATTCACTTCCTGCACCTTGGGTTCGTCGGTATCGGCGGGCAGCTCGGACTTCGCCTCATCGACCTTGGCGCGCACATCCTGCATGGCGGTGTCGGCATCAAAGCCGGCGTCGAATTCGAGGGTGACGGAGGCAAAGCCCTCTGACGCCTCGGACTTCATGATCTTCACGCCTTCGACGTCCGAGAGCTGCTTTTCCATCGGGCGGAGCAGCAGCCGCTCCGCATCCTCAGGCGAGACGCCCTCGAGCGTCATGGAGACATAAATCATGGGAATCTGCACGTCCGGGCTCGATTCCTTCGGCACGGACACATAGGCCACGCTGCCCATCACGAGGATGAACGCAATCAGCAGGTACACCACCCGGTAGCGTGAGATCGCCGCGTCAATCAGCGCGAACATTCTACCTCCCCGTCACCCTGCGGGCGCGCAGCGCAGCACAGGATCTTTCCCCGTATCGCGTGGAGATCCTGTGCCCGCCCTCTGGGCGTCACAGGATGACAGCTAGAAAAGAGGCGCGACGCCTTAAAGAAGGATGGATTCATACAAATCCTTCCATTCGGGATTGGCGCGTTCAATGATCTCGATTTTCTTGGCGCGGTGAAGATTTTTCAGCTTTTTTTCCTGAGCAATCGCCGTTTCAATGCTTCCGCAATCCTCAAAAAAGACCAAGTGCTTGGCATTATATTTTTTCGTAAAACCCTCAACGACACCTTGTTTGTGCTCAAAAACCCGTTTGATGAGGTCGGACGTTACACCCGTATAAATAACGCCGTCTTTGCGTTTGCTCATGAAATACACGAAGCCGGCCCCATCCATCACGGGATTTCCCCCTCACGCTTCACCTTCTGCAAATCAAGCGTCTGGCCATCGCTGATGAAGGCCTGGCCCTGGGTGACGAGCCATACCTGCTCCGGGAGCCCGGCCACCCAGAGCCCTTCGCCGGTTTCGTCTAGCACCGCCACCGGGTTGAAATGCACGCCGCCCACGTCATCCACCGTCTTCACGCCGACGCCGCCCTTGTCGTCGAGCGCGATGATGGAGGGCGGAACCAGATGCGCCTGCACGGTTTCCAGCGGCAGGCGCACCTCGGCGGTGAGGCCGGAGGGAATGGCATAGTCCGGGTTCGGCAGCTCCACTTCCACGCGGAAGCTGCGGCTGGCGGCGTCGGCCACACTGGCGAGGTAGCGGATGCGCCCCTCAAGTAGTTCTATGTTCGGGATGCGGATGGCCACCACACCGTCGCGCTGGATGAGCGGCAGGTCGGACTGCGGCACGCTGGCGGCGATAATCAGCGGGTTCGGCTCCACCACCTGTGCGATGGCCCCCTCGCCGCCAAACACGCCGACGCCGACGAAATCGCCTACCTCGGCATTCAGCCGTTCCAGCACGCCATCAAACGGTGCGCGGATGCGGGTGTTGCGCAGGTCAATCTGCGCCTGCTTCAGCTCGCGGCGGGCATCCTCCAGCTGCGTTTTCGTCTCCGCAAAGCGCACTTCCGTGGTGAAGCCCTGCGTGGCGAGGCGCTGCGAGGCCTTGTATTCAATCTCGCGCTGGCTCACCAGCGCCTCGGCGCGGCGCAACTGCTCCGGGCGGTTCTGCGGGTCGATTTCCACCAACACGTCACCTTTTTTCACCTGCGTGCCCTCTTTCAGCGGAAACGCGGCAATCGGCCCGGCCGTCTGGGCCTTCAACCCGACCACGCGGTTAGGCTCCGTGACGCCGTTCAGCGCGATGGTGCGGTTGTGCGGCTGCGCGACGCTCTGGCGGATAGCAATGCCGGCGCTGACATCGCGCTCATCCCGCAGGGCGGTGTTTTCGTCAGAGTGGTCTTCGCTGGGAAGGATGAAGCCGGTGGCCATCCACAGGGTGATGCCGACCAGAATCCACACCGCCAGCCGGGTCGGCCGGTTCAGCCCGGCATACCATTTCCTGAGACTCTTCTTCCTGAGACTCTTCATGATTTTTGTGAATCCCCCCGTTGCTCTTTAGGGCAAGCGTCCTTGGAAATATAGCCTTTTGTGCATATTCCAAGGGCTTTCATTGACCGGGGGACGGAATTTGGCTACATCCGTGGCCGGAAACGGACATTTACCCCCATGCAACCGGCACTACTCCCTTCCGGCCTGCAAGACCTGCTGCCGCCTGACGCGGCGCGGGAACAGCGCATGATTACCGAATTGCTGGCCTGCTTCGCCGCCAATGGTTACCAGCAGGTCACCCCGCCGCTGGTGGAATTCGAGGAAACCCTGCTCGGCGGCAAGGGGGCGGCCTACGCCCCGCAGACCTTCCGCGTGCCCGACCCGCTCAGCCAGAAAATGATGGGCCTGCGCGCCGACATCACCACGCAGATCGCCCGCATCGCTGCCACGCTGCTTGCCAAGGCGCCGAAGCCGCTGCGGCTCTCCTATGCCGGACGCGTGCTGCGCACCCTGCCGCAGGGGCTGTCGCCGGAGCGGCAGCTCGTGCAGTCCGGGCTGGAAGTGATCGGCGTCGATGCGCCCGCCGCCCTTTCCGAGGTGCTGCTGGTCAGCATCGAAGCGCTGGGGCGGGTGGGCAGCACGCAGATCGTGGCCGACCTCACGCTGGCCGGGCTGCTCGATGAATTGCTGGTGGACGTGACTTTCGAAAGCGACGAGGCACGCGCCCATGTCATCGCCGCCGTGAAGCGCAAGGACCCCGCCGCCCTGCCGGAGACGCTGCCAGTGAAGGACACCATCCTCGCCCTGCTCTCGCTGCCGCTGGAGGCCGCCGCCACGCTGAAGGCACTGCATGGCCTCGCCCTGCCCGCCCGCGTGAAGGGCTGGCTGGCCCAGCTGGCCGAGGTGCACGCGACCTTGCAACGCGAAGCCCCGCAGGTGCGCCTGACCATCGACCCGCTGGAGAGCCACGGATTCGAGTATCAGGAAGGCCTCTGCTTCTCGCTCTTCGATGGCGCGCATGGGCGCGAGGTTGGGCGCGGCGGACGGTATGTGATTCAGGACGGCCTGATTGCCTGCGGCGCGACGCTTTACGTGCGGGCGCTGCTGGAATGCGGCTACCTGCCGGTGACGCAGGAGCGCCGCCTTCTACTCGCCCCCGGCACAACGGAGCAGGAGGCCCGCCGCTTACGGGAGCAGGGTTACGTCACCCTGCGCGCGCTGGGCAAGGACTGGCAGGAAGAAGCCCGGACACTTGGCTGCACGCATGTCTGGGAGGGCGGAAGCCTGAGGGAATTATAAGATAACGTCATCCTGCGAGCCTAAAAGGCTGCGCAGGATCTCCCGCGTAACGCATGGAGATTCTGCGCAGGCTACGCCTCGCAGAATGACAGCAAAAAACAAGGAAAGAAAAAGAATGTCGAACGTCGTGGTAGTAGGCTCCCAGTGGGGGGATGAAGGCAAGGGCAAGGTGGTGGACTGGCTCTCCGAGCGCGCCGAGGTGGTGGTGCGTTTTCAGGGCGGCCACAATGCGGGCCACACCCTCGTGGTCGATGGCGTCACCTACAAGCTCAGCCTGCTGCCCTCCGGCATCGTGCGGCCGGGCAAGCTTTCCATCATCGGCAATGGCGTGGTGGTGAACCCGTTCGCGCTGCTGAAAGAAATCAATGCCGTGCGCGCCCTTGGCGTCGCCATCAGCCCGGAAAACCTGCAGATCGCCGAGAATGCCGTGCTGATTCTGCCCATTCACCGCGAGATGGACTCCGCCGCCGAAGCCCGCCGCGGCAGCGCCAAGATCGGCACCACCAACCGCGGCATCGGCCCGGCCTACGAGGACAAGGTGGCCCGCCGCGCCGTGCGCATGTGCGACCTCGCCAATATCGACGTGCTGCGCGAGAAGATCGAGGCGCAGCTCGCCTTCCATAATCAGGTTCTGAAACTCTCCGGCCAGCCGGAGCAGACGCTGGAGGCCGTGCTGACCCCGCTGCTGGAAATCCGCGAGGAAGTCATGTCCTACGCCCGCCCCGTCTGGCGGACGCTCGATGAATGCCGCCGCACCGGCAAGCGCGTCATGTTCGAAGGCGCGCAGGGCATGCTGCTGGATGTCGATCATGGCACCTACCCCTACGTTACCTCCTCCAACACCCATGCGGGTGCGGCCGCGGCGGGTGCGGGCGTCGGTCCGGCCTCGCTTGGCTATATCCTCGGCATCACCAAGGCCTACACCACCCGCGTCGGCAGCGGCCCCTTCCCGAGCGAGCTGACGGACGAGATCGGCAAGCGCATCGGCGAGAAGGGCCACGAATTCGGCACCGTCACGGGCCGTCCACGCCGCTGCGGCTGGTTCGACGCCGTACTGGTGCGTCAGTCCTGCAAGATCGCCGGCATCCACGGCATCGCTCTCACCAAAGTGGATGTACTGGACGGGCTGGAGGAGCTGAAAATCTGCGTCGGCTATAAATATGAGGGTCAGACCTACGATTACCTGCCCGCCGCGCATTTCATTCAGGAAAAGATCGAGCCGACCTACGAAACCATGCCCGGCTGGTCGGAAAGCACCTATGGCGCGCGCAGCTGGGCCGAGCTTCCGGCGCAGATGATCAAGTATATCCGCCGCATCGAGGAGCTGATCGAGTGCCAGGTCGCCCTGCTCTCCACCAGCCCCAAGCGCGAGGACACCATCCTCGTGCATGATCCTTTTATCGGCTGATTGCGCGCTAATTAAGACAATTTAAATCAAATACCTCGTAGGATGGGGTATGGCTGACGCTGCCCTCAAAAGCGAATCCCCTGCCCCGTCCGCACCTGCGGCGCCCCCTGCGCCTGTGCCCCCCCCCCCGGCGCGGGCCGAGGGCTCCATTGAGAAGGCACGCCAGGAAATTGAAGAAAAACTAAGGGCCTACCGCCCCACCTACAAGCCCGCCGAGCTGCCCGCCAACCAGGTTAATGGCCGCTATATCATCAAGACCGACCAGCCCCTTCCCGAACTCAGCCGCAACCAGTCGCAGGCCTTCGCGGTCACCGATCTAGCGGGCAATGTGCTGCCTTATTATGCCGCGGTGTGCGATCCGGGGTTGCCGTACCGCCACACCAGCATGGAGAAGCTGGCTGGCTTCGATCATCCTCACCTGATCCGCCTGATCGACCGCGGCATCGTGCATCTGCAGCCGATGGGCGAGCAGCGGCACGTGCTGCTGTTCGAGAAACCGCAAGGCCGCTCGCTGGCGCAGCTGCTGGCCGAGGGCGCCAGCTTCAGCGAACAGTCGCTGCGTGACCAGATACTCACACCGCTCGCCTCGGTGCTGACGGCGCTGGAGGAACTCGGCATCAGCCATTGCCACATCCATCCCTCGAGTATCTTCCTCGGCGAGAAAATGATGTTGGGCGAGTGCATCTCCGAGTCGGCCGGGTTCTCGCAGGAATATCTCTATGAGCCCGTGGAACGCATCGCCGCCGTGGCGCAGGGCAAGGGCGCGGGCTCTCTGAAAGTAGACGTGTACGCCATCGGCGTGCTGGTCATCGAGGTGCTCTATAACCTCGGCCGCATTCGCTCCCTGACCCAACCACAGCTCATTTCGCTGCTCCTGCAGCAGGGCTGCTACAATACCCTCATCGGCAATGCCGAGTTTTCCGAGTATTTCAGCGACCTGCTGCGCGGCAGCCTGTGCGACGACCCCGCCGACCGCTGGGGCCCGGCGCAGCTGGCGCAATGGATCACCGGCAAGCGCTTCAATATCATCCACCCCTCCACCCCGCGCGAGGCCTCTCGTCCATTCCATTTTGACGGCAAAGATTACTTCAACCGCAAGGCCCTCGCCCACGCCTTCTACACCAATTGGGAGACGGCCAAGAATTTCATCCGGGGTGCCAAACTGGAGCGCTGGCTGGAGCAATCCATCCAGCAGCCCGACGACGCGGACATGATCACGCAGATCATCAACTACTCCGGATCGGCAGCGAAGAATGCCAAGCGCGCCAGCGAACTCCTCACCCGCGCCCTGATCATCCTCGACCCGGCGGGCCCCATCCGCAGCGAGCATCTGGCCTTCAACACGGACGCCATCGGTAAGATGATTTCGGAGGCGATGTACCATAAACGGCAAGCCGATTTGAACATTCTCATTGAGGTGATGCTAAACGACCTGCCACATTACTGGACAGAACGCCAGAAGGTGCGTTTGACGCAGGAAGTGCAGGACGCTGTATGGAAATTGCAGACGGTGCGGCCAGCACTGAATGGCACAGGCTTCGGCTTTGGCTTGGAGCGCTGTCTCTACGATCTCAATCATGATTTGCCTTGCTATAGTGCGCAGCTGAGAGATCAGTACGTCACCTCCCTGCCGCACATGATGCAGGTGCTTGATGCGCTGGCCACCACGCGCCATAAGGATTTCAGCCTGATGGACCGGCACCTCACCGCTTTTGCGGCAAGCCGGGGCAATATCAATAACGAAATCCGCTTTACTGAAATCGCCCCTTATGCGCCTGACCTTGCCAAAAGCCGCGAATTGCAGGTGCTGCAGCTTTTTGCGCGGGCGCAAGAGAAAAGCGGAATCGCCGAACTGCCCGGCCTTACTTGTCATGCAGCGCTCCTCGTACTCGACCTATTACAGAACGTTCACAGTCGCAAGATTCGGGACACGCTGTGCCGCCGCGTTCGAGATGCAGCCGACGAGGGACGCATACAAGCGGTACTGAACGCGCTACTGGATTTAACTCATCTTGAGCGTGACCATTCTGGCTACAGCCGCGCCCGGGAAATGTTTTTGCGCAATCAACTGGAAATCAACAAGCTGCGCGACAGGGATGCATTGAAAAAAAAGGTACAGGATCGGGCACACCGCTGGGCCTCGCTCGTCTCGATGTTCCTGTTTCTGATCACCTGCGCCTACATGATTCGTGATTTTGTCGGGTAGAACAAACAATGACGAACAAAAAGAAGAAAAAGCAGAAGAAATCAGGTGGCATGATGCGTATTGGCTTGCTCTATCTGGCTTGCCTTATACTGGCCGTTGTTTTCAAGGGAAGCTTTATCTTCTTTCTGGTGGGCATGCTACCCTCCATTGTGGCCTACATCGCCGACACGACCAAGCAGAAGGAAATTTACCGCTGCGTCTTGGCGTGTAACATCGCCGGGATGCTACCGTATGCAAAGAAAGTGTTTTCCGTGTCTCTGGACGAATCCTTGCGCATTATCATCGATCCTTCCATGTGGTTCGTTATTTACACCTTTGCTGGCGGCGGGTGGCTGCTGATCTGGCTGATGCCCTACATGGCGGAACTGGTTACAGAATTCGGGCAAAACGCCCGCATCGCCAAGCTGGAAGCCATCCAGAAACAGCTGGTGAATGAATGGGGCGCGGAGATTCAGCGCAAGGTGGAATTGCTGCCTTAGGTATGCACGTCCCCACCGGTGGCGAGCATCCATAGCTCTTGCGAAATATTCTCCACCGCGTCCGGAGCCATCGAGACGATCCACCCGCCTCCCAGCACGCGCGAGCCGTCATAGGCAACGCAAGCCTGTCCCGGTGCAATGGCCGCCTGCGGTTGCAGCAGCTGCACCAGCGCCCGGTTGCCGGGAAGGCGGAAAAATTCGGCCGGCTGCGGCTGCTGGGAGGAGCGCCACTTGATCATCACTTCGCCGGTGCGCTCAGGCATCGCCGCATCCGCCAGCCAGTTGACATCGCGGATGACAAACCGTGTTTTCTCGAGTGCCGAGCGCGGGCCCACCCAGACGCGGCGCTCCGCCGGCTCCAGCCGCACCACGTAAAGCGGCTCACCCGCCGCGACGCCCAGCCCCTTGCGCTGGCCCACCGTGTAATGGATGACGCCGTTGTGCTGGCCGAGCACATAGCCGTCGATATGGATGATGTCGCCGGGGTCGGACGCGCCGGGACGCAGTTTTTCTATGACGTCGGCATACCCGCCAGTTGGCACGAAGCAGATGTCCTGGCTGTCCGGCTTGTCATGCACGATGAGACCCAGATCCGCCGCCATCTGGCGGGTGACGTCCTTGGATTGGCCACCCAGCGGGAAGCGCAGGAAATCGAGCTGTTCGCGCGTGGTGGCGAACAGGAAATAGCTCTGGTCCTTGCCAAATTCGGCGGCCTGATGCAACTCCGCACCGTTTGCGCCCGTCTCGCGGCGCACATAGTGGCCGGTAGCCATGCAGTCGGCACCGAGTTCACGCGCGGTGGTGAGCAGGTCCTTGAACTTGACCGACTGGTTGCACTTCACGCAGGGAATCGGCGTCTCCCCGGCCAGATAGGTGTCGGCGAAATCTTCCATCACGGCGTCGCGGAAGCGGCTTTCGTAATTTAGCACGTAATGCGGAATGCCCAGCGTTTCTGCCACGCGGCGGGCGTCATGAATGTCCTGCCCGGCGCAGCAGGCGCCTTTCTTGCCCACCATCGCGCCGTGATCATAGAGCTGCAGCGTGATGCCGATGACTTCATAGCCCTCGCGGTGCAGCAGGCCCGCCACCACGGACGAGTCCACGCCGCCCGACATGGCGACCACCACCCGCGTTTCGGCAGGCGGTTTGGCAAAGCCTAAGCTGTTGAGCGCGCTGGTCATCAATGTCCGTTCCACAGGGTAGGAGGCGGAGCGGCGGCGTTGCGTGGCGCTATTTCTCGCTACTGAACCGCTTGTAGTTAGTGGTTCCCATCAGAAAGTCAACCGTTTGCCCATCGCTAGAGAGCGGCACGATGATGCTGCGGTAGCGGATTTCATCCCCTTCGCTGAAGAAGGATTCCGCTTCCATGACCGGCTCCTGCGACAGGATGGCCCGCTCGTAAAAACCGATGGTGTTGTTGACCATCACATCATCATTCATGGCGTCCTGCACAGAATACCCGGTGTAATCCTCCTTGAATACATCGCGCAGACTGGAGCCCAAATAATGAAACTTATGATCCGTTTCGCGTACATCGATGGTGAAGCTGAAATACCAAAGCTCCAGAATTTCCTGAATATTCACATCTGAAAGCGATGGCATCCGCCTCTCCCCCCGGATGCGGTTCCAGTAGGAAAGCAGCCGGAATGTCAGGCGCTGTTCGGTCTGCGGCTGGGGAGGCGTTGGCGAATTCATAAACGGCGACTCACGGGTTGGGCCATGGTACAACTTTCACCTTTAGTGGCTCGGCGTTACGAAACCGTTAATTCACAGCACTTTTGCCCTGCTCGGCGAGCTTTTCCACCCCAGTTTTAATGCGAGAAGCCAGCGCCGCAGCCATGAACTCGTCCAGCGCGCCATCAAGCACGCCCTGCGTATTGCTGGTCTCCACCTCGGTGCGAAGGTCCTTCACCATCTGATACGGGTGCAGCACGTAGGAGCGAATCTGGTGGCCCCAGCTATTGTCCGTCTTGGTGGCGGACAAGGCATCGGCGGCCTCTTCGCGCTTGCGCAACTCCGCTTCGTAGAGCTTGGCACGTAGCATGGCCATGCACTCCGCCCGGTTCTGGTGCTGCGAACGCGAGGCCTGGCTCTGCACCACGGTGTTGGTGGGCAGATGCACGATACGCACGGCGCTCGAGGTTTTGTTGACGTGCTGCCCGCCCGCCCCGGAGGCGCGGAACGTATCGACGCGCAGATCCTTGTCGAGAATCTCGATCTCGATGGAGTCGTCGATGATGGGCGTCACCCAGACACTGGAGAAGCTGGTATGGCGGCGCGCATTGCTGTCATAGGGTGAGATGCGCACGAGGCGGTGCACGCCGGATTCCGTCTTGGCCCACCCATATGCGTTATGGCCGGAGATGCGCAGCGTGGCCGACTTGATGCCCGCCTGCTCGCCCGGTGTCTCGTCCACCAGTTCCACCTTGAAGCCCTTGCGCTCGGCCCAGCGTGTGTACATCCGCAGCAACATGTTGGCCCAGTCCTGGCTCTCCGTGCCCCCCGCCCCGGCATTTACCTCGAGGAAGCAGTCATTGGCGTCCGCTTCCCCGGAGAGCAGGCTCTCGGTTTCCATGGATTTCAGCTTGAGCTGAATGTCACGCAGGGTCTGCTCGGCCTCCTCGACAACCGTGGCATCCCCCTCTTCCTCGCCCATCTCGGCGAGGGTCAGGCTGTCCTGAAATTGCTGGTCCAGTGCTTTGTAGCCATCCACCAGCGCGGCGAGGTGGTTACGCTCGCGCAGCAGTTTCTGGGCCTCCTCCGGCTTCTGCCAGAGGGCAGGATCTTCGGAGAGCGCGTTCAGTTCTTCGAGTCGGAAATTGGCCCTGTCCCAGTCAAAGATACCTCCTCAGCAGTTCCTGCGACTGCTTGATGGAATCGGACAGATTGAGAATTTCGGCTTTCATGGCGATCTTTCGTGTCTAGAATGCAGCGGAAGCAGGCGGAGCGGCGCTTCCGTACCGGGCGAAGTAGGTATCAAACAGTTTTAGAAAAGTCGATTCCGCATCGCTGAATTGACCATCCTGCGATACCAGGCGCGTCAGGAGCGCCTGAAACTGGGCGATGAAGTGATGGGCCTTTGCATTCTCCAGCCCGTTTTTCTCCGTCCATACTTCTAAGGTCCGAAGGGTGGCCAGATGGCGGATGACCGACTCATTCAGCGCGCCGCTGGCCTCGGATGCACGCTTACCTAATTCCGCCTCGAGAAAACTGTCACTGACCGAGAGGTTGTACTCATACGGCATGCTGGGCTGAGCCGGGCGGAAATAGGTGATCATTTCCGAGAGCAGCGCTTGCTCGGTGCGCTTGCCGTACGCATCGGCACCAAGGAGGTAATAGCCAAGCGTCAAAAGGTCCTGCACCATGCATTCCGCCACAGGCGCTGCGCCATCATGAATCGCTGTAAAAGCCTGTGTTAATTCATCAAGAAAAGCCGTCAGATCAGCATCTGCTTCCATGTTCATCCCCTCGTTTGGTGAAAGCGTAGCACCCCTCCCACCACAGGCAAGCAAATTCAGTAAAGTGCGCCGGTACCCGTGGCAGCGGGGGGGACATTGCGCGGCGGCGTGTACTGCCCGGCGGCGGGGAAGCGCTGCTGCTCGCCGGAGGCATTATACGTGTCGCGCTGGTTGAGGTATTGCTGGTACCGCTGCAGGCGCTGCTGCTGGTAGTTGCGGTAATATTCCTGCGCGTAGATATCGCCACGCTGCGCCTCGCTGGCATCGGCGGGAAGCTCGGCGGGCACTGCGCCGTCCACGGGGCCGGCCATCGGGTTCTGCGGCGTGCTGGCAAGTTGGGTGCCATCCGACTGGCCCTCATATTCGCCAGGGATAAAGATGGGGCCGCCGGTGATGAAGGCCTCCTGCACCATTTTGCCTGTCATCTGCCACGGCAAGGGCGGCTGGCCGGTCTGGTGATCCACCGGGATGATCTGGATGCCCGGCGGCATGTCGAATTCGCGCGGCGGGTAATAATCCTTCGCCACGCCCATCATTTCGATGAAGGCGGGCAGCGCCACGCGGCCGCCGGTTTCCTTGTCGCCCATGTTGCGCGGCGTGTCGAAACCCACATAGACGCCGATGACGAGGTCGGAAGAATAGCCGATGAACCACGTGTCGCGGCTGTCGTTGGTGGTGCCCGTCTTGCCCGCGAGCGGCAGGCCGAGCTTGGCGGCGCTGGCCGCGGTGCCGCGCTGCACGACACCCTGCAGCATGCTGGTCATCTGGTAGGCCACGCGGGCATCCAAGATGCGCTGGCGCTCATCGGCGAGCACCGGCGGCGCGGATTCGCGGAACGCCTCGCTTCCCGCTTTGCAGCCCTGGCACTCGCGTGCATCGCGGGCATAGAGCGTCTTGCCCTTGCGGTCATCGATGCGCTCGATGAAGACCGGCTCCACCTTCATGCCGCCATTGGCAAGGCTGGCATAGGCTGTCACCAGCTTCAGCAGCGTGGTTTCGTAGGAGCCGAGCACGGTGGAGAAATTGAGCGGCAGCGAATCATAGATGCCGAAACGCTCGCCGACCTTCGCCACCCGCTCGATACCGAGCATCTGGGCGAGGCGCACGGTCATCACGTTGCGTGATTTCTCAAGCCCCACACGCAGCGTCGCCGGGCCGAGGAACTCACCGCCATAATTCTTCGGCGTCCACATCGGCAGGCCGGGACCTTGCGAGATGGCCACCGGCTCATCCACCACGATGGTGGAGGGCGTGAACCCCCGCTCCATCGCCGCAAGATAGACGAACGGCTTGAAGGCAGAGCCCGGCTGGCGCTTGGCCTGGGTGGCGCGGTTGAACTCGGTGCCGTTGGGGCTGTAGCCGCCGCTCATGGCCAGCACGCGGCCCGTATGCGGGTCCATCGCCACCAGCGCGCCGTTCACTTCGGGAATCTGGTGCAGCGTGTAGGGGGGGAGTTTCCCGTCAGCCTTCTTGGCGTTCTTGTCCTCCAGCAGCGAGACGATGATCACATCGCCCTTCTTCACCACATCCTCGGCTTTCTTCGGCGAACCGATGGATTTCTGCCACGCCCATTTCATCTGCTCGAAGGGGATGATGCCACGGGCCGCGTTGCCTGCCTCATCCAGCGTACCGATCTGCGCCTCGCCGGCTTCCGTCTTCAGCACGACGGCCAGACGCTGTTCTTCAATCAGCGGCGGCTGTTTTTCTTTCTGATACGCGGTGAGCTGCTTTTCCCACTCCCCGGTCGATGCGAAATGCGCAAGCGCACCATGCCAGCCATGGCGGCGGTCATAGGCAATCAGCGCATGGCGCAGCGCCCTGTCCGCGAGGGGCTGCAGGCGCGGGTCGAGCGCAGTCTGCACATAGAGACCACCTTTATAGACAGGCTGCGAGCCATAAGTCTTCACCAGCCGGCGGCGCACTTCCTCGGAATAATAAGGTGCTTCCGATTTCGGTTCGAGGTACGGCTCGGTCAGCACGATGTCGGTGGCGTAGGCACGCTCGGCCTCGTCATCATTGATGTAGCCATCCTCCAGCATCCGCTCGATGACGTAGCCACGCCGCTCCATCGCGCGGTCGTAATATTTGAACGGGTCGTAATTGCTCGGCGCTTTCGGCAAGGCGGCCAGCAGCGCGGCCTCCTCAGTCGTCAGCGCGTTCAAATCCTTGCCGAAATAGACCTGCGATGCCGCCATCACGCCATAGGCCCCATGCCCGAGATAGATCTCGTTCAGGTACAGCTCAAGAATCTTCTCCTTGCTGTAGGCGCGCGTGATGCGGAAGGCGAGGATGGCCTCCATCATCTTGCGCTTGATGGATTTTTCATTGGTGAGCAGGAAGTTCTTCACCACCTGCTGCGTGATGGTAGAGCCGCCGACCAGCGAGCGCTCCTGCCCATAATTGCGGACGTTATCCCATACGGCACGGCCAATGCCCATCGCATCGATGCCAGGGTGGCGGTAGAAATTCTGATCCTCCGCCGAGATAAACGCGTTGACCACCTTCGGCGGAATCTCCTCGAGCGGCACGAAGATGCGCCGTTCGGTGGCGTATTCCTCCATCAGGCTGCCATCGGCGGCGTAAAGCCGCGTCATGGTGGCGGGGTCATAACTGGCGAGCGAGTGATAATCCGGCAGGTCACGGCTGAAATAGGCAAACATCGCAATAACGCCAATCAGCCCGGCAATGCCGAGGCTCAGGCCGAGCGCCACCAGCCCGGCGAGGCCGCGCAGCAGCCGCGAGCCGAGGGGGCGGCGGGAGATCGTGGGGGTAGGGTCCTGCATGGGCTGATTCTGGGGCAAGCACGCATTCGTTACAAGCCAATAAGCAGGATATCCTTAGGCTTTCAAGGGGATTCAGCGCTTGCCCTGCGCGAAATACGCATCCAGCCCCTGCACAATGCCCCGCGCGAGCTTTTTGGGGTACTCCGCCGAGCGCAAATTGCGCTCATCATCGGGGTTGGAAAGGAAGCCGATTTCAATCAGCACCGATGGAATGTCCGGCGCTTTCAGCACGCGGAAGCCCGCGAAGCGGTGCGTATTAGGCAGCAGGCGGATATCCTGATCGCGGAAGGACTCCACCATCGTATCGGCAAGGCGGGAGGCCTTGTTCTTGGTGTCGCGCTGGGTGAGGTCGAGCAGGATGTCCGCCACCGCTTTATCTTCCACTGGCATATCGATGCCGGAAAGCAGATCCACGCTGTTTTCCTGCTCAGCGAGGGCGGCGGCCTCGGCGTCGGAGGCGGTTTCGGACACGGTATAGATGGAGAGCCCCCGCGCTTTTGGCGTGCTTGCCGTGTCCGCATGGACGGAGATGAAAATGTCCCCCTTTTGCTCGCGGGCAATTTTCACGCGGTCGGGCAGCAGGATGAAACGGTCATCCGCGCGGGTCAGCACCACACGGTAACGGCCCGTCTCCTCCAAGGCTTTTGCCAGCATTTGCGTGTAGGAGAGCGTGACGTTCTTCTCCAGCGTCTGATCCCGCCCCAGCGCGCCGGGGTCTTTGCCGCCATGGCCTGCATCGATGATGACCATTGGCTTTGGCTTAGGCAACTGCTGCGGCTTGAACACGGGCACCGGGTAACGGCCGCCTTCCACCGCCGGGGGCGGGGCCACCGGCGGGCGGTAAGTGCCGTAATTAAAATTTGCGCGTGGCACCACCTCGACCACGAAGCGCCCCGGCGCTTTCTCATTGCCCGCCATGAAGCGATGCACCTCCGCCTTCTCCACCGGCCCGGAAAGCTCAATAACAAGTCGCGAGGTATCGGTGTCGAACTGCCCGAAGCGGATATTACGCAGCAGGCGGCCATTATAATCGGCGGGCATGCCCACCCCCGTGCCATGCACCGTATCCAGATCAATGACGAGGCGCTCCGGGTTCTGCAGGCGGAAGATTTTCTGCTGCACCACCGGCCCGCTCAGGTGAAACACCACGAATTCGGCGCGCGGCTCGGCCTGCACGGTGGTTTCAACGATATCTGTCGTGGCCCGGCCCGCCTCGGGACGCAGGGCCAACCCCATGAAAAGCAGCAAAATTAACCAATAGGGGCGCATGATGGACGGGCAATGGGTCACGTTCTGATAAAAGCCAGCGTGGAAAGCCGGTTGTCAACCGGTTCTTAATTCGTTACATGATAAGGTAGTGAATACGAAATTCTCCGCTCCCTGCACGCCACACCGACTCGGGGAGCGTGCCGCCAGGGCGGCCCATGCCCGCCGGAGGCCTGTCCGGCACGACGAAACATATGAGACACGAAAGGTTTTTCCATGTCCTTCCAACAATTTTCCACCATCCGTTCCACCCGCATCGCCATCGTGGCGCGCGCGTAACCGGCAACCTGATTTCTTAACAATTCGCCGCCGCCTGACGCGCGCTTATGGAACGCCCGACGTTCGTCGATATCTCTCAGCCGGATGAGTTTCTCCCCGGCTCCCCCCCGCTCGCCTTGCGCGCGGGGCCATCGCACGAAGGTGTATCATCCGTAGGTCTGTCGCGCAGGGAGGTGGCAGCACTTACGGAGTAATACTCATGACCAAACGCCTGCTCATCGACGCCACGCACGAACTCGAAACCCGCGTGGCCACCATCATCGACGATATCATCGACCATTATGACTTCGTCTCCAGCGCCAAGCGGCAGTTGAAAGGCAATATCTATCTCGGCAAGATCACCCGCATCGAGCCTTCCCTGCAGGCCGCCTTCGTGGAATATGGCGGCAACAAGCAGGGCTTCCTCTCCTTCTCGGAGATTCACCCGGATTATTACCAGATCCCCATCGCCGACCGTAAACGCCTGATGGAGGAAGCCGCGCGTCTCGCCGAGGAGGAAGCCGCCCGCGAAGCCCGCGCCGAGCGTGACGAAGAGGAAGGCGAAGAGCGCGAGCGCGGCGAGGAGTTCAGCGAGGGCGAGGACCGCCCGCGCCGTGGACGCCGCCGCCGTGGCCGTGGCCGCGGCGCCGCGCCGGCCGAGGCCATGAACAATGAGACTGCCACCGACGCCGCCGCCATCGGTGATGCGCCGCAGCCGGAGCTGGATTTTGCCGAGGTCGCGCTGGCCGAGGCGGATGAGCCTTCCCTGATCGAGGCCACCACCGACGCCATCATCGAAGAAGAGACGGACACGCCGGAGGATGACGCGCCGAAGCCCAAGGGCCGCCGCCGTCCCTTCGCCAAGAAGAAAGCCCAGCAGGCCCGCACCCCGTCGATGGAAACCAGCTCCGAGCCGCTGGAAGAAAGCGATCTGGAACCGGCCGCGCAGGCGGCGGATGCCGATCCGTTCCCGGAAATGCAGGAATCCGAGGGCAGCGAGTCCATCGCCCAAGATGATTATGACGACCGCGACGACGAGGGCGATGAGCGCGACGCCCGCGTCGAGACCGTCTCCGAGGAAGACGTGGTGAAGCCGCGCCCGTTCAACATCCGCCGCTACAAGATTCAGGAAGTCATCAAGCCGAACCAGATCGTGCTGGTGCAGGTGATCAAGGAAGAGCGTGGCAACAAGGGTTGTTCGCTCTCCACCTACATCTCGCTCCCCGGCCGCTACTGCGTGCTGATGCCGAACTCGCCGAAAGACGGCGGCATCTCGCGCAAGATCGGCACCGGCGCCGACCGCAAGCGTCTGAAGGAAATCGCCGCCGAGCTGAAGGAATCGCGCGGCATGAGCGCCATCATCCGCACCGCGGGCATCGACCGCTCGCGCACGGAAATCAAGCGCGACTATGAATATCTCATCAAACTGTGGAACCAGACGCGCGACCTCGCCCTCTCCTCCACCGCCCCGGCGCTGGTCTATGAGGAAGGCGACATCGTCAAACGCACCATCCGCGACTACTACAACAGCGACATCGCCGAAGTGCTGGTGCAGGGCGAAGGCGCCTACAAGACGGCCAAGGAATTCATGAAGATGATCATGCCTTCCCATGCGGCGCGCGTGAAGCATTTCAAGGAGCAGCAGCCCCTCTTCTCCGCCTATGGCGTTGAGGAGCAGCTGGCGGATTTGTACAACCCCATCGCGCCCCTGCCCTCCGGAGGCTACCTCGTCATCAACCCCACGGAAGCGCTGATCTCCATCGACGTCAACTCCGGCCGCTCCACCACCGAGCGCAACGTCGAGGAAACCGCCTTCAAGACCAACCTAGAAGCCGCCGAGGAAGTGGCCCGCCAGCTGCGCCTGCGTGATCTGGGCGGCCTGGTCGTCATCGACTTCATCGACATGGGTTACGGCAAGCATCGCCGCGCCGTTGAGCGCGCGCTGAAGGATGCGCTGAAATCCGACCGCGCCAAGGTGCAGGTGGGCCATATCAGCGCCTTCGGATTACTGGAACTCTCCCGCCAGCGCCTCGGGCCGAGCATTTTCGAAACCACGACACAGGCCTGCGCCCATTGCGGCGGCACCGGCCATGTGCGCTCACCGGACGCCACCGCCGTCTCGCTCATCCGCGAGCTGGAAAGCATGGCGTTCGACGGCCAGACCGAGATCCGAGTGCGCATGACCGCGCCGGACGCACTCTGCCTGCTCAACCGTTACCGCCATGAGGTAGCGCGTCTGGAAGCCACCTACGGGCTGAAAGTCACCTTCGAGACCGACGAGGCCCTGTTGCAGGGCACTTACGCCTTCGGCAACGCGCCGGTCGGGGGCACCAAGGATAAGCGTCCCCTGCCCCCGCGCCGCCGTGGTGGCAAGCGTGGCGGGCGTGGCGGCAAAGCCCCGCGCGGCCTCTACAAATCGGATGATCCGGAAGATGAGATGATCATCGAAGAGGAAATCGACGAGGAAGAAGGCGACCGCGAGGAAGCCACCGAGGAGCGCGCAGCTGACGACACTGGCGGCGAACGCGAACGTGGCGGACGCCGCCGCGGTCGCCGGGGCGGCCGTGGCCGGGGTCGCCGCGAAGACATAGGCGATGCGCCCCTGACCGCCGATGGCGAAGGCGATGCAGATATCAGCGACGCGGAAAACGGAGATGCAGGCGATGACGCCAGCGTCAGTGAAAGCGGCGAGCCGCGCGGCGAGCGCGGCGGACGTCGCCGTGGACGCCGGGGCGGCCGCAACCGCCGCCGCGAGCACAACGGCGAGCCCGGCAGCGAAGTCACCGATTCCGTCTCCGAAGGCAGTCAGTCTTTAGAAGAAGGCGCGGAAGAAGCACCAGCCTATCACGCCACCGCCGTGCTACCCTCCGTGGCCGAACCGCGTCCGGCTCCGGTACGCGTGGCAGCGCCTGCCGCACCCGCCCCGGCTCCTGTCGAGGCACCGGCGGTGCAGAGCTTCGCCCCTGCGGCCCGTCCGGCCCCGCTGCCTGACACCCCCGTGGACGGCAACCAGCCCAAACGCAAGGGCTGGTGGAGCAAAATTACGGGGTGAAACTCCATAGCCCCCTCCCCAGTAGGGGGAGGGCTGGGGTGGGGGCGTGAGGGTACGACTGACTCCGCTTCCGCCCCCCTCCCATCCTTCCCCCTATTGGGGGAGGGGTTAAGAAGCCCCCTCTCCCTGTAGGGCGAAACGCCGACAGAGCGTTTCGAGTTGGGGTGAGGGGGCGCGCAAATAACTCCTCATGGTGAGCCTGTCGAACCATGAGGCAACGCCGAACACACGCCTGTCGGCGTCACCCCTCATCCGACGCCTTGCGCCACCTTCTCCCCCTCAAGGGGAGAAGGTTATGACGTCCCCAGCCAGCCCCTGATGCGCCCGCACGCTTCCTCAATCTCCGCCTGCTCGCCCGCGTAGGAGAAGCGCACATACTGGTGGCCGCGCTCGGCGTCGAAATCGAGGCCGGGGACGGCGCAAACGCCCGCTTCATGCAGTAGTCGGCGGCAGAAATCGCGGCTGTCATTGGTGAGGCCGGAGACATTGGCGTAAAGATAGAACGCCCCCTCCGCATGGCGCAGGCCGCGCATGCCGACCTCGCGGAGCGTAGTCATCAGGATGTCGCGGTTCACGGCATACTGCGCTACGGCGGCGTCCAGCGTGTCGAGATGGTCGAACACATGCAGCGCCGCCACCTGCGACACGGCGGGCGGCGAAATGAAGAAGCTCTGCACCAGCGATTCAAAGCTGCGGCAGAACCGCTCAGGCACCACCGCCCAGCCCAGCCGCCAGCCGGGCAGCAGGTAGTATTTCGAGAAGCTGTTGACCACGAAAGCCTCGTCGCTGAAGGCCAGCGCCGTCTGCGCCACGGCGTCGCCATAAGTGACGCCGTGATAGATTTCATCGGAAATCAGCTTCGTGCCATGCGCCTTGCACCATTGCGCGATGGCGCGCAGCTCCTCCGGCGGCAGCACGGTCCCCGCCGGGTTGGACGGGCTGGCGATGATCAGCCCGTCCGGCGGCGTTGGCAGCGCCTCCAGATGGCTCACGCGCGGCTGGAAGCCGGTCGACTCATCCGTATCGAGAAACACCGTCTCGAGGTTCGTCGCCTGCAGCATGTTCGGATAAGCCGGATAGGCGGGCCGCGCCAGCGCCACGCGCGCGCCGGGATCGAACGCGGTCAGCAGCGTCATGAACGTCGCGCCCGATGAGCCGACGGTGACAAAGACGCGCTCCACCGGCACCTCGACGCCATAGCGCGTGCGGTATTGCAGGGCGATGCGCTGGCGCAGCGCCGGGATGCCTTTGGAATCGGTGTAACCGAGCGCGTCGTTCTTCATGGCGCTCGCCACTGACTCCAGCACGGCAGTCGGCACCGTGCGCCCCGGCTGGCCGACGGAGAGGTGGATGATATCCTTGCCCTGCGCCTTCAGCTCGGACGCCTCGCGGAAGGCTTCCATGGCTTCGAACGGGGCAATCAATGCACGGGCGGCGGGAGACATGGGTTTTTCCTCTCTGTGGTCGAAAGCGTTAACATCCCCATGCCATCCATGCAACGCAAACCGCGAGGAATTCATTGCAAAATGAAGTGTTTCGCCTACATATCATGGGGCATGGCCCACCTCGCCACACTCCTGCGCTTCTTCCTCGCCACGCTGGCGCTGGTGGCCGTGCCTACCCTGGCCCAGGCAGGCGGCCTCATCCGCGACGCGGAAATCGAGCAATATCTGCGAGACCTCTCCACCCCCGTCTGGCGCGCGGCGGAGCTGGAGCCGGAGGCCGTGCACATCTTCATCCTCGACGAGGACAGCATCAACGCCTTCGTCGCGGGCGGCAGCAATATCTTCTTCCACACCGGCCTGCTGCTCGCCACCGATACGCCGGAGATGCTGATCGGCGTCATCGCGCACGAAACCGGCCACATCGCGGGCGGCCACCTCGCACGCGGGGCAGAACAGGTAGCGAAGGCGCAAATTGGCGCGGTGATTGCGTACGTGCTGGCTGGGGCCGCCGCGGCGGGTGGCGCGGGCGATGCGGCGGGCGCCATCCTCTCCGCCGGGCCGCAGGTGGCGATGCGCAACCTGCTCGCCTTCTCGCGCAGCAACGAGCAATCGGCGGACCAGGCTGGGTTCAGCTATCTGGAGAAAATCGGCGTCACGCCGGAAGGCATGCTCGACATGTTCGAGCGTCTGCGCCGCGACGAAAAACGCTATCTCGGCCAGCCGGACCCGTACGCCCTCACCCACCCGCTCACCAAGGAGCGCATCAGCAGCCTGCGCAGCCAGGTGGCGCGCTCACCGCACTTGAAGGACAAGCTCTCGCCGGAGATTGATGAGCGCCACGCGCGCATGCAGGCCAAGCTGTTTGGCTTCATGCGCCCGCCCGCGCAGGTGATGTCCCGCTACATGGGCGATGATGTGCCCGCCCGCTATGCCCGCGCCGTGGCCTATTACCGCAGCTCCGACCTCACGCAGGCCCTGCCGCTTATTGACGGCCTGCTCGCCGAGCAGCCGGATGACCCGTATTTCAACGAGCTGAAAGGCCAGATGCTGTTCGAAGCCGGGCGCATCGACGAAGCGCGCGCCGCGTACCGCCGCGCCAGCACGCTGGCGCCGGATTCGCCGTTGCTGCGTGCCGACTATGCGCGCACGCTCCTCGCGGGCACCCCCAGCGAGGCCGAGCGCAAGGAGGCCATCACCCTGCTCGAGCGCGCCAGCCAGCAGGACCCCAGCTACAACGTCAGCTGGCGGCTGCTGGCGGAAGCGTACGGCAAGGAAAACCGGCCCGGCGACGCCCACCTCGCCCTCGCCGAGGAAGCCGCCATGCGCGATGATGCGGACGCCATGCGCGTGCAGGCCGCGCTGGCGCTGGAGAAGCTCCCGCAGGCCAGCCCCGCCTACCTGCGCGCGCAGGACATCAAACGCTTCGCCATCCGCCGCGAGCGCGAGAAGAAGGACGCCGAGGGGCCATTTTTCACTGGCGAGCGCCGGGAAATTCTGTCACCCTTCCGCAACCGATAATTCACGAGGTTTTTCATGCGCCTGCTTTCCGTTTTTCTCGCCGTCACCTTGGCCTTCGCCCCGCTGGCCCATGCGAAGGATGCGAGCGCCCCGGTGACGCGCGGCGAGATGGACGGGCTGATCCGCGATTACCTGCTCGATCACCCGGAAGTGATCGTCGATGCGCTGGAATCCATGCAGCGCAAGGAAATGGAGAAAGCCTCCGAGAAGGCTGCGGAAGCGGTGAAAGAACACAGCAAAGTCGTCTATGACGACAAGATGACCCCGGTGGTTGGCGAGGCGAAAGCGCCTGTCACCATCGTGGAATTCTCGGATTATAACTGCTCCGCCTGCAAATTCATGTTCAATACGCTGGACCGTGTGATGAAGGAAGACAAGGGCAAGGTGCGCCTGCTGGTGAAGGAATTCCCCATCTTCGGCGAGCAGTCCAATGAGCTCGCCAGCATCGGCATCGCGGCCTATCAGGTAGATGCCTCCAAGTATTTCGCCTTCCACAGCGCCATGATGAAAGCTCCCGGCAAGGCGGATGAAACCAAGGTGAATGCCGCGCTGAAAGCCGCCGGCTATGATGCGGCCAAGGTGCGCGAGCGGGCCAAGGCGGATGATGTACGCCAGGCCATCGAGCGCAACCACGCGCTGGGTCAGGCCATGGGCGTGCGCGGCACCCCGACCTTGATCGTGGGCGATGAGGTAGTGCCCCACGCGCTTGATTATGACGGGCTGCAGGAAAAGATTGCTAAGCAGGCCAAGAAGTAGGCTGTCCTCCCCCTTTTCCGGGTTCGAAATTCCATTGTAATTAACCTTTGATTTGGCTATTGCCAGTAGCGCAACATCCAATAAGGAAGCTTACCATGCGTCACACCCTCATCATCGCGCTCGCCGCGCTCGCGCTCGGCACCGCCAGCGCCCAAGCCGCCACGGACCGTGAAACCGTCAACGACAACCACAAAGGCATCGTGACCAACACGTTCGGCAACTGCGTCCGCACCAAGTGGCAGGCTGCCGATGATGTCTGCGCCCCGAAGAAAGAAGCGCCGAAGCCGGTGGTGCAGGCCCCGCCGCCCCCGCCCGCCCCGGTTATCAGCCAGGACGCGCGCACCGTTTACTTCAACTTCGATGATGCCGGCCTCTCCGCCGAGGCCACTCAGAAGCTTGACGCCCTCGCCCAGACGGTGGCCAACTCGAAAGGCATCCTGAGCGCCAGCGTGGTCGGCTATGCGGACAAGATCGGCAACTCGGAATACAACGTTAAATTGTCGCAGAAACGCGCCACGGCGGTGAAGAACTACCTCGACACCAAGCTGAGCATCCCGACCAGCGTTGCCGCGGTACAGGGCCTGGGCTCCGTCACCTCGACCACCCAGTGCGACAGCATCAAGAACCGTCAGGAAAAGATCAACTGCCTCTCCGGCGACCGCCGCGTGGAAGTGCAGTTCAAGTATCAGCAGTAACCCTGCCTGAAACGACATGAAAGGGCGGCCTCCGGGCCGCCCTTTTGGTTTGGTGGGTACGGAATGAAAATGACTGTCTTTGCCTCTGCCCCTCATCCTGAGCGTGTCGAAGGATAAGAGGCCCGTCCCCGTGCCACACATCATGGTTCGACAGGCTCACCATGAGAGCGGAGTGGGTGGGGCGTATGTGATTTCCGTCATTGCGAGGCCCGCAGGGCCGCGGCCATCCAGAACCGCCCGCTGGATTGCTTCGCTGACGCTCGCAATGACGAGATAGCTGTCATGCCGCACTTGTTGCGGGGTCTCCTCGTGTGGTAGGGAGACCCCGCGTACCAGATGCGGGGTGACATTCTGTTTTAGCAACGTCATTCCGGGACGCGTAAGCGGGCCCGGAATCTCTGAGCGTTCCGAAGGAGATCCTGCGCAGCCCTTCAGGATCGCAGGATGACGGCTACAATAACGCTGTTAGTCGAGCGCAGGAGGCGCGAGTCAGCCTTGAGCTCGCCTCATTGCGGAGGCCAGCAGGCCGTAGCATCGAGGCAACCTAAAACAAAAAGCTCCTCGATCGGGGAGCTTTTTTAAAACACCGCCCTGGCCGTGGACGATACAAGTCTCATGTGGCCCGTTCATTAAGGTGGGTGCCATATCACCGAGGCCAGAGCCAGGGTAAGGGACAGCTCCCGAACAGGTAAGTATCGGCCCAAGGAACAAAGTCGTCTCACGCACCGGGCAGTGATACGAATATAAGCCAGATTTCAGCGGTTTTCAACCGTCGCCACGATGGCGTCGATCTGGTCGGCGATGTCATTCATCGCCATCGTCAGGTTGCGCGCCACCACCCCGGCACTGGGAATGGGGGGCATGCCCTCGCCATTGCCGGTGAGCGTGACGCCCATGGCAAGCTTTTCATGCAGCATCCCGGCTTCCTGACGCGCCTCATACAACTCATCCGCGAGCATCAGAGCCGTCATTACCAGCACCATGGCCTCGCTGGCACGGGGGGATTTCTCCTTGATGGAGCGCGCGCGCATGTCGATTTCGTCGGCCAGCTGCTGCAGGTGCCCCTCCTGTCCATCGGCGCAGGCGAGCGTATAGGTGTGAAAGCCGATGCGTACATCTACCTGTTTCATGGGTTTTCCCCTTCCGGCTCCCCGATCAGCGTATCCAGCAGCGCGAGGGATTGATCCAGCCGCTGGCGCGCTTCCAGATGGCGCAGCTGCAGGGCTTCATGCTCCAGCACTTTCAAATCATAGGCATGCTGCCGCTCGCTGTAGGCGGTTTGCAGCTTTTCATAACGGTCCTTCAGCGCCACCAGCATCTCCTGCAGCGAATCCCGCTCCCGCTCGACGGCGTGATAGCGTTTCTGCCACTTCTCGCTGGTTTCCTGCTGCTCGATGCGGGACAGCAGCTTGCCCGCGTTTTCCATATTCACCTGCATCAGGCGCGTCACCACCTCGTCCAGACGTCGCAGGCTGACAGCGAGACGCTCGCTGGCAGCTTCCAGCTCCTCGGTATGGGCGCTGGGCGTCAGGGGCAGAATGGAGGAGAGACGGGTCACCGCCACGACGGCCGCGCTGGCCGCACCGTGGATGGACATGAGGCGTCGTTGCGCCTCGGAGGGGTTCGAACGTTCGCCGTTCTGTGATGGTTGCATCACCACTCCCGCTTGCAGTTACAGCACCTTAACGAAAACAAAGGCACCCCGCAACAAAATTAGCCCACCACGTGCATTGCAGCGCACAATCGCTTGTAGATACACGAAACTTCTTTGCCCCTCCGCGCCGCCAGACACTTCAACCAGTCTTCACAAATCCTAAATTTTGGCGTCATACCCGGTCGCCGCCACGCAGATGGCCGGGCTTCACTCATTGCTTTCATTTTTTATTTTTGATGCTAGAAGGGGGACACTTTTTTGCCCGTCTTTCCCGAGGTTCCATGACCCTTCCCGCCCGCTCTCCCTCCGCTGTTGAACACGCCCAGCTCGCCAATGCCATCCGCGCGCTTTCCATGGATGCCGTGGAAGCCGCCAAGTCCGGCCATCCCGGCATGCCGATGGGCATGGCCGATAGCGCCGAGGTGTTGTGGAACGACCACCACCGGCACAATCGCCGCAA
>DBAY01000024.1 GCA_002291925.1 Alphaproteobacteria bacterium UBA998 | reverse complement strand
ACACGAGGAGACCCCGCGTACCTAGTGCGGGGTGACAATAACTCGTCATTGCGAGCGCCAGCGAAGCAATCCAGCGGGCGTATGGATTGCCACGTCGCTGCGCTCCTCGCAATGACGGCTACCCATGTCATACTAAACCATATCCCTGCGGAGGCGGGTATTGTCTCAAGACCCACCATAAAAGCGGCTAAAAACAGCTTCCGTGTAACGGAAAACTTACGCACACACCGCCACGATATCCTGCTCGGCCACACGCAGCACCTCGCGCTGCAGGGCGTTGAGCAGGCGCTGGAAGCTGACATCATTGGCCAGATCCGGCGGCAGTTCCTCTCGCAGGCGCATGGCAGCCAGGCGGATTTCTTCGTCCTGCCCGGTCAGCATCTGCGCGCGGAGCTGGCGGTACTCACGGCCCGCCACGGCCTGCGCCTTGTCGCGCAGGCGTTGCTCGGTCAGGTCATCCTCGTAAACAGCCAACGCTTCCATAAACCATTACATGTGAATGACTTTGCCGTACGCGTCAAGCGTCGACTCGTGCATCATCTCTGAGAGCGTCGGGTGCGGGAAGATGGTGTGCATCAGTTCCGCTTCCGTGGTTTCGAGCGTCTTGCCGATGACAAAGCCCTGGATCATCTCGGTGACTTCCGCGCCGATCATGTGCGCGCCGAGGAGCTCACCGGTCTTTTCATCGAACACGGTTTTCACCATGCCGTCCGGCTCGCCAAGCGCAATGGCCTTGCCGTTGTCGATGAAGCTGAAACGGCCGACCTTTACCTTGTACCCTTTCGCTTTGGCGGCGGCCTCCGTCAGGCCGACAGAGGCAATCTGCGGACGGCAATAGGTACAGCCGGGGATGTTCTCCTTCTTCATCGGGTGCACGTCCTTCTGACCCGCGATCTTCTCGATGCAGATGATGCCCTCATGGGACGCCTTGTGGGCCAGCCATGGTGCGCCCGCCACGTCTCCGATGGCGTAGACGCCCGGCTCGTCGGTGGCGAGGTAGTCGTTCACCACGATCTGGCCCTTGTCCACCTTCACCTTGGTGTTCTCAAGGCCAAGATTCTCCGTATTGGCGACGATGCCCACAGCTAAAATCACGCGATCCACCGTCACCTCTTCCGTCTTGCCGCCACTCTCCAGCGTGCAAGTGACGTTGTTCTTGCCCTTCTTCATGGCTTTCAGGGTCGTCTTGGTGCGGATTTTCATGCCCTGCTTCTCGAACTGTTTTTGGGCGAATTTGGAAATCTCTTCATCCTCCACCGGCAGCACCCGATCCTGCACCTCAACCAGCGTCACTTCCGAGCCCATGTTGAGGTAGAAGCTCGCGAACTCGGAGCCGATGGCCCCGGAGCCAATGACGAGCAGCGATTTCGGCATTTCCTCCGGCACCATCGCCTCGCGGTACGTCCAGACCAGCTTGCCGTCCGGCTCCAGCCCCGGAATGACGCGCGCCCGCGCTCCGGTTGCGATGATGATGTGCTTGGCTTCGATGTCGGCGATTTTCTTGCCGTCCTTTTCCACCGTCAGCTTGCCTTTGCCGGCGAGCTTGCCGTGGCCCGCGTAAACGGTGACCTTGTTCTTCTTCATCAGGCCGGTGACGCCCTTCGTCAGCTGCCCCGACACCGTGCGCGAGCGGGCGATGACCTTCTTGAAGTCGAACTGGATGTTCTCGGCGGAGAAGCCATACGCATCCAGCGAGTGCAGCAGATGGTTGATCTCCGACGCGCGCAGCAGCGCCTTGGTCGGGATGCAGCCCCAGTTGAGGCAGATGCCCCCCAGATGCTCCCGCTCGATGACGGCGGTTTTCATCCCCAGCTGCGATGCACGGATCGCTGCCACATACCCACCGGGACCACCCCCGATGATCACTACGTCAAATGCGTCTGCCATGAATGACTCCCTTTGTTTTGTCATTCCCGCGAAAGCGGGAATCTCTGTTCCTTGGCTCCAGATTCCCGCTTTCGCGGGAATAACGGTTTTGGTTAGGTAGGAACGGCGATGTCCTCGTAAAGGTCGCGCCATTCCGGATTGGTTTGCTCAATTAGCTCGATCTTCCATTCGCGGTTCCACTTCTTCATTTGCTTCTCGCGGAGGATGGCCGCGCTGATGTCATCGGTGGACTCAAAATAGACAAGCTTCTTGATGTTGTACTTCTTTGAATGGCCCTCGACGAATCCTTCCTTGTGTTCCCACACCCGCTTTACCAAGTCTGACGTCACACCGATATAAAGTGCGCCATCTTTTCGGCTGGCGAGGATATAGACGTAGGCCTGCATTTTTTGTCCTGTCATTCCCGCGCAAGCGGGAATTTCGAGGTTATAAGCTCCAGATTCCCGCTTGCGCGGGAATGACACTTAATAAATTAAACAACCATCATCACCGGGTCTTCGATGTAGCGTTTGAACGCGGCGAGGAACTGCGCCCCCACGGCCCCATCCACCACGCGGTGATCGCTGGAGAGCGTGACGGTCATCATGCCCACGGCAGTGAACTGGCCGCCTTTCACCACCACGCGCTCTTCACCTGAGCCGATGGCGAGAATGCAGCTCTGCGGCGGGTTGATGATGGCGTTGAACTGCTTGATGCCATACATGCCCAGGTTGGAGATGGAGAAGCCGCCGCCCTGGAATTCCTCCGGTTTCAGCTTGCCGTCACGGGCGCGCTTGGCGAGGTCTTTCATCTCGTTGGAGATGGCCGCCAGCGATTTCTGGTCGGCGTTCTTCACCACCGGTGTGATGAGGCCGCCATCGAGCGCCACCGCGACCGACACATCCACGTTGTTATACTGCTTGATGACCGTATCGGCCCACGAGGCATTCGCCGCCGGGACGTCGCGCAGCGCCAGCGCCACCGCCTTGATGACGAAGTCGTTGACGGAGACCTTGTAGGCGGGCTTCTGGTCGGTGCCTTTCACTGCTGCTTCCGCCGCCGCGTTGATGCGCGCGCGCGCCGCGTTCAGCGCATCGATCTCGCACTCGATGGTGAGGTAGAAATGCGGCACATTCTGCTTGGATTCCAGCAGGCGCTTGGCGATGGTCTTGCGCATGTTGTTGAGCGGGATGTCCACCGACTCTTGCGGGTTGCGGCCATAGGAGACCGGTGCGAAGGCCGCACCACCAGACGACTTAGCAACGCCAACGGATTTCTTCGCTTCCTCGACATCCGCTTTGATAATGCGGCCATGCGGGCCAGTGCCCTGCACGGAGCCGAGGTCAACACCTTCCTGCGCCGCGATACGCTTGGCCAGCGGGCTGGCGAACACGCGCCCCTGCTCCTCCCCCTGCGTGCGGGGGGAGGCTGGGAGGGGGGTGCCATCCGCGCCGTTCGTGCTGGCGGGAGCAGCACCCCCACCCAACCCTCCCCCGCTTGCAAGGGAGGGCTTTTCCGCCGGAGCAGCCCCACCTTTGGAGGCATAACCCTCCAGAGCTTTTTTATCTTCGCCATCCGCGAGCAGCAGCGCGATCAGTTCGTTCACCTTCACGCTCTCGGTGCCTTCGGCCACGACGATCTTGCCGAGGATGCCCTCATCCACCGCTTCCACTTCCATGGTGGCCTTGTCGGTTTCGATCTCGGCGATGACATCGCCGGATTTCACCTTGTCGCCTTCCTTCTTGTTCCATTTGACGAGGTTGCCCTCCGTCATGGTGGGCGACAGCGCGGGCATCAGGATTTCAATAGGCATCGGACTTGTTCCTGTTCGTTGTAGGTTTTCGTCATTGCGAGGCGCAGCCGAAGCAATCCAGTGAACGGTTCTGGATTGCCGCGTCGCTTCGCTCCTCGCAATGACGGTTCATAAGGGTTTCCATTACTTAAGCAGATAGCTCGCCGTAACGGACGAGCGAATTTCGACTTCCCCGGCAGGCGGCGCGGCGGCCTTGTCCTGCGCCATGCTGGACATCTCGGCGCGCATCATCATGGGCATGGGCGGCTGCGGCGGTTGGACGAACGCGCCGGATTCCTGAATGGTCAGCGCCCCGCCTGCTTCATTGCCAGCCGCCTGCGCCAGGCGCTCCGCCTTGCGACGCGCCACCGCGAGCGCCTGGATGAGCGCCTCTTCCTTCAGCGCGTCTTCCTTCTGCAAGCCGTAAGAGATGTTGTCCACGCGATCAATGCCGCGCTCCACCATCGTCTGCATGAGGTCACCGAGCTTCTCCATGTCACGCACCGTCACGACGATGGAATGCTGCGCCACATAGCCGTTCAGGCGCGGCTTGCCGGCCACGGAATAATCATACTGCGGCTGGATGGAAGTGTACTGCGTGCGCAGGTCCTTCTCGGCAATCTTGTAGTCCGAGGCGATCTCGCGCAGCGTGTCGAGCAGGCGGTCCACCTGCTGCTTGGCTTGCGCGATTTCCTTGCCCTCGCGATAGAGGGTGATCATCAGATCGGCCTTGTCCGGCGCGGCTTTGATGACGGACTCCCCGCTCACCGTGATGGAGCGCACAGGCGTCAGCGCCGCCTGCTGTCCATGAGCACTTGAAAAAAACAGAGAAAGGAAAACACCAAAAAATAATAAAGAAAATCGCTTCATGAATGGAGCTTCCTTTGGTGAGTTTCCAATCAATTCTGTGTGCAAGGTGCGCCGTTAGAATATTTATTTACGTTGGCGGACGCTTGATATTTCTTCAGGGATAGTGCTTCCAAAAGCTTCCAAAGATCGTCAGTCGTTTTTGTAAGGTAAGATATGCTTCCGCTGTATTGGTAAGAGGAATCGTTTCCTGCACCATAACTTGAGTTATTGACACTTACATTCTCACTTTGAACCGTCAGCGTAATATCACGGGAACGAGCTTCTTTCAAAATGTCCTGCAGGGTGGCGTTATAAGCCTTCAGCGCTTCAGCAACACTCGAACGGGCCCCGCTAAAACTTATGCTGAGAGTGGGCGTCTCCGACAACGAACATTGCAAGTTAGGGATATCCTGAGGCTTAGCAGTTTCTTGTGCTTGCGCCGGATTGGCTAGCAGGAGCGAATATATCAAAGCAACAATGTAAATACGCATGATCACACCTTGCGGTAGCAGGTTTCCTTGGCCGCCGCGATGATGTCCTCCACCTGCGGCAGGGCCAGCTTCTCAAGGTTGGCGGCGTAGGGCAGCGGCACGTCCTTGCCCGCGACGCGCGTGACCGGCGCGTCGAGGTAATCGAAGCAGCGCTCCATCGCGATGGCGGCGATCTCGGAGCCGATACCGGCCACTGGCCAGCCCTCTTCCACCGTCACCACGCGGTTGGTTTTCTTGATGGACTCAACGATGGTCTCCACATCGAGCGGACGCAGCGTGCGCAGGTCCACTACCTCGGCTTTGATGCCTTCCTTGGCGAGTTCCTCCGCGGCCTGCAGCGCCTTGCCGACCATGATGGAGAAAGTGAAGATGGAAACATCCGTGCCCTCGCGTTTCACGGCGGCTTTGCCGATCGGCAGCACGAAGTCATCACCTTCCGGCACCTGGAAGGACTGGCCGTAGAGAATCTCGTTCTCGAGGAAGATGACCGGGTTCGGGTCGCGGATGGCGGCCTTCAGCAGGCCCTTCGCATCGGCGGCGTCATAGGGAGCGATCACCTTTAGACCAGGCACATGGGCGTACCAGCTGGCGTAGCACTGCGAGTGCTGCGCGGCCACGCGGGCTGCCGCGCCGTTCGGGCCACGGAACACGATGGGGCACTTGATCTGCCCGCCGGACATGTAGAGCGTCTTGGCGGCGGAGTTGATGATCTGGTCCATCGCCTGCATGGCGAAGTTGAAGGTCATGAACTCGACGACCGGGCGCAGTTCCAGAAACGCCGCGCCGACGCCAAGGCCGGCAAAACCATGCTCGGTGATGGGCGTATCCACCACGCGGCGCGCGCCGAATTCCTGCAGCAGGCCCTCGGTCACCTTATAGGCGCCCTGATATTCCGCCACTTCCTCGCCCATGACGAAAACATTCTCGTCCCGGCGCATTTCCTCCGCCATCGCGTCACGAAGGGCGACTCGGACTGTTTGCGTTGCCATGTTCTTCTCTCCTTATGCTTCGCGTACGACGTCAGTCCACAACTCAGCCGCATCCGGCTCCGGGGACTCCTTGGCAAACTCGGCGGCCTCGGCGGCAATCGCCTTGGCCTCCTTGTCGATGGCTTCCAGTTCAGCCTCGGACACCATGTTTTCACCCACCATCCAGGCATGGAGATTGGTGATCGGGTCGCGCTGTTCGCGGTACTCGGTCACCTCATCCTTGGTGCGGTACTTGGCCGGGTCGGACATGGAGTGGCCGCGGTAACGGTAGGTTTTCATCTCGAGCAGGATGGGGCCGTTGCCTTCGCGCACGAACTCGACTGCTTCGCGGGCGGCGCGCCAGACTTCCATCACGTCCATGCCGTTCACCTGACGGCCGGGGATACCAAAGCCCTCGCCACGGCGGAACAGTTCGGTGGAGGCATGAGAGCGCTTCACCGAGGTGCCCATGGCGTATTCGTTGTTCTCGATGACGTAGATCACCGGCAGCTTCCACAGCGACGCCATGTTGAAGGCCTCATAAATCTGCCCCTGGTTCACCGAACCGTCGCCGAAATAGACGACGCTGAGATTGCCGGTGTTCTTGTATTTGTGGGCAAAGGCGATGCCCGTACCAATCGGCACCTGCGCGCCGACGATGCCGTGGCCGCCGTAGAAATGCTTGTCGGTGGAGAACATGTGCATCGAGCCGCCCTTGCCGCGCGAATAGCCGCCCTCGCGGCCCGTCAGCTCGGCCATGACGCCTTTCGGGTCCATGCCGCAGGCGATCATATGGCCGTGGTCACGGTAGCTGGTGATGACGCCGTCGCCTTCCTTGAGGCAGTGCTGGATGCCGGTCACGACCGCCTCCTGCCCGATATAGAGATGGCAGAAGCCGCCGATCAGGCCCATGCCGTACAGCTGGCCCGCTTTTTCCTCGAAACGGCGAATGAGCAGCATGTCGCGATACATCGCGAGCAGCTGTTGTTTATCAGGGGTGAGCTGGGGGTTGTTCTTGCTTTTTGTTCCGGCTGCCGTTTTGGCCATGATTCTACCCAATTGCGTGACGAGGTTATGTTGCGGCGCACAAAGGATTTCCGCAGGTTAGCGCGCGATATTGACTCCAATTTCCGCTTGTTGGCAACGGGATTTTTAGGGGCGGAACAACCCGCAGAAATCCTCGCTTTGATGCGCTGCAGCAATATCAGCCATGCAAAGATTGCATGACTCGCAATGCAGAAGCGTGATGACGAGGGATGAATCAGTCCGCGGTAACGACGATTTCGTCCTTACTGACAACGCCGAGATAGCGGCGGGACTGTTCATCCAGCAGGTCGCGATCGAGTGTTCCGGGACGAAGCAGGCTGACGCGATGCTCAAGCTTCTCGCGTTCGGCGCGGGTTTTGGCCAGTTCGGCTTCCACAACTTCCTTGCGGTGCGACTGCACCATCAGGGCATAAAGTCCATGCTCACCCTGAATCATGTGGTAGCCAATATAGGCGAAGCCGCCGGTGAGCAGCAGGGTTTTCAGTGCGTTACGAATAACCGGACGGCGCATGGTATCCTCTTCCGTCATTCCGAACGACCAGCGGTAGGAGGAATCTTTACACAGGGAACGCTGAGAGTATTCTCTGTAGAGAGATTCCTCACCTGCGGTTCGGAATGACGAAGGCAAGAATACCCCAGCTACCCCGCCCGGCGCAAGATGGAGCGGCCGGCATAGCGGGCATCGGCCCCCAATTCTTCCTCGATGCGGATTAATTCGTTGTATTTTGCCAACCGGTCGGAGCGAGAAAGCGAGCCGGTCTTGATCTGCCCGCAGTTGGTCGCCACCGCGATATGGGCGATGGTGGCGTCCTCGGTTTCGCCGGAGCGGTGCGACAGCACAGCGTGGTAACCCGCACGCTGGGCCATTTCCACGGCGGCGAGTGTTTCGGAGAGCGTGCCGATCTGGTTCACCTTCACAAGAATGGCGTTCGCCAGCCCCTTCTGGATGCCTTCGGCGAGGATTTTCGGGTTAGTGACGAAGAGGTCATCGCCCACCAGCTGGATTTTGTTTCCCAAACGCTTCGTGATTTCCGCCCAGCCCGCATGGTCGTTCTCGGCGCAGGCATCCTCGATGGAGATGATGGGGTACTTGCCCACCAGCGCTTCGTAATAATCGATGAATTGCCCGGCATCGAGCGACTTGCCCTCGCCTTCCAGCTCGTACTTGCCGTTTTTATAGAATTCCGTGGAGGCGGCATCGAGCGCCAGCATCACGTCCTCGCCGGGGCGGTAGCCTGCCGCCTCGATGGCCTGCATGATATAGGACAGCGCGTCGTCGGAGGATTGCACGTTCGGCGCGAAACCGCCCTCGTCGCCCACGTTGGTGTTGAGGCCCGCGTCCTTCAGTTTCTTCTTCAGCGCATGGAAGATTTCCGCGCCCATGCGAATGGCGTCGGCGCCGGTTTCGGCGGAGACGGGCATCACCATGAATTCCTGGATGTCCACCGGGTTGTCGGCATGCGCGCCGCCATTGATGATATTCATCATCGGCACCGGCAGCACATGCGCCCGCGCCCCGCCAAGATAACGATAGAGCGGCAGCTGCGCTGATTCCGCCGCCGCCTTCGCCACCGCGAGCGAGACGCCCAGCATGGCGTTCGCACCTAGGCGCGCCTTGTTCTCCGTGCCATCGAGCGCGATCATCATACGGTCGATCTTCAGCTGCTCCTCGGCCTCGATGCTGGTGAGCGCGGAGGCGATCTCGGTATTCACATTCTCCACGGCTTTCTGGACACCCTTGCCTAGGTAACGCTTCTTGTCGCCATCGCGAAGCTCCAGCGCTTCCAGCGTGCCTGTGGACGCCCCCGACGGCACCGCCGCCCGCCCGAACGCCCCATCCTCCAGCAGCACATCCACCTCAACCGTCGGGTTGCCCCGGCTATCCAGAATCTCCCGGCCCTTGATGGACAGAATGGCGGTCATGGCTTTCTCCTCGCAAAACAAACGTTGCGGGAGCAATGTCAGAGGGTGCTTCAGCTGTCAAGAAGCTCAGTGGAGGGTGATGCCGGAAATGGCAGCATGTTCCTGCTGCTCCCGGCTTTTCTCCAGCTCAGCGACATGGCTTGTCGTGCGCTCCGGCTGGGCGGGCTGCAATTCGGGCTTTGCCGGTTCTGTCGCCGTCGACTGGGCATGGGGTTTCAGTGCCTGATAGGCCGCATAGCCGGGCAGCTGTTTTCCATCCCCGAAAGGAATCAGCAGCAGCATGCCCTTGCTGATCTTGCCAGTGTTGACGGCATCCGTCAGCGCCTAAGCTTTGATGGCAGGCTCAAACAGCTGAATCACCTGCCGCTTTTGCTCAACCGGCAGGGCAAAGAAACCGCGGCCATGCATCTTCCGAATGGCCTGATCTAGCCCCGGCTGCGCCTGCACGAACAGGCCGAATACCTGCACCGGCTCCAGCGATTTTTCCTGAACCTGCTGCGCCAGCTGCAAATAGGTGGTGGCGATGTTCGGCTTCGTGGCGTCCACAAACCTGTCATGAAGCTGGCTGTCCACCAGTGTTTTCGCCAGCAGGTACACCCCGCCCACGATGCTGGACGCCATGACGCCGGTGGTGAGGGCGCTGCCTGTCATCCCGGCGGCCGCCATCACCCCGACAACCGCCGTAAGCGCGCCGGATGCAGCAAACAGCGCCGTGACACCGACCGCAATGGCGGTGGCAAGCGTACTGTATTTTCGCCCGATGGCGCCATTTTCACGAAAGCGGCGGAACGCCGTGACCGCTTCAGGACTGCCGGGCTCGGCTTTGGCCAGGCGATCAAAGTCCGCCAATTTCAGCTTGCCGACCGGGGCGGACACCATCTGGCAAAGCTCCGGCTCGGAGGCATTCAACAGACGTTTTGCCGATTCATCTTCAATGCGCCCGACGCGCCACCATTCATAGACGACCATGCCTGCGGCCGCCCCAAGCGCGGCGAGAGGATTCAGCGCAGCGGCCACACTGAAGGCAATGGGCCCGAAAAACTGATAGACACGCTGGCGGGCGCCTTCAGTAAGAAAATAATTATGTGCGGGACGTTCGGCCATTGCTTGCTCCAAAATTAATGTAGCAAACCGTCACTCGCCTGAAAAACGAAGATTTTATGACAGACGCTTCGCCAGCGTGTCAAACTCTTTCAGCATGCCAAGCGTTTGTTCCATATCGGAAAGTCGCATCATGCAGGGGCCGTCCGAGGGGGCGTTGTCCGGGTCCGGGTGGGTTTCCATGAAGAGGGCACCGACGCCCACGGCCACGGCGGCTTTGGCGAGCACCGGCACGAACTCGCGCTGGCCGCCGGAAGCGGCGCCAAGGCCCCCCGGCTGCTGGACGGCGTGGGTGGCATCAAACACGACGGGGTAGCCGAAGCCCGCCATGATGGGCAGGGAGCGCATATCGACCACCAGCGTGTTGTAGCCGAAGGAGGCCCCGCGCTCGGTAAGCAGGATGTTCTGGCAGCCGGATTGCTCCAGTTTCTCGACGATGTTCTTCGCATCCCACGGGGCGAGGAACTGGCCTTTCTTCACGTTCACCGCCTTGCCAGTCTTGGCGGCGGCGATCAGCAGGTCGGTCTGGCGGCAGAGGAAGGCGGGGATCTGCAGTACGTCCACCACCTCGCCCATCACGGTCGCCTGCTCCTCGGTATGCACATCGGTGAGCACGGGCAGGCCATAGGTTTTCTTGATCTCCTCGAAGACCGGCATCGCCTTGTGCATGCCCATGCCGCGCTTGCCGGAAAGGCTGGAGCGGTTGGCTTTGTCGTAGGACGTCTTGAAGATGAGCGGGATGTTCAGGCGCCCGCAGATTTCCTTCAGCTCATGCGCCACTTCCATCGCATGCTCTCGCGATTCCATCTGGCACGGCCCGGCAATGAGCGTGAAGGGCAGCGTGTTGGAGATTTTCAGGTGGCCGACGGAGATGGTTTTCATCGTTTGATTCCTTGTCATTCCCGTGCAAACGGGAATCTCTGTTTCCTAACCTCTGGATTCCCGCCTGCGCGGGAATGACCGTTATTTTTTAGCTTTCGCCTGCTTCATCGCCGCTTTGACGAAACCGTCGAACAGGGGGTGCGGCGCGAAGGGGCGGGATTTGAATTCCGGGTGGAACTGTGCCGCAACGAACCACGGATGGCCCGGAAGCTCGACCATTTCCGGCAGGTGGCCGCTGGGCGACATGCCGGTGAATTTGAGGCCGGCTTTTTCCAGATCATCCTTGTAGGCCGTGTTCACCTCATAGCGGTGGCGGTGGCGCTCGGAAATCATGTCCTCGCCGTAAAGCGTGTGCACGAGCGAGCCCTTGGCTAGACGGCAGTCATAGGCGCCGAGGCGCATGGTGCCGCCCATGTCGCTCTCGGAGGAGCGGGTCTCCAGCACGGAGCCGCGCATCCATTCAGTCATCAGGCCGACCACGGGGCCGCGGGCGTCCTTGATGGATTCGAGATCGCTGAACTCGGTGGAGGTCGCATCCTTCAAGCCGAGCACGTTGCGGCAATATTCGATGACGGCCATCTGCATCCCGAAGCAGATGCCGAAATAAGGAATCTTGTTCTCGCGCGCGTATTTCACGGCGGCCAGCTTGCCGTCCACGCCGCGATCGCCAAAGCCACCCGGCACAAGGATGGCGTCGGCATCCTTCAGCTTGGCAGCGGCTTCGCTTTTCTCGAGTGTGCGGGCGTTGATCCATTTCACGTTCACGCGCACATCGTTGGCGATGCCCGCATGATCGAGCGATTCCATGAGAGATTTGTACGCATCCACCAGCGAGACATATTTGCCGACGATGGCGATGGTCACCTCGCCTTTTGGCTTCTCATAGCGAGCGGCGATGTTCTGCCAGATGCTGAGGTCGGGCTCCTTGGTATCGGGGATGCCGAAATGCTTGAGTACTTGCGTGTCCAGCCCTTCCTTATGGTAGGTCAGTGGCACCTGGTAGATGGATTTCACATCCAGCGCCTGGATGACGCGCTCTTCCGGCAGGTTGCAGAACAGCGCGATCTTGCGGCGCTCGGAGACGGGGATTTCTCGGTCAGCGCGGCAGAGAAGAATATCGGGGATGATGCCGATGGAGCGCAATTCCTTGGTGGAGTGCTGCGTCGGCTTGGTCTTCAGCTCGCCCGCCGCCTTGATGTAGGGCACCAGCGTGACATGCATGAACAGCACCTTGTCACGCCCCAGCTCATAGCCGAGCTGGCGGATGGCTTCAAAGTAAGGCAGCCCCTCGATGTCACCCACCGTGCCGCCGATTTCGCAGAGGACGAAATCCTCTTCCTCGGTATCCTTCAGAATGAACTGCTTGATGAGGTCGGTGACGTGCGGGATGACCTGCACCGTGCCGCCGAGATAATCGCCCCGGCGCTCCTTGGCGAGCAGGGTGGAATAGATTTTGCCCGTGGTGACGTTATCGCTCTTGGACGCGTTCACGCCGGTGAAACGCTCGTAATGGCCGAGGTCGAGGTCGGTCTCCGCGCCGTCCTCGGTGACGAACACCTCGCCATGCTGCGTGGGCGACATGGTGCCGGGGTCGACGTTCAGATACGGATCGAGCTTGCGCAGGCGCACCTTGTAGCCGCGCGATTGCAGCAGCGCGCCAAGGCTGGCCGAGGCCAACCCCTTGCCAAGCGAGGAAACCACGCCCCCGGTGATGAAGATGAAGCGCGCCATAGTCTTATGGTACCTCTTTTTTTATTCAGCCCGCGGAACGCTCAAAGGCTGGTTGTCATTGGCCGGAGCCGGGGCTTCGGCGGGAGCCGTTGCTTCCGCCGGAGCAGGCGCGGCCGAGGCCGCGTCGGACGCGGCTGGCGCTGTTTCATCGGCACGCGGCACGTCTGGCGTGGTGGCTTCCTTCTGGGCCTCGATTTTCTCCAAAATGGATTCGCGGCTCGAGGTCGTCACGATGGAAAACAGCAGGCTGTTCAGCATGAAAGCCGCTGCCAGAATGGCGGTGGTGCGCGTCAGCGCGTTCGCCTTGGCGCGGCCGGAAAGCAGCCCCATGCCGCCGCCTGCCCCGCCGAGGCCCATGCCGTCACTGTCGCTGCGCTGGATCAGCACGATGCCGATCAGTGCCAGCGCAATGACCATCTGGATGACCAGAAGAATCGTTTCCATGTTCTCCCCTAATTTCAGGCCGCGCCGACGATAGCGGAAAATTCCGCGGCAATCAAACTGCCGCCACCCACTAGCACACCGTCCACGCCGGGTAAATCCAAAATTTCCTTTGCGTTGGATGCCTTCACCGAGCCGCCATAAAGAATACGTACGTGCGGAGCTTCCAGCCCCCGCTCCGTTCTGAGCGCTTTGGCGATGGCATGATGCATGGACGTGATGTTTTCAGCGGTGGGCGTATGGCCCGTACCAATGGCCCAGATCGGCTCGTAGGCGATGACCACGCCCTCACCTACCTGCTCCGGCAGGCTGGCCAGCGTCTGATTGGCGACGAACGGCTCTGCCTCTCCCATCTCACGTAAGGCTAGTGTTTCCCCAACGCAAATGACGGGCGTAAGCCCTTCAGCCAAGACGGCAGCCGCCTTGGCGACCACCTGCGCATTAGTCTCCGCATGATATTCCCGGCGCTCGGAATGACCGAGGATGACATATCGGCACCCCACCTCTTTCAACATCTCCGCACTGATATCACCGGTAAAAGCACCGTGGACTTGCGCGTGGCAATCCTGCCCGCCAAGTGCCACCGGCGTGTCGCGCAGCATGGCGCCGACTTCGCTCAAAAGCGTCGCCGGGGGGCACAGCACGGCCTGCACATGGCCGGGGGCAGAGGGCAGCGACTTGACCACCTGCGGCACCAGCTCGGACGCCAGGGCGCGGCTGCCGTTCATCTTCCAGTTTCCGACGATAAGACGCTGATTTGCCATGATGAGTTTTCTCTGCCACGCTGCGAGTTTTCCCCTAGCATAGCGCAGAGGAACAATCCATAAATAAGACTTTGCATCGCCGGAGGGCTGGTGTAGGAATTCCCCAACCTACGGGACGGACTATGCTTAAGGAATTGCGCTCGGGCGCTGCCGGATTCTTTGCCAAGCTGCTGCTCGGCATCCTCGTGATTTGTTTCGCCTTCTGGGGTGTGGCGGATGTGTTCCACCAGAATTCCCCGCGCACGGTGGCCACGGTGGGCAGCGAAGATATCAGCCTCGCCGAGTTCGAGCGCGAATTCTCCGTGCTGCGCCGCACGTTCGGCGAGAATATGCCGACCTCCGGCGTGGATCTGCAGATGCTGCAACGGATGGTGCTCGAGGGAATGATCTCCCGCCAGCTGATTTCGCTGGAGGCCGACCGGATGGGGCTTCGCATCTCGGATGATGCCTTGGCGCGCGAAATCAGCCGCAACGAGGAATTCCGCAACGCCAGCGGCGAATTCGACCAGACCATCTTCCAGCAGACGCTGCGCCAGCAGAACATTCATGAGGCGCAGTATCTCGATCAGCTCCGCAGCAGTCTGAAGCAGGAAGTGCTGATGGACATCATGAATGGCGAGAAGCTGGTGCCCGCTGGCTACGCCAACCTCGTCTATAAGATCGAGGGCGAGGTACGCAGTGTCGACCTGCTCGCCGTTGACGCGGTGAAGCCGGGTCTCAACCTCGACAGGCAGGAGCCGGGCGAGGAAGAAATTGCGGCCTACTTCAAGGACCACCAGACACGCTTTACCGCGCCGGAATACCGCACCCTTTCCGTCATCGAGGTCACTCCGGACGACTGGGCTAAACAGGTAAAAATAACCCGGCAGGAAGTGTTCAACCTGTATAACGAGCGCAGCGAATCGCTGATGATTCCCGAGAAGCGCCGTGTGAAGAACCTGCTCTTCTCCACCAAGGCCGATGCGGAGAACGCCTACAGCATCCTGCGTAACGGCAAGAGCCTGAAAGAGGCGATCTCGATGGTCGCGCCCATCAACAAGGAAGCGCTCGATCTCGGCCTCGTGACCAAGGAACAGCTGCCGCCGGAAGCGGAGAAAGTGTTCCAGCTCGACAAGGGCGAATTCAGCGAGCCGCTGGAGAGCCGCTTCGGATGGCACATCTATTACGTGGATGAGGTGGTGGAAAGCCGCGTGACGCCGTTCGAGGATGTGCAGGAAAGCCTCACTGAAGAGCTTCGCCAGCAGAAGCTGGAGCAGCATGTACAGGATGTCACCGATCAGCTGGAAGAGATGCTGGCGGGCACCGATTCCCTCGCCGAGGCCGCCAAGGAAGCCGAGCTGCCGCTGCGTGAGCTGGAGCCAGTCGATGCCACCGGGCACGGCACGGACAACCGCGATGTGCTGCCGCAGGCGCTGAATGCCGAGTTACTGAAAACGGCGTTCCAGCTTTCCGAAGGCGAGCGCTCCGAATTGCAGCGCCGCGCCGATGGCGGCATTTACGTGGTGAAAGTCAATGCCATCACCCCGCCCCGCCAGCGCACACTGGACGAAGTACGTGGGCAGGTCGTGGGCGCGTGGAAGCAGGAGCGTCTGGCCAAGGCGCGCGAGGAATATGCGACCGACATGGTCGCCCAGCTGGCCAAGAGCCCCTCGCTGGAGGAGACCCAGAAGCTGCTGAAGCAATTCACGTTTGATCGCACAACAGACGTCCAGATGCGCCGCAACGGTGCCGTCATGGGGATGGAGGGCGTTACCCTGCCGCCTGCGATGGTGCAGGAGATTTTTGCCCTCGAACAGCCGGGCGGCGTTTCGAGCGCGCAGAAGGTGGGCGACGGCTTCGTCATTGCACTGTTGCGTGACATCACACCCGCCGCTGACCCGAAAAGCAGCACTCAGTCAGATCAAGCTTTGCGCGCTGTGCGCCGCAAACTGCGTACCGATTACCGCAACGAGATTCTGGAGCAGTACATCAACCAGCTTCGCGCACGCTACCCGGTGCGCATCAATGAAGCCGTGCTGGCCCGGCTCAACGAACCCCGCGAATGACCGCTCCGGCTGACCTGCCTGAATGTTTCCCCGCGCGCGAGGCCTTCTGCGCCGGGTTGGGCGCGGGCCATCACCAGCTGGTCTGGACGAAACTCGTCGCCGATACCGAGACGCCCATCTCCGCCATGCTGAAGCTGATGCGGCCGGAGGAGCCCATCTTCCTGCTCGAATCGGTGGAAGGTGGCGAGGTACGCGGGCGCTATTCCATCATCGGGCTGAAGCCGGACCTTGTCTGGCGCTGCTTCGGAACGAAGGCGGAGATCGCCCGCCTGCATCAGGGTACGCTGACCCCATTCCACCCGCAAACGCAGCCCACGCTTGAGTCCCTGCATCAGCTGCTGAGCGCCATCCGCATGGAGATTCCGGCGGAGCTGCCGCCCATGGCCGCGGGCCTCATCGGCTATCACGGCTATGACATGATCCGGCTAGTGGAGCATCTGCCGAGCGCAAAGGCTGACCCCATCGGCCTGCCCGATGCCTGCCTGATGCGTCCCACTGTCATGCTCGTTTTCGATGCAGTAGACGGCGTCATTTTTCTCATCACACCCGCCTGGGCGCATGAGAACGACGGGCTCACCAGCGCCGCCTACGACGCCGCCCGCCAGCGCCTGGCCGAGGTGGTGCGTGCGTTGGACCAGCCGCTGCCTCACGGTGCGGCCAGCCGCAGCGGCGAGCCGGAGCCGCTCGGCTTCAAGGCCAACATGAGCGAGCCCGATTATCACCGCATGGTGGAGACGGCGAAAGATTATATCCGCGCGGGTGATATCTTCCAAGTTGTGCCATCGCAGCGTTTTGCAGCACCCTTCCCGCTGCATCCGTTCGCGCTCTACCGTTCCTTGCGGCACATGAATCCCTCGCCGTTCTTGTTCTACCTGCATATGGGCCCCTTCGCGCTGGTGGGCTCCAGCCCGGAGATTCTCGTGCGGCTGCGCGATGACACCGTCACCATCCGCCCCATCGCCGGCACGCGCAAACGGGGCCGCACGCGCGAGGAGGATGTGGCGCTGGCCGAGGAGTTACTCGCCGATCCGAAGGAACTGGCCGAGCACCTCATGCTGCTCGATCTGGGCCGCAATGATGTGGGGCGCTGCTGCCTGCCCGGCACGGTGCGCGTCACCGAGCAGATGGTGATTGAGCGCTACAGCCACGTCATGCATATCGTCTCCAACGTGGAAGGCACACACGATCCGAAACGCAGCGCCTTCGAGTGCATGATGAGCGGCTTCCCGGCGGGTACGGTGAGCGGCGCGCCGAAAATCCGCGCGATGGAAATCATCGATGAGCTGGAGCCAGTGCGGCGCAGTTTCTACGCGGGCAGCGTGGGGTATTTCTCCGCCAGCGGCGCGATGGACACCTGCATCACGCTGCGAACGGGGCTGGTGAAGGACGGCACACTCTACCTGCAGGCCGGCGGTGGCGTAGTGGCCGACTCCGACCCGTCCGCTGAGTATCAGGAAACGCTCAACAAAGCGCGGGCCTTGATGCGCGCCGCCGAGCGGGCCCATCTCTTCACGGGAGGGATTTCATGAGCATCCTGCTTCTCGATAACTATGACAGCTTCACGTACAATCTGCTGCATTACCTCGCCGAGCTGGGCGCGGAGACCGAAGTGGTGCGCAATGACGCGCTGACCCTCGACGAGATCCGCCGCAAGAAGCCCGACGGCATCCTGATCTCCCCCGGCCCCGGGCGGCCGGAGGATGCGGGCATCTGCCCGGACGTCATCCGCGAGCTGGGCACAGACTTTCCCATTTTCGGCGTCTGCCTCGGCCATCAGGCCATTGGCATGGTGTTTGGCGGCACGGTGAAGCGCGCGCCGGAGCCCATGCACGGCAAGACCAGCGAAATGATTCACCAAGGCAAAGGCCTCTTCGCCGGCCTGCCCTCGCCCTTTACCGCCACGCGCTATCACTCCCTGATCGTGGACAGGCAGGGCTTTCCTGACGCGCTGGAAATCACGGCGGAGACGCAAGACGGCCTCATCATGGGCCTGCAGCACAGCGAGTTGCCCATTCACGGCGTGCAGTTCCATCCGGAAAGCATCGCCTCCGAGCACGGCCATGATTTGCTGCGCAATTTCCTGAACCAGACGCGCCGCTGACATGGGCACCAGCGAAATTCAGGACATTCTCACCGAACTCGCCCACCGGCGCGACCTCAGCGCGGAGATGGCGATGCGGGCGTTTCAGGTGATCATGTCCGGCGGCGCGACGCAGGCACAGATTGCCGCGTTTCTGATGGGTCTGCGCATCAAGGGCGAAACGGTGCCGGAGATTCTGGCCGGCGCCACGGTGCTGCGCCAGAAGGCCGCCACCTTTCAGGCACCGGAGGGTGCCATCGACACCTGCGGCACCGGCGGGGACGGTTCGCGGACGCTCAATATCTCCACTGCGGTCGCCATCGTCGTGGCGGCGTGCGGCGTGTCCGTGGCGAAGCACGGCAATCGCGGCGTCACCTCGGCTTCCGGATCCGCCGATGTGTTGGAAGCGCTGGACGTGAATACGCGCCTTTCGCCCGAGGCGTCGGAGCAGCTGCTGCAATCGTGCGGCCTGTGCTTCCTGATGGCCCCGCTCTACCACAAGGCCGTGCGCCATGTCGCGCCTGTACGGCAGGAACTGGGGCTGCGCACCATCTTCAACCTGCTCGGCCCGCTGGCCAACCCGACCGGGGTGCGCCGCCAGCTCATTGGCGTCTATGATGCGAAATGGTTGGAGCCCACCGCCGAAGTGCTGCGCGATCTGGGCGCGGAGAAAGCGTGGGTGGTGCATGGCCGCGATGGCATGGACGAAATCACAACCACCACCCTCACCGACATCGCCGCGCTGGAGCATGGCGAGATTCGCCGCTTCACGCTGGACCCGGCGGAGTATGGCCTCGTCTGTGACGCCCCGGAAGCCTTGCGCGGACAGGACCCGGAATACAACGCCCGCGCTTTGCGGATGCTGCTGGGTGGCGAGAAATCGGCTTACCGCGATATCGTGCTGCTGAACAGCGCCGCCGCTCTCTGCGTGGCGGACGCCGCCGAAAACATTCCCTCCGGCCTCGCCCGCTCGGCGGAGGCCATTGACTCCGGCGCGGCGCGGCAGTTGCTCGCCGGGTTTGTGGAGGCCAGCCGTGTCGCCGCCTGATGTGCTAGCTGAAATCTGCGCCCGCAAGGCAGAGCATGTGGCGCAGCGTAAGCAGGAAACCAGTGAGCAATCCCTTCTGCAAGCCGCCCGCGCCCAATCTCCCGCGCGCGGTTTCCGCGCCGCCCTTGAGGCAAAAAAGCAGGTGGGCGGCATCGGCCTAATTGCGGAAGTGAAGAAGGCCTCACCCAGCAAGGGGCTTATTCGCGCGGATTTCGACCCCGCCACCCTCGCGCTAGCCTATGAAAAAGCCGGGGCGGCCTGTGTTTCCGTACTCACCGACGCCCCTTATTTTCAGGGCGAGGATGCACATTTCGCCGCCGCCCGCTCCGCCACCCACCTGCCCATGATCCGCAAGGACTTTATTATCGACCCGTGGCAGGTGTTAGAAACCCGCGCCATGGGCGCCGATTGCGTGCTGCTCATCGTGGCCGCGCTTTCCGTGGCGCAGGCCATGGAAATCGAGGCCGCCGCGCTGGAGCTTGGCATGGATGTGCTGCTGGAAGTGCATAACGCAGCGGAGCGGGATTTCGCCCTGGCCCACCTGCGCTCCCGGCTGCTTGGCATCAATAACCGCAGCCTGAAAACCTTGGCCGTGGACATCGCCACCACCGAGGCGCTGGCCCCCGGGATCGCACAGGGCTACACGATTGTGTGTGAAAGCGGCATCCAAACCGACAAAGATATTGCCCGAATCCGGGCGGCGGGCATAGATTGTTTCCTGATCGGCGAGTCGCTTATGCGCCAAGCCGACGTCGAACACGCCACCCGCGAGCTCCTGCGTGCCGCCGTTTGATTTTTCGCTGCCACTCGGCCCCGATGTCACGATCAACGTGCTCGACCTAGCGGCGTTCGCGTGGTTTGGCATGGCCTGGTTCTTCTACAGCGAAATCAGCCACCGGCATCACGTCAGCCACACCAGCGAGAACCTGCTCTCCATCATGCATCAGTACCGCGTGCAGTGGATGCGCCAGATGCTCAAGCGGGAGAGCCGCATTCCGGACATGACCGGAGTGGGCAACCTGATTCGCAGCGTGTCCTTCTTCGGCAGCACCAGCATCTTCCTCGTGCTCGGCTCGATTGGTCTTCTGGGTTACAGCGAGCAAGCGCAGGGCGTCATCCGCGCCATTCCTTACGCCGTACCGCCCTCTCCCTTCGTGTGGGAACTGAAAGTGGCGCTGCTCATCATTGTCTTCGTCCACGCGTTTTTCAAATACACGTGGTCGCTGCGGCTGTTCAATTACCTCACTATTTATGTAGGGGCCGCACCTGGGACGCATGAGCATCTGGAACAGCACGAAGCCTACGCGCAACGCGGGGCGGAAATGATGACTACGGCCGCCCGGCACTTTAACCTTGGCCTACGTGCCTATTATTACGGCTTCGCCATCATCAGCTGGTTCTTTCACCCGCTGGCGTTCATCATCACCACAACCGTGGTTATCTGGGTGCTGTACCGCCGCGAGTTTCTCTCCGGCACCTACTTCACCCTGAAGCGGGATGACCCCGTCTTGCTGCGAAAGACCACAGCCGCATGAAATGGCGCTTTCTTCTTCTCCTGACGTTTCTTGCTCCAGCACTGCCCGCGCTGGGTTTCACGCAGGAAGAGCTTTGCGCGGAAAACCCCGCTTACGTTTCCATCAGCGAGCGCATTCGGCCCGGACTGCTCTTTTATGTGGAGAAATGCGGCGGCGCGTCAGGGTTTGTGTTCGGCACGATTCATTCCGATGACCCAAGCCTGCTGGAGGCCAACCCCGCCGTCATCGAGGCGCTGAAAACCTCGCGCCTCGCGCTGTTCGAACTGGTGGAATCGCAGGAGCTGCAACAGGAAGTGGCTCGCTACATGATCTACCCCGCGCAGCAGCGTGATGGGCTCTCCCATGCGCTCGGGCTGGATCTTTATGAGCAGGCGCTCACCCACATGCAGCGGCTGCAGCCAGAAATGCCGCCCGCCTTCTTTGACCGCTACCGGCCTTGGGCGGCAGCCATCTTACTGCAATATCCGCCGCAAACAGCCGATGGCGTGGTGATGGATGCTCGTTTGCAACGGCTGGCCATCGCGCAGGGCATCGCCATCGAAGGGCTGGAGACGGCGTCCGAGCAATTCAGCTTCTTCCAGACCCTGCCACTGGAGGAGCAGCGCCTGATGGTGTCCGATGCAGTCGGGCGCGTTGACGAAATCCGCCAGACCAACCGCGAACTCTTCGAAGCATACCGTCGCAAGGACCTGCTCAGTATACAGGATATCGGCGAGACGTCGTTTGCGGCGATTGAAGACCCGGTCTTTTCCCAGAAACTCCGCGCCTTTCTCATCACCGACCGCAACCGCACGATGGTGTCGCGCATTCTGCCGCGCCTGCAGGAGGGCGGTTTATTCGTGGCCATCGGCGCGCTGCACCTGACCGGCGATGACGGCATCCTCTCCAGGCTCGAGGACGAGGGCTACTTCATCACGCAAGCGGACTAGCAGCGATTCCACGGCCGCCGAGCGATGCCGCTGCATCCGTGCCATATCTTTAGTTTTCTGCGCTCCAGCCGGATAGCATGGGTGCCGTAACGCCGCAGCGCTTCGCCGTCCAATAGCCGGGCGGAACAATCGCCACGATATGTTTTCTCGGTCATTACAAGGTCAGCCAGCTGGCAATCTTCCACCAAGGCACGCTCGTAGCGTGGCAAGGCAATCACGCGGGGATCCAATGCATGAATACAGCCGGCACGGTCGCAGCGGTCCGTCAGGCCCGGCGTCATCGTCACACCCAGCGCGTTTTGCCACTCCTCCACCGCGAAGTTGCGCGAAGTGCCTTTTAATAGCTCCCATGCATCACCTTTTCTCATCGCAATAGCTTTTACATCACTTGCAACCAGCATGTCAGGCGGCTGGTATGAGAGCATGGCAACGATGAGACAAGCGACAACCATCGCCACCCCCGCCAGCCGGTAGCGAAGTTTTGCGCCCATCATCACGATGCCCCCCATGAGCATTGCTGCCATCATGCCATCCGGCATGGGCGGCACGCTGAGAAGCGCACCTGGCAAGGCAGCAGCGTGGGCGGCGATGTTGGTCATCGTCTCAAACCCCCAGCCGGTGACGGCCAGAAACGGTTCCTGCGCGCCTATTGGCGCCAGCAGCAATGCCAGCATCAGCGCGGGCGTGACAAGAAAAGACACTAATGGGATGCAGAAGGTATTGGCTAATAGCCCATAGGTACTGAATTGATGAAAATGATAGGCGGCGATTGGTGCCGTGGCAAAGCCTGCGACCAGTGTAGTCATCAGCAATCCCAGAAAATAATAGCCTACACGCATCGCCAAGGATAATACCTCCCATCCTTCGCCTTCCCGTCGCCCATTCCACCAGCGGTAAAAGAGAATCAGCGCCAGTACGGCGGCAAAGGAGAGCTGGAATCCCGGCTCCAGCAGGCTGGAGGGCTGCACCAGCAGCAGCGCGATCGCGGCAATGACGAGGGAGCGCAGCCCATCCGCCTCGCGCCCGGCGAGGATGGCGGAGAAGAAGACGGCGATCATCACATAGGCACGCACGGCGGAGACCGGGAAATCCGCGAGCCACAGGTATAAACCGCCGCTGAGCAGCGCGAACAGCGCTGCGCCCTTGCGAATGTCGTAGCGCAGCGCCAGCGCGGGAATCGCTGCCAACACAAGCCGAATGATGAAATAGACGATGCCGCAGACGATGGTCATGTGCATGCCAGAGATGGCCAGAATGTGCGAGAGGCCCGCCACGCGCATATTCTCCTGGATGGCTTCGCTCACGGCGGCCTGATCGCCGGTCACATAGGCCACGGCCAGTGCGTTGGCGGGCTCCGGCAGCACCGCCAGCAGGTAGCGTTTTAGCGCCAGCCGCTGCCGCGTCATCCACGCATTGAGGGTGGCCGTTTCCGCGCGGGATGAGACAATGCTCACAGGCGGAATGACATACCCGATGGCGCCGACTTCGCGGAATAAGAAATAGCGCCCGAAATCAAATCCGCCCGGCATCACGGGCCGCGCGGGGGCCGAGAGCCCTGCCCGTGCCTGTATACGCTCGCCAATGCCGAGCTCTTGCGCGCCCAGTGCCGCTGATACGCGCACGCGCCGGGGAGTCCGCTCCGGCGGCAGCCCCTCGATGCGCACCTCGTCCAGCGTGATTTTCTGGCGCCTGCCTTCAATGGTGATGTCCCGCACGCGCCCCTCGATGCGCGCTGCCTCCAGGGGTTGCAGCAGCACGGGGGCCGCCACCCGCGAGGTCTGCCAGATACCGGCGCAAAACCCCAGCGCCATGGCTGCCATCGCCAGCACCACTGCCAGCCCGCGCAGCTGATGCCGCGCCCACCAGAGCAGCGGCAGGAAGGCCAGCAGTCCCCACGCCCAGGCCAGCGGCGGCTCAAAGGGAAAGCGGAAATAGAGCGCCACGCCCGCGCCCAGCCAGAGCGGGGCCCAATGCACCCAGCGCTGCAGCGGGTTCGGCGATGCGGTGGAAGGTTGCAATTTTACTCCTGTCCCTTATAAGACACGGACTTTCCCTAACATACCGAGCTGCCCATGTCAGTCGTCACGCGTTTTGCCCCTTCGCCCACCGGGTTCCTGCATATTGGCGGGGCGCGCACGGCACTGTTCAACTGGCTGTTTGCCCGGCACCATGGCGGCACATTTCACCTGCGCATTGAGGATACTGACCGCGCCCGCTCCACCGATGAAGCGGTGGCCGCCATCTTTGACGGGCTGCGCTGGCTGGGGCTGGGGTGGGACGGCGAGCCGGTGATGCAGTTCTCCCGCGCCGCACGCCACCGCGAAGTGGCCGAGGCGCTGCTGGCGCAAGGCGCGGCCTATCGCTGCTACGCGACACAGGAAGAACTGGACGCACTGCGCGCGCAGGCCACCGCTGAGGGCAAGCCGTTTCGCTATGACGGGCGCTGGCGCGACCGCCCCGATTCCGATGCGCCCGCCGGCGCGCCCTACGTCATCCGCATCAAGGCGCCGCGCGAGGGGGAGATCGTAATCCAAGACCAAGTGCAGGGCGAGGTGACGGTGGCGTGCGCCGAACTGGACGACATGGTGCTGCTGCGCTCCGACGGCACGCCGACCTACATGCTCGCCGTGGTGGTGGATGATCACGACATGGGCGTTACCCACATCATTCGCGGCGACGACCACCTCACCAACGCTTTCCGCCAGATTCTCATCTACCGCGCGATGGGCTGGGACGTGCCGTATTTTGCCCACATCCCGCTCATCCATGGCCCGGATGGCGCGAAGCTCTCCAAGCGCCATGGCGCGCTGGGGGCTGAGGCGTACCGCGACATGGGCTACCTCCCGGAAGCGATGCGCAATTACCTCCTTCGCCTGGGGTGGGCGCATGGGGATGAGGAAATCATCTCCACCGAGCAGGCGATTCAGTGGTTCGACCTCGCCGCCGTCGGCCGTGCGCCGTCACGCTTTGACATGGCGAAACTCAACCATCTGAACGGGCATTACATCCGCGAGCGCGATGAGGCATCGCTTGCCGCCCTCACGCAGCCTTTCGTTGAAGCGAAGCTGGGCCGCGGCCTGAACGCCGATGAACAGAAACTCCTCCTGCGCGCCATGCCGGGCCTGAAGCCGCGCGCCAGCACGCTGGTGGAGCTGGCGGAGAATGCGCTGTTCTACTTCGCCCCCCGCCCCGTCACGCTGAACGAGAAAGCCGCCGCCTTGCTGAACGAGCAGGCCCGCGCCACTCTCACCCAGGCCCTGCCTGTGCTGGAATCAGTCATCGACTGGCGGCATGATGCGCTGATGGAGGCCGCCAACGGCATCGCCGCAGCACAAGGGCTGAAACTGGGCGCGCTAATGAACCCCATCCGTGCCGCCATCACTGGCAGCACCGCCTCCCCCAGCATGTTCGAGGTGATGGAGCTGCTCGGCAAGGAAGAGTCCTTGGCGCGCCTGCGTGACGTGGTGCATCACCCCTGATATGTCATGCTGAACTTGTTTCAGCATCTATGCGTAAAAGGCCCTGAAACAAGTTCAGGGCGACAGGTAAAGCCATCGCAAGCGTTTCGCTGAACAATCCTATAACCCGGCATGACAAATCCGTTATTTGCCACTATATCTAAAGATTATGACCGTTTTGCCCATTGTCATCGCGCCGGACGCCCGGTTGAAAACCCGCTCGCAACCCGTGACGCAAATCACGCCGGACATTCACCAGCTGATGGACGACATGCTGGACACCATGTACGCCGCACGCGGCATTGGCCTCTCCGCCGTGCAGGTGGGGGTGTTGAAGCGCATCATCGTGGTGGATACAGAATGGCGCGAGAGCGAGGACGGCAAGCCCGCCGAGCGCAAGCCCATCCGCATGATCAACCCGGAGATTATCGGCGAGACGGAAGACCTGAACCTTTATACGGAAGGCTGCCTTTCCTTCCCCGGCCAGTATTCAGAAGTGGAGCGCCCGGAAGCGGTGCGCGTGCGCTATCTCGATGAGCATGGCAAGGAGCAGGTGATCGAGGCTGATGGATTGCTCGCCACCTGCATCCAGCATGAGATTGACCATATGAACGGCGTTGTGTTCGTCGACCACCTTTCCCGCGTGAAGCGCGACGTCATCCTGCGCAAGGTGCAAAAGGCCCGCAAGATGCAGGAATTGCCGGAATACCCGGTTGATCTGGGCTGAAATGCGCCTCATTTTCATGGGAACCCCCGCCTTCGCGGTGCCGACGCTCGAGGCGCTGATCGCCAGCCCGCATGAGGTGGTGGCCGTCTACACCCAGCCGCCTCGCCCCGCCGGACGCGGCCAGAAGCTGACGCCCTCTCCCGTGCATCAACTGGCGGAGCGCCATGGTATCCCGGTGCTGACGCCCACCTCGCTGAAATCCGCCGAGACGCAGAAAGCCTTCCGTGCCCACCGGGCCGATGCGGCGATTGTGGCGGCGTATGGGCTGCTACTGCCGAGGCCGATTCTGGAGGCCTGCCCGTATGGCTGCATCAATATTCATCCTTCCGACTTGCCGCGCTGGCGCGGTGCAGCGCCTCTGCAGCGCACGATCATGGCAGGCGATACACATTCCGCGCTATGCATCATGCAGATGGATGATGGGCTGGATACGGGCGATGTGCTGCTGCGCGCGCCCTTCACCATCCCCGACGGCATGACAGCGGGTGCGTTGCATGACTACGCTGCTACTGCCTCGCCCCCCCTGCTGTTGCAGGCGCTGGAGGCCGTGGCAGCGGGCAAGGCACGGCCCGTGAAGCAGGCAACGGAAGGCGTGACCTATGCCGCCAAGATCAGCAAGGAAGAAGCGGCAATTGACTGGACACGGCCCGCGACGGAGGTGCGCCAGCACATTCTCGGCCTCAGCCCCTTCCCCGGCGCAACCTTTGATTTGGCTGGCGAGCGTTGGAAGGCGCTGTCCGCTGAACTCGCGGAAGGAAATGGCGCAGCGGGCGTAGCGCTGGATGACGCACTGACCATCGCCTGCGGAGAGAGTGCCGTGCGGCTGCTCACCGTACAGCGCCCCGGCAAGGCGGCAATGTCCGCCGCGGAGGCGCTGCGCGGCCACCTGGTTCCCGCTGGCACGCGGCTGGGCTGATATGCCGCGCTACAAATTGACCATCGAATATGACGGCACCAATCTCGCCGGATGGCAGGCGCAGGAGGGGCTACCGACCGCGCAGGGATTGCTGGAGGAAGCCATCTATCAATTTTGCGGAGAACGCGTGCTGGCCTATTCAGCGGGCCGCACCGATGCCGGGGTGCATGCGCGCGGCCAGGTGGCGCATATCGATCTCAGCGTCCATCACCGCCCGTTCACGGTAAGGCAGGCTATCAATTTCCACTTAATCGGCCAGCCGTTGATTGTGGTAGAGGCCGAGGAGGTTTCACCGGAATTTCACGCTCGCTTCTCCGCCATCCGCCGCCATTACCGCTACACCATCCTCAACCGACGCGCGCGCGGCGTGCTTGATGCCAGCCAGCACTGGCATGTGGCCATGGAGTTGGATGTGGCGGCCATGCAGGCCGGGGCGGACCGCCTAGTGGGGCACCATGATTTCAGCAGTTTTCGCGACCGCGACTGCCAGTCCAAATCGCCGGAAAAGACGCTTGAGGTGCTCAAGGTCACGCGCGAGGGAGAGCATGTGCTGCTCTACACCTGCGCCCGCTCCTTCCTGCACCATCAGGTGCGCATCATGACGGGCACGCTGGTGGAGGTGGGCCGCGGCCGCGCCACACCGGATGACGTCACGCGGGCGCTGGATGCGCGCCAACGCAGCGCCGCAGGGCCCACCGCCCCGGCCGGCGGGCTATGCTTCCTGAACGTGGATTACCCGGACGGGGCTTAGAAGAATTCCCACCAGTCGCGCTCCGGCGTCGGCGGAGTACGCGGCGGTAGCGGCCGGCTTTCATTGAAGACACACATCACGTCCGGGCCACTGCGAAGAGTGAATTGCGACGTCACACGCTCGATGACAATATAACTCCCGTTCTTGCGGAAGTTGACGAGGTTCTCCTCACCGCCCGAATCCACCCAGAAAATTGCCGGAATATCGCCATTGACGTCTTTGAATTCCATGTAAGTGAATTCTCCGTCATCGAAGATGCGGATAGGAGCTGCGACATCGTTGCCAACGATGGAGTAATTGAAGTTGAGCGTTTTCAGCACCTCCGGATCGGTAAGGTCTGGCAGCGGATCTTCATTGACGAAATTGGAATAATCACCTGCGTAATCATCCGGATAGATGAAGCGCAGCAGGAAGATCATGTCCTTGTCGCGGATGTTTTCCGTCTCCTCGGCATGCAGTTCGAAATGGTAGGTGCGCTTGTTGGTGATGACCGACATGTTGGTCAGCGCATCCTGCTCCACGGGCTTCAGGAACAGCCGCGAGCCGACCGGGTTCACCTGCCAGGCGATGGAATCGCCGAGCGAAACGGTGGAGATCTCTTCATCGGGGGCAAATTCGATGATGGACTGGTAGCCGTAATGGCCGATGAAATCATAGATCTCGTTGGCGCTGTAGCGCACGGTCTGGATGCGGCGGTCCGTGGCGAGAGGGCGCGGCTCCTGCAGCGCGGAAGCGGGCAGGGCATGGAGGAAAAGCAATGCAGTAATCGCCCAAAACGCCTTGTTCATACGGCCCCTATCCTTGAATCAGCTACCTGAACTGCCTGACCTTATAATCCGTCACGATAAAACGCATGGGCGTAATGTCAAACGGCTTATCTTCCTCCATATCCCTTGTCTGCTCGACAATCAAATCTTTATAAAAGAAGGTGACGTCCGCGCGGAAATTTGTGGTGCGCGTGGTCTGCTGGCCATTGATGGTAACGCTGAACGGAATGCTGGCCAGCCAGTAATTCTGCCGGTTCGTTATAGGTTGAAGCGTGACCTGTGAGCTTTCGATGCGCGTCAGCTTGGTGGAATAGATGCCCAGTTCCTGCACCGGGCTGCGCGGATTGCGTACATCCATGTAGGCGCCGTAGCGCGCGAAGGTGTTCCGGTCGCTGTGGTTGCGCACGAAGTTGATCCGCCGGGTGACGGAGTCACTGCTATAGCCCTCGCGCTGCTGGACGTATTCATTGAGGAAAAACCGTCGCAGCGCATCGTTGATGTCCTGTGTGCGGTAGGTCTTGATGGGGCGCACGATGGGAATCTGGTTGAATGCGTCATCCGCCTCATAGAGGAACGGCGCGCGCGGCGTCAGCGGCATGAGGCGCAGGATGCCGATGAGCGCGAGCAGGCCCGTGAGGGCCGCAAGGGTGGTCAGGATGATGAAGAAATAGCGCTGGGAGATGACGGAGATGTAGATGTCCGAATACCAGCGCCGCGCCGCCTGGAAGTATGAGCCGTCTTCGAGGGCTGCGGAAATGTCCTGATCGTCAACGCTCATAACAATAATAAATAGTATCCATGGTCCGGTGAGCGGTCTCATTTTTACAGTAAATTAGACTGCAAGTTTTAAAATTTCGACAAAACTGTAACAAAAATGAAATGTTCCAATGTTACAGTTTAATGACAAACGTTTACTGCAAGTGCGGATGCTATGCCCAGAAAGTCAGTGAAAGCTCCTTGGTTCCTACTCACCAGCTTTGGATGCATTTCGCTTTTCTCTTTCTCTCTCGCAGCCGATCCAGGTGGCGATGGCGGCGGCGGGGCTGTCAGCGGCAGCACAGGAAACGTGATTGGTTCATCCGGTTCAGGCGGTGGTTTTAATGACGGCTCCTATGTCTTGGACAACAATGAGATCGCCAAAGCCGTTGATCCTAAAATACTCGGAAGCCTAACCGATATGCGGGCAGTGCGTTATGAAATCAACATGCTGCTTAACAGGAATTTCTACTTCAACAACAGTTTTGGCGCAGAGGACAGACAATACCAGAAGGACGAACTGACAACAACAAGCAAGGTCTACGGGTCGCAATCCAAACCCAACATGCCTATCAGGCATAAAACTACACCGCTTTATTCACCACTTGAATTGAACGAATGGTACTACATCAGTATCCAAAATCCATCTAAATCGGAATTCTCCGGAGCAGAAGAGAAGCTAATAGAGATACGCAAGCAGGCAGGTTCCTATAGTCCCTACATCGGGCCCTTGTACCGCGGCACCTATAACCTTTTCCGCTATAATTCCCGTTTGAACCAGCCCACGCAGGGCTCGTCAGCCACCAGCTGTGAAAGAATGGTGGAATCCACCAGCGTTGGCCGCGATCCCTATAGCCCGGAGTGGCAGCGACTGGAGATGGATAACTGTGTGAACCAGTATATTCTTCAGCAAAATGCACGTTATACCAATATTGCCCATGAGCCTCAAAGCGCGGTACCGACCTACAGCAATCAAACCTGTCAGCCGTTGCGCATGATTCCTGTGAGCAGAGTGGATCAGGAATATGCCGCTGACTGGTATTACGTGGTGGCATGGCGCAAGCTTCTGAGCAATTCCAATTACTTGTTAAGAAATGGCGAAGCTCCGGCTGAGCCTAATTACGGCTCTGGAAGTAATGGTCACAACATCCGGATTACCAAGTCAATCGATCCGCCGGTAGGTTCGTTTGGCCACACCGAACTGTCTGATCTGGCGGCTGATCACCTGCAGCTTGAAAGAATCATCGACCCCAGCCACCCCTTTTCTCCACGTTGGGACTATAAATTCAACGAGCGGGCACAGTATTCACCTGCGACCAGAGCTTATGGCTATGGCGATGGGCTCAACTCCGTGCGGTGCTCGGGCGGGTATAGAGACAATATCATTCCCGTCGATGTGATGGAATGGCGGCGCGCCCGTTTCGAGCGCCTGATCTACGCCCGTATCGCTTTCAATGTGGCCACCAGGTCAATGTGGTGCGGAAGATTCATTCGATGCTGGAACCTGTGGGGATGTACGGGGAGAGGCTACTGCTGCTCTACGGAATGGGACAAACCAAACGCTCCCATCATCAGCCCAGTGTGCGACAATCTGGTCGAGCCCATGATGTCCATCCGGCGGACGTGCGAATTTCTTGCAAAACCGGTAGTTCCAGTCAATGCCTTGAAGATGCGTGATACCCAACCAAGTCCTTCCGGCGAGAATAATTTCCCCCATGGCGTGCCACACGGTTACCGATTCGACAGCTATTTCAAGAACCACCGCCCCTACATGCGCTGCTGGGACACGGGACAGGAATGTGGTCTTGACTTATCTAGTGGAGACGATCCGCTGAATTCGAGTGCCGGATCGCGCTGGGCTATCATGGGCGCGGGCAGAGAGGGCCAGAGCTGTCTGCTCGGTGGCAGTTTGGGGCGCCTGGGTGTTCCTAATCCCAGCCCCATTACGGACTGGATGGAGCTCAAGCTCTATCAGGTGAACGCCATGCGCAAAGGGCTCTATTGCCTGCCGCGCAACGAAATCGTTAACAAGCCGGACGACACGGAGCAGTTTGTGCTTGATATGGCGGGGGCGGCACCTCAGCTCAGAGTGCCCAATCCGGCAGATAAAAGGATGGACAGGTACATGACCGTACCATGGCCTAAAGCATGGCGCGGTTACGTGATGGACATCGACCCCGGCAACCGTTTTCCTTACTTTGGGAGTGGAAGCCCGGCTATAGAAACCGGCCTTGATAATGCAAAACAGGGCGATGTACTGATCTTCGACGCGGAAGTCATGCAAAGCGGAAGCGAGCGCGGCGAAAGCACCACCGGCGATGATTCGGTGTGGCGTTTGCCATACGTGGCGTATGTTACGGAAACCGATAACAATCGCGCCAGGAATGAGGGACAATCGGGCGGTGGTTCTACGGGAGGCCCCGACGGTGCACCCGGAGAACAGTTCATTCGAGTGGTTGCCCACAACCACGGAAAATTTCCTGATGCCTGCGGAAACACACAGGATATGGGAATGGGAGAGAGTTTCAATCTCTACAAGGACGCCTTGCCTAACTGGATTCGTGACCGTTTGAAGAACGTAGGCAGGCATACGGAAAAATGCGTGGACCCCCAGCTTAATGACTGCGTCGAACCGCTGTGGGACCGGGTAAAGCGCTACAATATTCACACCGACGTCAGGAATTAGGGCACGCGGATGAAGCCGTTCTTACTGGTATCTTTCATTCTCGCCGGGTTTTGGGGTTCTGGCGCGGTTGCCGCCTCATGCACCTCGTTGGGAAGCACCAACATCAATGAATCCCAAAATCTCGATCCCAACCTGATCCGCAAATGCATTGCTGATGGCTATGACCCTCCGAAAGAGTGGATTATTCGGGGCGGCACTGGCGCGGAACGTCAATCAGGCGCAAATGAAATGGGCACCGGCGGCACCATACATGCCGGACTCAAGACGGCGAAAGAATCCATGCCTCACTATGCTGGTGAAGGATGCTCATATGCCACCTCCAACACGAAGCCCGGCGGCGAGTCAGACAGTGGAGCAAAGTTCGCCTGTAATAAAAGCGGTGCCGGGGGAGCGAGTTACGGGCCGCCTTCCATCAATATTTTCACCTCCTTTCCGTTTCCTAACGTACTTTCCTGCCTGCAGAACCTGACGGCGAATATTCGCGGAGGGATCACAGGTTCCTGCATATCCGGCAATGTAAATGTGTGCGGCCTTGGCGCTATCGGTGGATCGGCCTGCGCAGGCCCCAATGGTGTTCGGGTCAACGGAAGTGCCGCGATGACAGGGGTCCAGAGCGTTTCGGTAGGCGCAGGAGCGAGTGCGCCCGGTTTCCCCGGAATCTCATCACTTCGCAACCCAATTTCAGTCGCAGGGAATACCTTGCTGCGCCTTCCTGATGGCACCAGTGTCGCGGTTGATGCGGGGTCGGTCATTACGACAACTCTAGATAATTGGGTTCAAGTCCGTGACGCGGGCGGGAACCTTCTCTCGGAGTATGATTTGAACGGATTTTCTGAAGCTGCTGTTTTGGACGTTCCCTCCGAGGGAATCGACATCGATCCAGGCATCATCAATGCGAATAATTACTAGGCACTACGTAACGGTAGCCGACGCATTAATGAAATAGGCCTCCGCCTGCGCCAGTCCGGCCGGGTCGCCCACATGCAGCCAGTCGCCATCATGGACAAGCGCCGCAACGCGGTGCAGCACGCCCTGCCCATCACGGTGGCGGTCATAGAACAGGTTCATGGAAAAGGCTCCCTCCGGCGCCCCATCAAACAGGCGCGGGTGGAGGATTTGCGTGCCGGTGAAAATGTAGGGCGCTTCGGCGGCATCGCCGCGGCGGCGGGGCGTCAGGCCATCGGATTCCAGAAAGAAATCACCTGTCCCCTCGAAGCCGATAGCGCGGGATTTGGGTTGCAGCAGCAGCAGGGCATCCATCGTTTCCGGGTTCCACGCGTCGGCAAGGCGTTCCAGCGCCGGGCGCGTCGGGCCATCGAGCAGAATGACATCGCTGTTGACGGCAAAGAAAGGTGCCTCGCCCAGCAGGGGCAGCGCGCGCGCAATGCCACCGCCGGTCTCCAGCAGCGTTTCCTCCGGCGAGAAATTCAGGTGCGGACGAGTGCGTGTGGAAAGATGGCGTTGCAGCATCTCGCCCAGCCACGAGGTGTTCAACACCGCTTCCTCGATGCCATAGGCCTCCAGCAGGTCGAGCTGGCGGTCGATCATAGCGCGGCCGCCCACCTCCACCATCGGCTTCGGGCGGGTATCGGTAAGCGGACGCAGGCGCTGACCGCGCCCCGCCGCCAGGACCATGGCGCGGCGGATACGGCTCATGCCTCGCCCGTCAGCGCCTGCTGCAGATGCAGGATGCGCGCCTCAATGGGTGGGGTGATGTAGCGCTCACGCCACGCCTTCAGCGGAGCGAGCGCCGGGTGGGTGAGGTTGTGCTCGAAATAACGCCACACGCGCGGCACCATGCCGAGATAGCGCGGCTTGCCATCGCGGCGATAAAGCCGCGTGAAGATGCCGAGAATCTTGGCGTTACGTTGCGCGCCGTAGAACGCATACTCACGAAGCAGTGCGGCTTCATCCACGCCGGTGAGCGCGGCGAAGCGCGCGAGGTTTTCCGCCACCACGCCGGGCGCGACATCACGGCGCGCATCCTCGAGCAGGGAGACAAGGTCATAGGCCGGGCGGCCCAGCACCGCATCCTGAAAATCGAGCAGCCCGATCCGCGCGACGCCTTGCCGGTTCGCCAGCAGGAAAAGATTATCAGCATGGTAATCGCGATGCGTCACCACCTGCGGGGCCAGTTCGGCCTGCGCCAGCAGGCCGCGCCATGTCTCCGCATACGCTTCGACCGCCTCCACCGCCTGCCCCACCGGCAGAATCTCGGGCAGCAGCCATTGGGCGAGCAGCATCACCTCCTGCTCCAGCAGCGCCGCATCGTAAGGCGCAAAATGGCAGCCGGAGGTTTCCAAATGCGTGAGTCCCTGCCCTGCCACGCCGGCCAGCAGCGTCACCGCATCCGCATAAATGGCGCCTTCCTCCTGCGGGGCGGCGCGCAGGCGGGAGCTAACGGACTCATCGCCGAAATCTTCCAGCAGCAGCAGACCCTTCTCCGCGCCATCGAAAAGGATGGTGGGGGCGCTGTAGCCAGCATGGGCGAAATAGCGCTGGGCATTGACGAAGGCGCGGGTGTTCTCGCGCTCCGGCGGCGCATCCATCAGGATGGCCGATTCCGCCCCGCGTCGCAGACGCTCATAACGGCGAAAGGACGCATCGCCGGGAATGGGATCGCGCGCCGCATCCGCCCACCCGGCGCGGGCGAGAAAGGCGCGGATGGCGTCCTCGCGGGTCAGGCGGGAAGTATCCAGTGCGGCCATCGTTGCTGCCATCGGGAGGGTCCTTCCAGTTCGATCGTTCGTGATGTCTCCGTGTCGCCGGGGGAAAGCCTTACAGCCAAACGCCCGGAAGGCAGGAAAGGCAAGGCAATCTCTGGCCACTCGATCAGGCATACCCCCTGCCCCAAGGCTTCGTCAATAGCCAGCTCGGCCAGCTCCGACGGATGCTCCAGCCGGTAGAGATCGTAATGCCAGAGCGTGAAGCCGGGGGCCTCATACATCTGCACCAGCGTGAAGGTGGGGCTTGGCACCTCCTCCTCGTGTGTGAGCTGCTGGATGATGGCGCGGGCCAAAGTGCTTTTGCCGGCACCGAGCGGCCCTTGCAGCGTCAGGCAGTCGCCGGGGGCCAAATCGCCCGCCAGCCGCTGGCCGAATTGCACTAGCGCCACCTCATCAAAGGTCAGGCGCATGGATTCTTCCAGTGATATAAATAACTTGGGCAGAAAACACCTCGCAGCGCACCATTCTGATAAAATTTAGCGCTCATTAACCCAGTTTTAAAAATTCTGACGTAGCGTGGGCGTTGTGCACAGGACGTGCTTACATCATTGCCAACGCGTGCTCAAGCGCAGCGGCCCATCCAAGAAGGTAGAGAAATATGGCGATTGACAAGAAAATGCCGGTGCTCATCGTCGATGATTATAAAACGATGCTGCGTATCGTAAAAAACTTGCTTCACCAGATCGGCTTTGAGAATGTCGACGAGGCAACTGACGGCTCCATGGCCCTCGCCAAGCTGAAAGAGAAGCGCTACGGGCTGGTCATTTCCGACTGGAACATGGAGCCGATGTCCGGCTTTGAGCTGCTGAAGAAAGTGCGCGAGGCGGAGCCGACGAAAAACCTCCCCTTCATCATGGTGACCGCCGAGAGCAAGACGGACAACGTCATTGCCGCACGCCAGGCCGGGGTGAATAATTACATCGTGAAGCCCTTCAATGCTGAGACGCTGAAATCGAAAATCGAGCAGGTGTTCGGCGAGACCGTGTAAGCCCGCGTGGCAGGAATGATGGGATAATGACCGCAAGGAGAGAGCGTGAGCAAGACCCAGATTAAAATCGGCAATGCCTTGCTGAAAAGCCTCATCGACCTGCATGAGTCGAAGGGCGAGGTGAAGCTGGAGGATGTGGGTGCCATTTTTGAGAATATGGCCTCCACGCTGCATGCCGAAACCCCATCTGATTCCTTCCTGCGCAATGAGATTGCCAAGCTTGCGCTCTATATCTCAGAAGCAAAAAAGGAAATATTCGCCATTGCGCCCAATCCGAATCAGGAAGAAGCAAGTGCGACGCCAGACATCAATATCGCTGGCTTGGAGCTCACCGAGGTCGTCAAGGCGACCGAGACGGCCACCAACAGCATCCTTGATGCGACGGACGAAATCATCAAGCTCAGCGGTTCTCTCACCGAGAAGGAACAAGGCGCGAAAATCATGGATGCCGCCAACCGCATCTATGACGCCTGCACCTTTCAGGATATTACCGGCCAGCGCATAAACAAGGTGGCGCGCACTCTGGAATATGTGGAACTGAAGGTCAACCGCCTCGTACATCTGTTCAGCGATTCCAGCCAGCACCTGCAGGAACTGGAAAAATGGGACGCGGCTGAAAAGAAGAAGATGGATCACCGCCCCGATGCCTCGTTAATGAACGGCCCGGCCCTGTCGTCTCACGCACCATCGCAGGAAGATATCGACAAGCTGTTCGGCAGCATGAAAGGCTGAGGCGCCGATTCGCGCCCTTTGGGTGACATTCACGCCTCTCGCCCGCATTTCCCACTGTTTTCCTACCTCGCGCGCTGGACAATTCCCTGTGAAGTAGCGTAGCGTATTGAGCATCTAGCAGGTTTTACACCTGCTTGGCGACAAGTCCGAACCACGCGCCGCGATGGCACGTGATTTGCTGGGTTGGGGGATGCGTCCGGAATTTCGCAAGGCATTGAGAGCGCTTTTTGTGGCTGCCATGCTGGTCATGGCGCCGCACATGCTGTTGGCCGCGCTGCCCGCCGTGCAGGGGCAGGTGAAGAAGGACTTCGCTCGCATCGTCTTCTCTTGGCCGGAGCGCGTGCCGTTCCGCGCCAGCATGCAGGGTCGCACGCTGAAAGTGACGTTTGACAAACAGGCCAATCCCAACCTCGGCGCGCTGACATCGCATATGAGCGCTTACGTCGAGAGCGCCAGCATGGCCCCGGACGGGCGCACCGCACTCATCACGCTGCGTCATCCGTACCCGGTGCGTACGTTCATCAGCAGCAACACGAGCGGTATCGATTTGCTGCAAATCAATTCCCCCCGCTTTCAAGGAAAATCCTCTGTTCCTGCAACGACAGCAGAGGCTGCACCGCCTGCCGCTTCACCCGCTAAAACCTCGTTAACAGCGCCGCCGAAGCCCGCTCCTGCCGCAAAACCTGCCGCACGAAAACGTATTGAGGTGGCCCAAGCGAAACCTATTCCAAAGCCGCTGGCCAAGCCGATTCCGTCCACAGCGGAGGTTAAAAAGCCTGCAGCGACCAAGAAGAAACTCGCAGTATTGAAAGCGCCTGAACCGGCGCCGGCCAAAGAACTCGCGAAAGAAAAAGAGACCGCCTCCGCTTCGACGCCTACCCCCGCCCGGGCTAGGGAGACGCCATCAGACCAGACATTTCCCACCCCCATGCCTGCGCCAATTTCCGCCAATACCAAAGCAGTAGCTCAGGCCGCACCGGCTGCAGCTCCGGCAGCCCCTGCCCAGCCTGAAGCGCCAGCCGTAGCGGCCAGCGTAGCGGCTCCAGCGGGTGGTAGAGGCCTGATGGTCGCGGTGCTGAAAAAAAGTACAGCCGCTGAATTCAGCTTCCCTTGGACAGAGCGTGTTGCGGCGGCAGCATTCACTTACGGACCGGATGTGTGGATGGTGTTCAGCAAACCCGCGCAGATTGACGTCGCGGCGCTGCAATCGCTCGTTCCATCTTTTATCCAGCGCATAGAACAACTGCCTTCGAACGATTCTACCATACTGCGCTTTGGCTTGAGTGAGAACATGCACCCAATCGTGCACAAAGCCGCTAACAGCTATGAATGGACAGTGGCACTCAGCCGCCGCAGCCGCGCCCCGGCAGATCCCGTTGTAGCTGAAATACGCACAAAGCCCCCAGTAAAGCCACATCTCTTCCTACCGGTGCTGGAAGCAGCCAAGATCATTACACTGAAACATCCTCAAACAGGGGAGGATCTTGAAATTCTTCCTATTTATAAACCGGGTCAGGGTGTTTTCCCGGAACGTAGCTTTGTCGATGCACGCTTGCCGCGCACTGCACAAGGAGTAGTGGTTGTGCCCGTCAATGCCGATTTGCGCGTCGCGAAACTACGTAACGGCGTACGCATCGGTACGCCGGAAGGCTTGAGGCTTGCTACTCTGCCTCAACTCGACCTCAAAACTTATCTAAATGAGGAGGAAAGCGGTGACAGCTTCTTCCCGTATGAAAAGTGGAAGGTGGCCGATGCCAGTGAACTATCCGCGCGCGAGCAGTCGCTTCGGCAGGCCATTACTGACGCGAGTGATCCCAAGGCCTCACGCCTTCGCAAGCAGCTGGCGGAGCTGTATCTGGGCGAGGGTCTCTACGTGGAGGCACTCTCCGTGCTGAACTTCATCCGTCAGACGGATCCGGATTATTACAAGGATTATCAGCTCTCGGCCCTTCATGGGGCGGCGAATTTCATGACGCAGCGCATTCCCGAGGCCGCACTGGATTTTGCCGACCCGGTGCTGGAGGGGAATGAGGAGATTGATTACTGGAAACGCTTCACCGCGCTGATGAACGGCAACGAAAACAAACTCATCAAATATGCCGAGTTCAATGACCAGTTTGGCCGACAATACCCGCCCGACATGCGCCGCCGCCTTGCGCTGATCGCGGCGGACCAGGCCGTGGGCCAGGGCATGTACCAGGCCGCGCTGAACATCCTGAAATCGCTGCCGAAAGAAATCATGGAGCCGATTGCGCCGTACCGCGACTTCATGATCGGCCGCATCTATGCCGAAACCGGCCAGTTCGACAAGGCCAAGGACGCGCTGACCAAACTGCTCGATACCACGGATGACCGCTTCCTGCGCGCCCGCACCGCCTTCACGCTGGCGACCACCCGCTTCAAGGCAGGGGAAATCGACAAGATGGAATTGATGCGCGAGCTGGACGGCCTCCGCATCGTCTGGCGCGGCGACCAGCTGGAGGTGAGCCTGCTGGACCTGCTCGGCAATCTCTATGCGGGTGAGAAGCAATATGTGGAAGCGCTGCGCGCCTGGAAGGACCTGGTGGATAACTATCCCGGCACGCCGCTGGCGCAGGAGGTGGCGGTAAAGATGTCGCAGACCTTCGCCCAGCTTTTCCGCGACGGCAACGCCGAGGATATGCCGCCCCTGCAGGCACTGGCGCTCTATTACGAGTTCAAGGAGCTCACGCCCATCGGCTCGGATGGCGACACGATGATTCAGGACCTCGCCAATCGTCTCGCGGCCGTCGATTTGCTCGACCGCGCCGAGGCGTTGCTGGAGCATCAGGTGATGCACCGTCTGGAGAAGGGCGAGCGCAGCCGCGTCGGCGCGCGGCTGGCGGGGCTCTACCTGCTCGACAAGAAGCCCGATCAGGCCATTCAGGTGCTGGAGCTGACCGGCTACGGCAACAACCCGCCGGAGCTGGAGGCGGCGCGCAACCGCCTCGCTGCCAGCGCTTATGCGTCAACGGGTGACTGGAAGACGGCCCTCGCCATGCTCGAGAGCGATTTCACGCCGGAGTCGAAACTGATCCAGATGGACATCCACTGGGACAACAAGGACTGGCCGAGCGTCATCACGCTGGGCGAGGACATGCTGGCCAGCCGCAGCAACATCACTGCGCCGATGAATGATGAGGAAGCCCGCACGCTGATGCGCCTCGCCATAGCCTACACCATGGAGGGCGACCGGCTGCAGCTGCAATATCTGCGCGATTACTTCACCCCGCTGATGGCGGAAAGCCCCTACCGCGCCTCGTTTGATTACATTACCGACGATAACGGGCCCATTGACCCGCGCAACATCGCGCAGCTCGCCGCTGATATCAGCAAGACCAAGGCATTCCTGGAAACCTACCGCGCCTCGCTGGAAAAGGACAACGCCGCCTCTTCCGCCGTCAACTGATAGCACGGCGCGAGGTATATTATTCCTGTTATTCCCGGCAAGTGAGCGATAGCAAGCGCCGACCGGGAATCCAGCGCAAGACAGAGATGGCAGAATGCGCGACCAGCGCCCTCTGGATTCCAGCCTTCGCTGGAATGACAGGATTCAAAATGTCATGCTGAACTTGTTTCAGCATCTTTTCGTAATAGGCCCTGAAACGAGTTCAGGGCGACAGGTAATATGGATTCCAGCCGAAGTTTACCCCGGCGAATGCCGGGACGGGAATGGCAGAAATGAAAAAGGTCATATTGAGCCCTGTACCTACGGCTTGGAGCCGGGGCGGCCGAGCTCGGTATATTCCGCCTCGATGATGCGGGTTTCCATCACCGTTTCCTCCGGCAGCGCGTGCGGCATTTCTACCGCGCCGCTGAAGGCTTCTTCGGTGAGGATGTTCTTGCGGCGCAGCCATTCCATCACGCCAAGCACCAGCAATACGCCGACCACCAGCGCGAACACGACCATGCTCGCAAAAAACAATCCCGCCAGCACCAGCCCCAGCACCGTAAATCGCAGAAAACCGCTCATGCCTGCTCCCTTCAGCCCGCCTGCCCGAAGCTGCGCACGAGGCTTCCGGCGATCATGTACCACCCATCCACCAATACGAAGAAGATGAGCTTGAAGGGCAGCGAGACGATGACCGGCGGTAGCATCATCATCCCCATCGCCATCAGGATGGAGGAGATGACCATGTCGATGATGAGAAACGGCACGAACAGCAGGAACCCGATCTCAAACGAGCGCTTCAGCTCGCTGATCATGAAGGCGGGGATGAGAATCTGGTACGGCGTCTCCGCCGGGGTGGCGATCTGCAGGTTGGGCACCATCTGGGCGAAGAGGTCGAGGTCCTTCTCGCGGACGTTGGCCAGCATGAAGGTGCGGAACGGCTCGGCGGTGCGGATGATGGCGTCCTCCTCGCTGATGCGCTCCTGGATGAGTGGCAACACACCGTCCTGATAGGCCCGCTCAAAGGTGGGCATCATGATGAAGACGGTGAGGAACAAGGCGAGTGAGACAATCACCTGGTTCGGCGGTGTCTGCTGCGTGCCGATCGCCATACGGAGGAAGGACAGCACTACGATGATGCGCGTGAACGAGGTCACCATCACGAGAATGGACGGTGCCAGCGAAATCACCGTGATAAGCAGGATGATCTGAATGATGCGCGCCGTGCTGGAGCCGCCATCGCCGAGGTCCAGCGACAGGTTCTGCGCCAGCGCGGCGTGCGGGCCGAACGCCATCAGGAGCGTCAGGGCAAGCGCGATGAAACTAGGGCGTGGCATCCGGCCCCTCCTCTTCCGGTGGCAGCGCGCCGAGAGTGACATCCCCCTGCGCCGAAAGCAACATCAGATAACGTTGCCGCCCGTGGCCCACCACCACCAGCCGGCGTCGTGCATCCAGATAGAGACTCTCGCCCACGAACAGCGCCCCCTGACGACGCTGCTGACGGCCCTGCAGTTTCTCATCAATCTTGAGGCGGCGCAGAATCCAGGCGATGCCGAGCATCAGCCCCAGCACGAACAGGAAGGCAAAAAGGATGCGCCCCAGCGCGGAAACATCCATGGGGCGCTACTCCGGTTTCTCGTCCGAGCCCATATGGTGCGACTTCTGGTACGCCTTGGCGGCTTTCTTGGACTGCTCCAGACCGCCCATCTGCTCGTTCAGCACGGACTTGTGCTGCTCCATCACGGCTTTCAGATCATCGAGCGATTCCATCAGCTGCTGCAATTCCTCGACATACATTTTCGCCTCTTCCACCGGCAGCTGCATCACGCACTGGCAGAGCTCCTGCACCCAGTCATTCAGGTCAGTGAGGGCGATGTAATCCCCCTGCTCCAGAATCTCGTGCGCCGTATCGATATAGGCATAGAGCTCGTCGATCATGACGCGCGGCGAGTAGGAAGCGGCGGGAGGCACCGGGGAGGTCATGGCATGGTCCTTTCGTCAGGGGCCGGGCGGCCATACATGGCGTTGGCACGATACACGTAACTGAGGATTTCCGCCACTGCCGCAAAGGCTTCCAGCGGAATGGGCGAATCAACGTCGAGCGCTTCCAGTATTTCCACCAGCGCCGCATCCTCGCGCACCCGCACGCCGTGCGCGAAGGCGAGCGCCAGAATCTGCTCGGCGACCGCGCCCTTGCCGCTCGCCACCACGCGGGGAGCTTCGTCCGTCTTCTCATCATAGAGAATGGCCACCGCCTTATGCGGGGCCGGCGCACCGGCGGGATCCGGCGGTGTGTCGGTGACATCCACGCGCGGGGCGTCACCGCTCATGGCTGGCCGTCCTGATCGAGGCCAAGATCGATGTCGAAATCGAGGTCGGCGAGGGCATCCCCGCTCTCCATGGCGGCACGGTTCTCGGCGGTGATGCGGTCATGCACCTCCTTGCGCAGGATGGTGGCATCCTTCGGAAAGGAGAAGCCGATCTTCACCGTCTTGCCGCGCACTTCCGTCACGGTCATCACAATCGTGTTGTTGATGACGATGGATTCTCCGACTTTCCGTGACAGGTAGAGCATGCAGAACAAGGCCTTTCACGCCCAACTTAGCTAAAAGAACGGCGAAGACAATTTTTATGTGGCGGAGAAGAAGCAAATTCGCTAGAATGACATCATAAGTCATTGATATTAGGAAAATTTTGCCAATCGCCTAGGCAATTTTTTCCTGAAAGGCGGCAGAAATGGACTACTCGTCGATCAAGCTGATGTCGCTGATGAAGACGAAGATGAGCTACTTGGCCGAGAATCAGGACATCCTCGCCCAGAACATCGCCAACGCCGATACGCCCGGCTACCGCCCGAAGCAGCTTCAGAAAGTCGATTTCGAGGACATGGCCATGCAGGAAGCGCACCGCCTGCAGATGCGCGCCACCTCGCCGACCCACCTTGGCGGCACCAAGCCGGAGCAGGATTTCCGCACCGAAACCCAGCGCAAGACCTACGAGACCACGCCGGTAAAAAACGCCATCGCCATTGAAGAGCAGATGGCCATGGTCTCGAAGAACAAGCTGGAATACGACACCGTCACCAACCTGTACCGCAAGACGGCGGGGCTGTTCCGCATTGCCCTGCTCGGCAACCGCTAGGGGAGTAAGCCGCCATGGATCTCGTCAATTCGCTTTACATCGCCGCATCCGGCATGAAGGCGCAAAGCGACCGCCTGCGCATCGTGGCGGAAAACATCGCCAACGTTGATTCCGCCGGGGAATCGCCGAACGATACGCCTTACCGCCGCAAGACGATCTCCTTCAAGAACGAGCTGGACCGCGAGATTGGCGTCAGCAAGGTGGAGGTGAGCAAATACGGGGTCGATCCCAGCAATTTCATCCGCAAGTACGACCCCTCTCACCCGGCGGCCGACCAGGAGGGCTACGTGAACATGCCCAACGTCAACCCGCTCATTGAGCTGGTGGACATGCGCGAGGCGCGGCGCGGCTACGAGGCCAACGTGAATGTGATCGAAGTGTCCAAAGGCATGTTGAGTCAGACCATCAATATGCTAAGATAAGGCCGTCATAAAATTGCGGGGCTAGCGCATGGACGTCAAATTCAATCAGGCCGCCAACGCCTATAAGAACGCCGCGCAAATGAAGGGCTTCGGCACGCCCGCCCTGCCCGGCGAGGAGCAGACCGGCCCGAGCTTCGGCGAACTGGTGCATGAGTCGCTCGACAAGGCCCGCGGCAAAACCTACGAGAGCGAGGCGGTAAGCGCCAAGGCCATCGCAAATAAGGCCGAACTGACCGACCTCGTCACCTCCGTCACCAATGCCGAGCTGACGCTGCAAACCGTGGTCGCCGTGCGTGACCGGATGATCTCCGCCTACCAGGACATCATCAAGATGCCGATCTGACGGCGATGGACGCCACCGATTTCATCGATATCGGCCGCGACGCCATTTTCGTGCTGCTCAAGATTTCCGCGCCCGTGATGCTGGTGTCGCTGCTGGTGGGCCTCATCATCGCCCTGTTCCAGGCCCTCACCCAGATTCAGGAAATGACCCTGACCTTCGTGCCAAAGATTCTCGCCATCTTCCTCACCCTCATCCTTACCCTGCCCTGGATGCTCACCACGCTGAAGGACTTCAACCAGGAACTCATGAACCGCATCGTCAATCCCGAGCCCCCACCGGAGCAGGACGCGCCGTAATAACGGCAAAAGAAACGCAGCCACAGACGCTCCCTCATTCTGAGCGTAGCGCAGCGAAGTCGAAGGATTTGGTGAGTCATGGGTGCATTTGTGTATATTCTGCGTTGCGCTGACGGAAGTTATTACACAGGCATGACGCGCCGGGATAACGACCTGTCTCATCGGGTAAATGAACATAATTCAGGTCACTATGGTGGCTACACATCCAATAAGCGCCCTGTTGAACTTGTCTATCAACAGCACTTTGACCGCATTGAGCAGGCCATTCAGGCAGAACGTCAGATTAAGGGCTGGGGCCGGGCGAAGAAGGAAGCCCTCATGCAGGGAGATTTCGAAGCCCTTAAAACCTTGGCCAGATCGAAGCCACCAATCATTCTTCGACAAGCTCAGGGTGAGGGCAGAACAAGCGGATAGATTCTAATGTTCTCCCTCGAACAATTCATCGTTCCCCAGATTTTTACGTGGCTGCTGATTTTCACGCGCGTGGGCTCGGGCATCATGATGTTCCCTGGCTTCGCGGAGAGTTACGTCACCATGCGGGCACGGCTGCTGCTGGCGCTGGCGATTGCCGTGCTGCTGACGCCGGTGCTGCAAGACTTCATGCCCCCCGTTCCGGGCTCACCCCTGACGCTGACCATCCTTATGCTGGGCGAGAGCATGATCGGCCTGATGATCGGGCTGGTGGCGCGCTTCCTCATCAGCGTGATGCATATCGCAGGCACCGTCATCGCCACGCAGTCCAGCCTTGCCATGGCGACGCAGTTCGACCCCACGCAGGCGACGCAGGGCACGCTAATCGGCAACTTCCTGAGCGTCACCGCCGTCGTGGTGCTGTTCGCGGTGGACCTGCACCTCGTCATGCTGCGCGGCCTGACGGACAGCTACACCCTCTTCATGCCCGGCGATTTTCCGCCGCTGGAGGATTTCCTCAGCTACATCACTATGCTGCTCTCCAAGGCGTTCGAGATCGCCTTCCAGATATCCGCCCCCGTAGTGGTCATCGGCCTGATGCTTTATTACGGCGCCGGTGTGCTCAGCCGCCTGATGCCGAGCATGCAGGTGTTTTTCATCATCATGCCCGTGCAGATTGTGCTGAGCCTGTTCATCCTGATGGTGGTGTTCACCTCGCTGATGATCAATTTCACCGAATTATTCGCTCAAGTGTTCAGCGGCTTTCTCGAGGATATGGGATAGGCCATGGCTGAGGGCGATAATGACGACGACAACAAGACCGAAGAGCCAACCTATAAACGGCTGGAAGACGCACGCGAGAAAGGCCAGATTCCGAGTTCCAAGGAAATCAACACGCTCTTTCTCTTCTTCGCTCTCACCCTGCTGATGGGCATGCTGGCCCCCGGCCTCTCACGCAATCTAGTGGCGTCGCTTTCTCCCTTCCTTACCCGGCCGGAGGATATTTCCGGGGATTTCGGCAATCTGCATGTGCTGCTGGGGCATGTGCTGGAGGAGATGGGCCTCGTACTGGCGGTGCCCATGCTGATGTTCGTCATCGCTGCACTGGCCGCTGGCGGCATGCAGACGCGCTTCAACGTCTCGCTGGAGAATATTACCCCGAAGCTGGAGAAGATCTCCCTCATCAAGGGCTTTGGCCGCATGTTCTCGATGAAATCGGTGATGGAGTTCGTCAAAGGCATTATCAAGATCACCATCGCCAGCATCATCGCCACCATGGCCGTCTGGCCGGGGCTCGATCACCTGCACCAGCTTACCAACTCGGACACGCGCGACATCCTCGCCTTCATCATGATGCTTACCATGCGGCTTTTGACCGGCATCGTCATCGCGATGTTCCTCTTCGCCATCCTCGATTACCTTTACCAACGCTTCATGTTCATAAAGTCGATGCGCATGACGAAGCAGGAAGTGCGCGACGAATACCGCCAGCAGGAAGGCGACCCGACGGTGAAGCAGAAGCTGAAATCCATTCGCGCCGAGAAAGCGCGCAAGCGCATGATGGCCGCCGTGCCGACCGCCGATGTGGTGATCACCAACCCGACCCACTTCGCCGTGGCACTGAAATATGACCCCGGCACCATGCAGGCCCCGGTGGTCGTCGCCAAGGGCGTGGACAAGGTGGCCTTCCGCATCCGCGAGATCGCCGAGGAGCACAAGGTGATGGTGCTGCGAAACCCGCCCCTGGCCCGCGCGCTTTACGACAATACCGACGTCGACGACACCATCCCGCTCGAATATTACAAAGCCGTCGCGCAGGTGATCGGCTATGTCTACAAGCTCAAAGGCCGCGTGCTGCGCCCGCCGGAGAAGAGGTGATTGGTATTCGGTATTCGGTATTCGGTGGTTGGTGATTGAAAGAGGGAAAAAACCCGCCCCATCCACTCCGCCCTCATGGTGAGCCTGTCGAACCATGATGTGTGGTACGGGAACGGGCCTATCATACTTCGACAGGCTCCGGATGAGGGGCGGGGGTGGGAGAATCCAGCTAGGTAGTCACCCCGCACGTGATGCGGGGTCTCCTCGAGTCACGAGAGAGATCCTCGGGTCGAGCCCGAGGATGACGACTCCCCTATGCATGTCACCCCGGCGCATGCCGGGGTCTGGCGTATCCTCACCGAGAGACCCCGCAACAAGTGCGGGGTGACAGCGTACTCGTCATTGCGAGCAACGCGAAGCAATCCAGCGGGCGGGGCTGGATGGCCGGATGACGGCCAGGCCTCTAGCCCCGGCTGCCTGCCAGCACCTCGAGCACCGTGCGCGCCGCGAGATCAGAGGCTAGGCCGCCCTCGGGTGCGCGCATCTGGCGCATGATTTCATAGGCGCTGTGACGCTGCTTCTCCCGCGCATGGTGGGATTCCAGCAGTTCGATAATCTGCTCGGCGATGTAGGGCGCGGTGCATTTTTCCTGAATCAGCTCCGGAATCACCGCCTCGCCCTTGATGATGTTGATGAGGTTAAAGAGCTTGGTTTTCAGCCAGCGGCGCATCAGTAGTGCGGTCAGCGGGTTGACACGGTAGGTCACCACCATCGGCAGACCGGTCTTGGCGGCCTCCAGCGTCACGGTGCCGGATTTACAGATTGCAAGGTCGCTCTCATAGAAGGCCTCGTAGCGCGCATCCACTCCCAAAGCGATATCGCCCGTGAATGGCCAGTCCGCCGCCAACTTCAGCATCAGAGCCTCGTTCTGCGGCGTGGTGGCGATGCGCAGGCGAATCTTGGGGTATTTGAGCGCAATCAGCTCCAGCGCCTGCCGGTAGATGGGGAGAAGCCGGCGAATTTCCCCCTCGCGGCTGCCCGCCATCAGGCAGAGCGTCACCTCACTGTCCGGCGTGATGGGCCCCATTTTCGGGCGCTGGCGGAAACGCTCCTCCAGATCGTCCATCACCGGGTGGCCGACGAAGGTGACCGGCAGCTTCACCGCCTCAAAATAAGGCGGCTCGAAGGGCAGCAGCACGAGCAGGTGATCGAACACACGGGCAAATTTTTCGGCACGCTTGGGCTTGTAGGCCCACACCGTCGGCGCCACGTAATGAATGAACGGGCAACGCAGTTTCTTCCGCTTCTTCAATGCTTGCGCCACGCGGAGGTTGAAGCCGGGCGAATCGATGGTGATCACCACGTCCGGTTTTATCCGCTCGATGGTGGCGATGGTTTCGCGGATGCGACGCTTGAGTTTCGGGATATGCGGCAGCACCTCGGCAAAGCCCATGAAGGAGAGGTCGCTCATGGGGAACAGGCTCTCCAGCCCCTGCTCCGCCATCAGGCTGCCGCCGATGCCATGAAAATCCGCCGCCGGGTCGAGCTGGCGCAGCGCGCGCATCAGGCCGGCGCCCAGCTGGTCGCCGGAGGCTTCGCCCGCGATGAGGAAGATTTTCGCGCCGCTCATGGCTGCGCCTCCACACCATAGAGGAAAATCCCCGCCGCATCCGCTTCGGCAACGGCTTCGTCGCGGCCCAGCAGCAGGCTATGGCCCGCTTCCATGGCAATGCCCGCAAACCCGGCTTCGTGCATGCGGCGCACCGTCTCCACGCCCATGGCGGGGAGGTCAGCGCGACGCTCCTGCCCCGGTTTCATCACCTTCACCAGTACGCCGCCTGCCCCTTCCCGCTTCAGCGGGGCGCAGCGGGCAATCAATGCATCAGTGCCTGTGATGTCTTCATAGCCCAGCACCTGTCTCGCCTGCACAATGACGGCCTGCCCCTCATCGCGCGCACCCAGCGCCCGGGCCTCGCGCACGCCCAGCTGGATATCTTCCCTGTCCGCCGCACTGGGGGAAATCTGGCCCAGCACACCGGTAGGCGTCAGGGCGTCGGCCAGCAACGCATCCGCACCGATGATGCGGAAACCTTCCTCTTCGAAAAACTGCGTAATGGTCCGCAAGAGCTTGTCATCCCCCGAAAACAGGCTAAGTCCCAGCCTAGCCATTAATTTCGTACCTTTGGCGTCCGGTTTCAAGCTTCCCATTTTCGGACGCTGCATGCGGCCCGCCATTGTCAGCAGCTCCACGCCACGGTCGCGAAGGGCCTCGATGGTCGCACCGACGGCGCCAAAATGCGTCCAGAAATGCTCATCCGCCTCCACGAGCGCGGGCGGCGTCTGGCCCTCGATGGCGATGAAGCAGAAAGGCCGGCCCTCACGACGGCACGTCTCGGCCAGCATGTCGGGCAGATGCCCCTGTCCCGCGAAGATGCCGAGCTTTTCCCGCTCCATGCCTTCTCCTACACGCAGATGGAACGCTTGCTGTCGGTCAGAATAAAATCGATAAGTTCGCGGATGTCGGCATTCTCCGCATACTGGGCTTTCGCCTTTGCCGCGCGCTCCTGCAAGGTGCCTTCCTGTGCCTCGAAAATGTCGCGGTAGACGCTGCGCATGGCGTGGATGGTATCGCGGTCGAAATTGCGGCGCTTCAGCCCCACAAGGTTCAGGCCCGCGAGCCCTGCCCGCTCACCCATCACCAAGCCAAACGGAATCACGTCCGCCTCCACGCCCGACATGCCGCCGATCATGGCATGACGGCCAATGCGCACGAACTGGTGCACCGCCGCAAGCCCGCCAATGAAGGCGTGGTCGCCGACCTCGATATGACCTGCCAGCGTGGCATTGTTGGCCATGATGACATGGTTGCCGAGCAGGCAGTCATGCGCCACGTGCGCGCCCATCATGAACAGGCAATTGTCACCGACGCGGGTCAGCATGCCGCCGCCCTCGGTGCCGGGGTTCATGGTGACGTGCTCGCGGATGAGATTGTTCTTGCCAATCTCCAGCGTCGAGGGCTCGCCCTTGAATTTGAGGTCCTGCGGCTGATGGCCGATGGAGGCGAACGGGAAAATCTGCGTGCCCTCGCCAACCGTGGTGCGGCCTTCAACTACCACATGCGAGTGCAACGTCACGCCATCGCCGAGCGAGACATGCTCACCCACGACGCAGTAAGGGCCGACCGTGACGTCCGCGCCGAGCTTCGCGCCGGGATGGATGACGGAGGATGGGTGGATGCTCGCCATGTCAGTTATCAAGGATCATGGCGGAATAGACGGCCTCAGAGACTTTCACGCCGTCCACATGGCACTCGCCCGCGAATTTCCAGACATTCTTGCGGCTCTGCTGAACCTTCACATGAATGTGCAACCGGTCACCGGGTACCACGGGGCGGCGGAACTTCGCCTCATCGATGGACATGAAATAGACCAGCTTGCCTTCGGCTTCCTTGCCCATGGAATGCACCACGAGGATGGCCGCCGTCTGCGCCATCGCCTCGATCATCAGCACGCCGGGCATCACGGCCTGCTTGGGGAAATGGCCGGTGAAGTGCGGCTCGCTGCAAGTGACGTTCTTGATGCCGGTGGCGGACTCGTTGGTCACCATGTTCACCACCCGGTCCACCATCAGGAACGGATAGCGGTGCGGAATCATCTCTTTGATGCGCTCATGGTCCACAGCGGGGAGCGTGTCATCAATAACAAAAGGCGTCGCGTTCATTCTTCGTTACTCCTGCGCAAACGTGCGAGCTTGGCCAGCGCAATGGTCTGGCGGTGCCAGTCCTTCACCGGGACGGCCGGGCTACCACCATAAGCAGCGCCGGGGGGAATGTCGCCCATGACGCCTGATTTGGCGGCCAGTTTGACGCCCGCGCCAATCTTGACGTGGCCGGAAATCCCCACCTGACCGCCGAGCACGGCGCCATCGCCGATGCGGGTGCTGCCCGCGATGCCAGTCTGCGCCACAATGACCGCGCCGCGGCCGACTTGGACGTTGTGGCCGATCTGCACGAGGTTGTCGATTTTGCTGCCGGTGCCGATGACGGTGTCCGGCCCGGTGCCGCGATCGATGCAGGTGCCCGCCCCAATTTCCACGTCATCTTCCACCATGACGCGGCCGAGTTGCGGCACCTTCACATGGCCCTCGCGGTTCATGGCGAAGCCGAAGCCATCCTGCCCGATATGCACGCCGCGATGAATGATGACGCGCTGACCGATATAGCAATGGCTGAGGCTGCACAGCGCGCCGATGCGCGAGTCGGAGCCGATGCTGACTCCTTCCTGCAGCACCGTGTTCGCCCCGATGGAGCAGCGGTCGCCGATCTCCACTTTCGGGCCGATGACCACGCCGTGCTCGATGCGGCAGCCTTTGCCGATTTTCGCCGTCTTGTCGATGATGGCGGTGGCGGCGATGCCTTCGCTCGGGTCGTGCAGCGGGTAGAATTTCTGCGCAGTGAGCGCATAGCAGCGATACGGGTCTTCCGTGTAGAGCAGCACGATACCCGGCGGGGCCATGTCCGCGTAGCGCTCGCGCACGAAGCAGGCCCCGGCGCGGCTGTTGCGGAAAGTCTCAACGTATTTGGGGTTGTCGAGAAACGCGATGTTCTCCACCGCAGCCCGGTCTAGCGGCGCCACGTCGCTTACCCGCATGTCCGCCGCATCCGGGCGGCTCAGGATGCTGCCCGTATGCTGCGCCAGCTCGGCGAGCGTGAACGGCCCCTGCCGTGTGAAGAAGCGCGGATCAGCCATGCCCGGGCGGCTTACTGGAAGTTGATGGTGATCTTGGTGAGGCGGCTGTTCAGGCGCTTCAGCACTTCATCCGTGATATCCAGCGAAGGATCGGCATAGAGCGCCTGGTTGGAAGGAATGGCCACCTTGAAGCCCTTCTCCTTCGCCATCTCGCCGATGATGTTCACAATGGTGTTCTGCATCTCACCCAGCGCGGCGTTGAACGCCTTGTTGAGCTGGCCCTGCTTCTGCTGCGCGTCACGCTGCACGCCGGCCGCTTTCTCACGGAACGTACGTACTTTCTGCTCAAACGCATCCGGTGCCAGCACGGAGCGCTGCTTGGCCAGTTCTTCGTCCTCTCTCTTGAGGTCGGTTTCCTTGGCCTTGATCTCGCCCGCGAATTGGTCCTGCTTGGCTTTCAGCTGGTCGCGTGCGGATTTGGCGGCCAGCGAATCACGCATGATTTTCTGGATGTTGACGATGGCCACCGTCTCGGCGAAGGCCGGCGCCAGCGGCGCGGCGAACATCAGCACGGCAAGCAGAAGGGGAAATACAAAGCGATTCATGAGGGCATTCCTTCAATTGAAATATTCGCGCATGATTAACAGGAAAAAACGGGGCTGACTAGGCGAAAGAGGTTAAAAACGCGTGCCGAAACTGAAGCGCATCAGCTGTTCATTGTCATAGGTTTCCTTGACCAGTGCCTTGGAAAGGTCAAGCCGCACCGGCCCGAACGGCGAGCGCCAGGAGAGACCTACCCCCGAAGCCACGCGGATGGTGGGGTCATCGGCGATCGTCGGCCCCGAGCTGTCGACATCATAGAGTGTGCCAATATCGGTGAAGACGGCGCCGCGGAAGCCCAGCTCCTCCGGCAGGCCGAGCGGGAAGCTCTGCTCGATGGTGCCGACATAGTAGGTATTGCCGCCCAGCGCATCGCCCGTGGAGAGATCGCGCGGGCCGATGCCCGCATCGTCAAAGCCGCGCATGTTGCGGCTGCCGACGAAGAAGCGGTCCTGAATCAGGATACCCTGATCGCTCAAGGCGTACATGTAGCCGCCAACACCCGCCAGCATAAAGGTCCAGTCCGGCGCGAAGTTGTAGTAGTAGGAGCCGCGCAGTTCAGGGCGCAGGAACTTGGAATTGCCACCCAGGCCCGCCACGTCGAAGTCGAAGCCGAGCAGGAAGCCGCCGGTGGGGTCGAACTTGTTGTTGCGGCTGTCATAGGTCAGCGACTGGCCCACCAGCGAGGTGAGGTTGGTGCCCTGCTGGTCGCGGATGAAGCGGGATGCCAGCGGGTTGACGTTGCGAATACTCGTCTCCGCCAGCGAATAGTAAATATCATGCCGCAGGTTTTCAGAGATGGTGTAGCCCATGCGGAGCTTTCCGCCGGTCGATTCGCGATCAAAGTTCGCCTGCTGGCGGAAATCCTGTGAGGTCTTAAAGAGGTCAAAGCCCGCCGCCAGCTCACGGTTGAGGAAGTACGGCTCGGTAAAGCCGAGGTCGAACTGCTGGCGCTGGGCCGCGAGCATGGCATGCAGGCGCAGATCCTGCCCGCGCCCGAGCAGGTTCTTCTCACGGATACCGAAGTCGGCCAGCGGGCCGTCCACCGTCGAGAAACCGGCACCAAGCGAGATTTCCCCGGTGGAGGCTTCGGAAACCTCCACTTTTACGTCCGTCTTGTCCGGTGCGCTGCCGGGCGCGTTGGAGAGCTTCACATTCTCGAAGAAGCCAAGGTTTTTCAGGCGCTGCTCGGTCCGCTGCAGCTTCTCCGTGCTGAACGGATCGCCCTCGGCGAGGCGGAACTCCCGGCGCACCACTTCGTCGAGCGTCCGTACATTACCGGTGATGTCGATGCGCTCCACATAGACGCGCGGGCCCTCGTTGATCACGTAGGTGAGGTCAATCGTGCCGTCTTTTTCATTACGTTTGAGCTGCGGGTCGATATCCACGAACGCGTAGCCCTGGTTGCCCATCTCGCCGACCAGATTATCGATCGAGGTTTCGATGGCGTCTGAGTTATATTCATCGCCCGGCACGGTCAGCACCTTGGCGCGCAGCGCCTCGGGGTCGGTGCCTTTCAGCCCACTTTCAAAATCCACCTTATTCAGGGTGTATTGCTTGCCTTCATCGACCGTGAAGGTAATGTAGAACTCGCGCTTGTCGGTTGTCAGCTCGGCGATGGAGGATTTCACCTGGAAATCGGCATAGCCCTGCGTGGTATAGAATTTCCGCAGCATTTCCTGGTCATACGCCAGCCGGTCCGGATCGTACTTGTCGAAGTCGGAGAGGAAGCAATACCAGCAATCCTCCCGCGAGCGGATGACCTCCTCCAGATCGGAGCTGGCGAACACCTTGTTGCCGATGAAGCGGATATCGGCAATTTTCGCGACCGGCCCCTCCTCGATTTCATAGACGATATCCACCCGGTTCTGCGGGCGCATGATGAGCTTTGGCTCGATTTTCGCGCTGAAGCGGCCGCTGCGCTGGTAGAGCTCCAGCAGGCGGGCCACATCGGCCTGTATCTTGTTGCGCGTGTAGATGACGCGGGATTTAAGCTGCACTTCCTTGGAGAGCTCTTCATCCTCCAGATGGTCATTGCCCTCGAACTCGACGCGGTTGACCATCGGGTTTTCCAGCACCGTCACCTTCAGCATGCCGTCGCGCTGCAAGGTGATATCCACATCGGCGAAGAAGCCGGTGGCGAACAGGTCGCGTATCCCTTGGTCCAGCTCATAGCGACCCACCGTATTGCCCTCGCGGATGCCGAGATAGCTGAGGATGGTTCCCTGCTCGATGCGCTGGTTGCCGTCAATCGCAATGCGGGAAACAACCGAGCGGTTCTCCGTCGCCAGCTGGGCCCGCGCCTCGGACGCGCCAAGCATGGGCAGGGGCATCAGAACGGTGAGATACAGCAGCGTGTAGCGAAGGGACATGATTTCTCTTCGAACAATTCGGGGGTGAAATCAAGTCCAAACACTATTGCAAGGGCATCTGGGCTGCCCTATCTCCCAGATATTGCGCGGCATCTTTCCCTCGCCTGCCTTTTTCGCTGCCTGCACACGGCAAGTTTGCGTTGACATTAGCGACGGGTTATTTATGTATGTCGCCTCATTCTGGCGCTCACGCGCAGGGATCCCGTAGCTCAGTCGGTAGAGCATCTGACTTTTAATCAGAGGGTCACTGGTTCGAATCCAGTCGGGATCACCATTTTTTACCTTCCCTATTTTTTTATTTAACGAAGTTTAATCGCGCGCACGATCCTTTGAATCTCTTGAAATGTTGGCGAGTTTACGCCACGTAAGAGACCAATGAGGAATATTATTCAACTCATAAGGGGAAGTAGCGTTATGCAAGGCAACGTACAGACGCATCCGTGCAAAATCTGCCATGCGGCGGAGGCCAGTATCATCGGTACCGAGGACCGTGACGGTTCGCCGCTGACTACGGTCATCTGCACCGGCTGCGGGCTGGTGCATACGCACCCCGTGCCCACGCTGGAGGAGCTGACCGAGTATTACACGCTCCATTACCGGCAGAGCTACAAGAACACGCACGCCCCAAAACCCAAGCACGTGTTGCGGGCCGGACAGGCGGCGCTGGAACGGCTGGAGCGGCTGGCTAGCCATGTTCCGGCAGGCGGAACGCTGCTGGACGTGGGCTCCGGCGGCGGCGAGTTTGTGTATTTGGCCACCAAAGCAGGGTATCAGGCCTCGGGCCTTGAGCCGAACGAGGGCTATGCGGACTATGCGCGCGCGCAGTATGGCATCCCTGTGCAGCCGGGCACGTGGGAGAGCGCCACGATTGCGGAGGAACGCCTCGATGTGGTGACCATGCATCACGTGTTGGAGCATTTCCAGTACCCGCTCTCCGCACTCATCCGCATTCATTCCTGGCTGAAACCCGGCGGGCATCTGGCGATCGACGTGCCCGACCTTGAAAGCCGCCGCCATTCACCCGGCACACAGTTTCACTACGCGCACATCTATAATTTCAACCATGTCTCACTGAAGGCCGTCGCGCGCAAGGCGGGCTTCACGCCGGTGGATGAGACGGTGCAGACCACCTCGATTGTCTTCCGCAAGACCCACGCGCCCGACCGCGAGATGATCCTTCGCAACGAGGAAAATTACCGGCATCTCTACGGAATGATGCTCTCGCACACCCGGCTGACGCATTATACCCGCCTCACGCCGTATGCGCGGCTGTGGAACCGGGCTCGCAAATACTCGCGCGAAGCATTGGCGCTGCGGGCACAGCCTTCGGGGCGGGAAATTCTGGACACGCTTGCCGCTTAGGCTGCCTGCCCCCGTGCGAACCAGCGGAACAGCAGCAAGACCAGCCAGGGTGTCGCCAGCCACCAGACCTGCCACACGCCAAAGGTGGTGAAGCCGATGATGAGATGGCCGTACAGTGCCGCTCCCATGGCGGCGCCGAACGCAGGGTTGGCACGGCACAGACGAATCCATGCACGTAGCACGATGCCGAGCGCAAGCAGGGTTAAGAACAGCCCCACCGCCCCTTCTTCCACCAGAATCTGCAAGACGCTGTTATGCGGATGCAGCGGCATCCACTGCATACCGGGGGCGAATTCCTCGCTGCCGCCGGGCAGGGCACGCGCCGTATCAAAACCCCAGCCAAGCCACGGCTTCTGCTCGACATGGTCCAGCGCGAAGCGCCAGATGGCCAGCCGGTGCTGCGCCGAGCGCGGCAGATCCTCATAGATGCTGTGGGTTTCCAGATACTCGTCCATGACGGGATAGAAGCGCGGCCAGGCAATCAGGAAGGCCACCAGCGTCACGGCCAGAAGAGGCGGCAGGGCACGCGGGAACCAGCGCACACTATGAAAGATGATGATCCCCGCCAGCAACGAGAGCTGGGCAGAGGTGCTGTCCATGGTAAACAGCGCGGGCATCAGCAGGAGCGGCAGAAGATAGGCCAGCCATTTCCGCTGCATTTGCCATACCCCATAGACCACCGGCCACAGCATCAGCGTCATGAGACAAAGGCTGCGGTTGAAGGCTTTTTCCATGTACCCCGCGCGGAACTCTTCGTACGGCATCGGCCCGGTGAGCGCGACGAAAAGGTGATAGATCGCCCCGCCGGTGCTAGACGTGTTCTCAACCAGCGCCAGCCCTACGGGCACGAGCAAACCTGCCAGCAGACTGCTTACGGTGGCTTTCAGCGAAAAGGGTGCAGCGTGGTGACGCGCCAGCGCCAGCGTCATGGCCCCGATGAACAGGGTTAGCAACACATTAAGCGCAGAGCTGAACGAACGCTCCGGCGTAAAGGAATGCCACGCCATCACCAGCGGCCACGCCATGATGATCAACAGGATCAGCGCCTCGCGGCCCGTCAGCAGCGTGCGCCAAAACTCGTGGGAGCGGAGCTGATTTCGCCCGGCCACCATCAGCCAGAGCCAGCACAGAATCAGCACCGGCGTTGTCAGCTTGCCGCTGAAGATGGTCACCAGCGGCAGCACCCAAAGCAGGGCGTGCAGGCAAATCGTGAATGTGCGGCGGGCGTTCATGTTGTATAGGAGGGGTAATATCAACCGCTCATCAAGGCAAGGAGGAAGATGCGGCGCTACCGGACGGACCTGTGGCAGGTGGGCATCCTGCGCGCGCCGATGGCAGACTGCCTGACCGGCTGGCCGCAGGCGGAGATCGTCTGGCTGCCCGCCCAGCGGCCTTACTGCTTCCTCGCCGATCCGTTCGGCGTCTGGCGCGACGGCCAGTTGCATGTGTTCGCGGAAGCCTATGATTACCGCACCAAGCACGGCACGCTGGTGCGTCACGTGTTCGATGAAAAGCTGCAATGGCAGCACGAAGCGCCCGTGATGGCGCAGCCCTTCCACCTCTCCTACCCCTTCCTCATCGAAGAGGCGGGCGCCCTGTATCTACTCCCCGAAGCCCACCGCTCCGGCAAGCTGACCCTGTACCGCATGACGGATGATCTCTCGCGCGGCGAGCCGGTCGCCGACCTGTTGGACCTGCCTGTCATTGATGCCACAGTGATTCAGCGTGGCGATGTATGGTGGATGTTCTTCAGCCTGCCGGGCAGCGAGCAGGAGGCTTTGCATGCCGCGTGGGCGGAATCACTGACGGGGCCGTGGCATCTTCATCCGGGCAACCCGCTGAGGGTGGATAGGGGCAGCAGCCGCCCCGGCGGCACGCCGCTAGTGCATGAAGGCGCGCTGTACCTGCCCACCCAAGATTGCCGCAGCACCTATGGCGGCGCACTGCAATGGCTGCGCATCGATGAACTGATGCCGGAGCGTTTCCATGCCACACCCGCCACGCGATTGGAAGCGAGTGCATGGGCCACGCCCTTTACCGATGGCATGCATACACTTTCCGCCTGCGGCCCGGTGACCTTGTTTGACGTCAAGCGCATCGACCGTTCGCCCCGGCGGGCCTTCATCAATGCCCAGAGACGTCTCCGCCGCGCGTTTGGGTAAGGCTCTCAAGCAAGCCCTGAATGTTTGGCAGAACATTCTCCATCCGGTAGGGCTGCAACGACGACTGGCCGCCATGCGCGAACATCGTTGCCTTCCCAGGGCTGCTCAGCAGCACGGACAAGGCCGCCGCGATGCTTTGCGGCGTGGGGTGGCAGAGCAGGCCGCCATTTGTACCGGACGCAAAAAGCTCTGACGGCCCGCTGGTGTCCGTTGCCACCACGGGCACGCCCTGCGCCCACGCCTCCAAAATAATCAGCCCGAATGATTCACGGCGCGAGGGCACGCAGAGCACATCAATCTGCTGATAGAAAGCGGCTGTGTCCTCCACCCAGCCCACCAGTTCCACCCGATCCTGCACGCCGAGGCGGTGGATGGACGCCTCCAGCGAGGCACGTTCCGGCCCATCACCGCCAATGCGCAGACGGAAGCGCTCCATCCCCGGCTCCGCCATGGCGGCCACCAGTAAGTCCATCCCCTTCTCCGGCACGAATCGCCCAAGCGCCCCGATAACTGGATGGCTGGAAAGCCCCCGGCGCGGTGGCAATAGCACCGTTTCAGGGGCCAGGAAATTCGGCACGTGATGCAGCCGCGCGGCAGGTACGCCATGCGCCTCGGCCTGCTGCATCAGCTCGCGTGTGATACAGGCCACGCCGTCATACCGCGGCAGCCCCTTGAAGCGCGGGCGGTGCAGCACAGCCAGATGTGGCACACGCCCTCGATGCGCCGCACGCAAAAGCCGACCTGCCCGGTTGCCATGCGTAATGATGACCGAGGGCTTCTCCTCCGCCAGCCAGCGGCGCAGCCGCCAAATGGCCAGCGGGTCGGCCTCGAAGGCGTGGCGCAACGGCCGGATGCTCACGCCCTCCGGCAAATGCGGCGCGATGGCCGCGTCCTTGCCCACCACACAGGTGACCTCATGCCCCAGCGCCAGCAGCGCCTGCGTCCAGCGAACAAAGGCGAACTCGATGCCCCCTTTGCCGGGAGCCAGCATGGCATGCACGATACGCATAAGGCGGCACGATAAACGCCGTATTCCCTTCGCGCCAGTTTTCGCAGTTGCAGCATGACAAAACGTTGACTTTCTATGGATCCTCGGGTTTCTCTAACGCCGCTTTTTCCTGCTCACGGAGACTTCATGGCGACACTGCCTTCGGCCCCTGCGACCTCCACAAAAAAGAGAGCCTGGTGGCGCAGCCTCTATCTGCAGGTGCTGCTCGCCATCTTCGTAGGTGCGGCGATCGGGCATCTCGCGCCGGAGACGGGCGTCGCGCTAAAGCCGCTGGGCGATGGGTTCATCAAGCTCATCAAGATGGTGGTCGGCCCCATTATTTTCTGCACCGTGGTCACCGGCATCGCCTCGATGGACAACATCACGCAGGCGGGGCGCGTCGGAGTGAAGGCGATGATCTACTTCTTCGCGCTCAGCCTGCTGTCGTTGGCCATCGGCCTCATCATCGCCAACGTGTTCGAGCCCGGCACCGGCATGAACGTCGATGCGAGCAAGCTCGATCAATCCTCCGTCAGCCAGTACGTGAATCCTTCGGCGCAGCCGCAGTCGGTCACCGACTTCTTCATGCATCTGATTCCCACCACCATCGTGGATGCCTTCGCCAAGGGGGAAATCCTGCAGGTGCTGTTTTTCGCGCTGCTCTTTGCCGCTGCCACCATCTTCATGGGCGAGCGCGCCAAGCCGATTGTGAAGCTCATCGATGATTTCTCACACGTGCTGTTCACAATCGTCGGTATCATCATGAAAGTCGCGCCGCTCGGGGCGCTGGGCGCTATGGCCTACACGGTCGGCCAGTATGGGCTGGTCTCGATGATCCCGCTCGCCAAGCTGATGCTGTGCTACTATGCCACCTGCGGTATCTTCGTCTTTGGCGTGTGCTGGACGGTGCTGCGCTATGCGGGTCTGAGCCTCATGAAATTCCTCGCCTACATCAAGGAGGAAATCTTCATCGTGTTCGGCACCTGTTCCTCGGAGACCGTCTTCCCGCGTATGCTGGAGAAACTCTCCGCGATGGGCTGCGACAAATCCATCGTCGGCATGGTGCTGCCCACCGGCTATTCGTTCAATCTCAGCGGCACGGCGATTTACCTCACCATGGCCGCCATCTTCCTCGCGCAGGCGACCAACACGCCGATGAGTCTGGAAGAAGAACTCATCCTGCTCGGTGTGATGATGCTGACCTCCAAGGGCGCGGCGGGCGTGGTGGGCACCGCGTTCGTGGTGCTCTCGGCGACTCTCTCTTCCATCGGCCACATCCCGGTGGCGGCGGTGACGATCATCCTTGGCATCGACCGCTTCATGGCGGAAGGCCGCGCGGTGACCAACCTCATCAGCAACGGCGCGGCGACGATTCTGGTCTCCAAATGGGAGAACGGCCTTGACCTCGCCCGCGCCCGCGCCGTGCTGAACAAGGAAATTCATCCCGAGTTGGAGACCAGCAGCCGGGTGGGCAAGAAAAGCTATGAGAAGGCGAAGGTGGCGTAATCGCTGAAGTCCGTCATCCTGCGAGGCGAAGCCTGCGCAGGATCCCTCTCCGCATCGCAAGCAGATCCTGCGCTCCCCTGCGGGGCCGCAGGATGACGGACTCATTAGCCCGAGCGCAGCAAATTCACCAGCCGGTCATAGCCATAGATGTGCAGCAGGCCGATAAGGGCCTTGCCGCGGGGCTGCTTAAGTTCCGGGTCCTTGGAGAGATAATGCTCGATGTCCCGCCGCGCCTGGCGGATAAGGTCGCCATGCTTGTACAAATCAATGAAGCGGAAATCCGGCAGGCCACTCTGGCGCGTGCCGAGCATGTCGCCACCCCCGCGTAGGCGTAAATCCTCCTCGGCAATCTCGAACCCGTCATCGAGGTCGCGAATCACCTTCAGCCGCTCCTTGCCATATTCGCTTAGCTGATCGCCATAGATCAGCAGGCAGCTGGAAGGCTTGTCGCCGCGCCCCACGCGGCCGCGCAGCTGGTGCAGCTGGGCAAGCCCGAACCGCTCGGCATTCTCAATGACGATGACCGTGGCCTCCGGCACATCCACCCCCACCTCGATGACGGTGGTGGCCACCAGAATCTGGTAATCGCCGCTGGCAAAGCGGCGCATTTCTTCCTCGCGCTCCTCCAGCTTCATGCGGCCATGCACCAGCCCGACGCGGTGAGGAAATTGCTTCTGCAACTGCGCGTGGCGCTCTGTGGCGGCGGCGAAATCCGTATCTTCCGGCGAGTTGTCATCGCCCACCAGCGGGCAGATCCAGTAGATGCGCGCGCCCTCTTCCACCGCCGTATGCAAGCGTGCCACCACCTCCGCCTCGCGGGCAACGGGGACGGCGCGTGTCACGATAGGCTGGCGGCCGGCGGGCTTCTCGCGCAAAGCCGAGCTATCGAGGTCGCCGTACAGCGTCAGCGTCAGGCTGCGCGGGATGGGCGTGGCGGTCATCAGCAGCAGATGCGGTGCCTCGCCTTTGCTGGCCAGCGCCATGCGCTGCATCACGCCGAAGCGATGCTGCTCGTCGATAACCGCAAGCCCCAACCGCTTGAACGCCACGCCTTTCTGGAACAGCGCATGGGTGCCGATGACGATATCCGCCTCTCCCGCCTCAATGGCGGCTAGCGTCTTCTTGCGCTCCGACGCACTCTGCGAGCCGACCAGCAATACGCAGCGCGCCCCAATGGACTCGCACCAACGCGAAAGCGTGCGGAAATGCTGCTGCGCCAGAATGCCCGTCGGGGCCATCAGCGCGGCCTGCGTGCCGCCATCCACCGCCGCCAACATGGCGAGCAGCGCCACCACCGTTTTGCCGCTGCCGACATCGCCCTGCAGCAGGCGCAGCATGGTGCGACACGATTTCAGATCGCCTTCAATCTCGTAGAGCACGTCGCGCTGGCCCGCGGTCAGCTTGAAGGGCAGCGTCTCCGTCATGCGCCGGTAAAGCGGGCCGCCCATCGGAAAGCGGATGCCCTGATACTGCCCCTCGAAGCGCCGCACCAGCAGCAGCGCCAGTTGCGAAGCGAGCGCCTCGTCATAGGCCAGCCGCGTGCGCGGAAGAGCATCGGCTTTTAGGTCTTCCTGGCTTTTCGGCTTATGCAATTGCTCCAATGCGGGCTTCAGCATCTGCCAGCCGCGCGGCAGGCGGACATCGTCGGCGATCCATTCCGGCACGTCGGGCATTTTTTCCAGCGCCGAGACAATCCAGCGTTGCAGGCGGCCCTGTGTCAAATCCGCGGTGAGCGGATAGAGGGGCTGCGGCTCCAGCAGTTCCTTCAGACGTGCCGCCGGGACGATGGCATCCGGATGCGCCATCTGGCGGATGCCGTTATACACCTCGATGCGCCCGGCAATCGCCACCTGCTTGCCTTCCGGCAATTGCCGGCGCAGGAATTCCGAGCCGTGGAAAAACACGAGTTGCAGATCGCCCGTCGCATCGCTGCAGATCACCTTGTAAGGCAGTTTCTTCCCCTTGCCCGACGCGGGCGGGTAATGCGCCTCCACATTCACCACCAGCACCACACGCGAGCCCGCCTCCGCCTCGCGCACCGAGAGGCCGAGCGTGCGCTCCAGCACATCCGCGGGCAGGTGAAACAGAAGGTCGCGGATGAGCGGCGTGGCGGGCTCGGCGTCCGGTGACATCACGTTCAGCCCCCGCGCCACCAGACGGGTGAACATTTTCGCCCCCGCCGGGCCGATGCCCGCCACCTCGGTGACGGGTTTCAGCAGATAAGCGGCCCCGCTCACGGCCTGCTCAGTCGAGGGCGACGAGCACGGAAGCGTCGCCCTCCTGCAGCAGCCGTTCCGCGCAGCGCAGCAGCAGGCTCGGCGCCCCATTGCCCGCGATGGGCGCATAGCAGAAACTGGCAGCCAGTTTCTGCGGCTTATTGCCCAGCACGATTTCATGATGGATGATGTTTCCGCGCAGGCGGTTCATTACCAGGCGGAAGGATTCGGGCGTGATGTCCATCAGGATCAGCCCCAGCGCATTCTCCGCGACGCGGCCGATGGCATCCTCCGCGCGCAGGTTGCGGCGCAGAATCTCCGCCGACTGCGTCAGGGCCTGCAACGCCACCTCCCTGCCCTGGCTGGCGGCGAGGATATCGAACGCGTCCAGCCGCACATAGGTGAAGCAGGCGCTGAGGCCGCGCGAATCCGCATAGAATTGCGCCAGCTCTAGGTCCTTCTCGATGGAGGCGCGGTCGGGCAGGTTCGTTTCCGCATCCAGCACCTCGTGGCCCTTGAAATTCTCGCGCAGGAGGGCCTTGAACTGCTCGGCTTCCCGCTTATGCGCGTCTTCTTCGGTAACTAGCCGGAACCAGTGATGCCGGTCCTTCGCCTCGATACGGTAGATGCGGAAATTCGGCGCGGGCATCTCGCTGCCGTCCTTGCGGCGCAGGAACACCTCGCGCGCGCGTCCCAGCACATCCTGCAGATCATGGCGGTCCTGCTCGAGTTCCAGGTAATCCGTCACCAGCTCCGCCGTGCGGCTGCCTAGAATATGCAGCAGGGGAAGGCCTTTCACCTCTTCCTCGCCATAGCCGGTCATCTCCAGCAGCAGCGGGTTCATGGCGATGACCTGCACGCTCTGTGCTTCGTTGTTCTGGCAGACGAGTGCCACGCCTTCATGGCGGAGAAAGGAGAGTTCCATGCTGCATACCCGCTGAAAAGATAGAGTGACTATAGGTCATTTTGCGGTTGATATGCAAAAGAAACGCCCTATTTTTCCCTATCCCAACGATTTGGAATGCCCGCATGACCGAGATAAGCCACGATACCCGCCTCCGCCGCGTGCGCTACCGCAGCTGGCACCGGGGCTGCAAGGAAACCGACGTGATTCTGGGCCGCTTCGCCGATGAACGTCTGGAAACGCTCAGCCCGGAGCAGCTCACCGTCTATGAAAAGCTGCTGGACGAGCAGGACGTGGACATCTGGAACTGGCTGGTGGGCAAGGAAAACGTACCGGATGCTGCGTATGGCCCTCTGCTCGACCTCTTGAAAAAACATTCAGACGAGGCCAAGGCCTGATTGATGGCCAGTCCGCAACCCAAAAATTCTGAGCCGCCCCTGCAGATGTCGCGCGTCACCGGCGTGGCTGCAGGCACCGAGCCGCTGGCCCTGCGTCGCATCGCAGAGGTGAGCGGGCGGCCGGTACTGTTCGTGACGCATAGCGACCGGGAATTGCGGCGACTGCAGGAATCTGGGCCGTTTTTCCTGCCCGAGTTCGAAATCCTCATCCTCCCCGCGTGGGACTGCCTGCCCTATGACCGCGCCGCGCCGCATGCCGCCCTCATGGCGGAGCGCGTGGCAACGCTGGTGCGCTTGGCGAGCGCCGCGCCGAAAGGGCGCACCATCATCGCCACCACCGCCAGCGCGTTTCTGCAGAAACTGCCCCCCGCGGCCAGTTTCAACGGGGCCAAACTGGCGCTGAAGAAAGGCGCAGAGTTGCCCATCGAGGAACTGGGCCGCCGCCTGCAGGAGTTTGGCTATCGTCGCGCGGGTAAAGCGATGGAGCCGGGGGAATATGCCGTGCGCGGGAGTATTCTCGACGTCTTTGCCAGTGGCATCAGCGATCACGCGCTGCGGGTGGATTTCTTTGGCGATGACATCGAAAGCATACGCCGGTTCGATCCCCTCACCCAGCGATCCACCGAGGAAATCAGCGAGGTGACGCTCTACCCGGTAAGCGAAATTCAACTCACTGAAAAATCTGCCGCCACTTTCCGCGAGCGATACCGCCAGCTTTTCGGCGTGCCGGGGAAGGAGGACACGCTCTACGCCAGCGTCTCCAGCCTGCAATACACGCCGGGGATGGAGCACTGGCTGCCCCTCTTCTTTGAGCGCACGGATTCCATCCTAGAATATGCGCCGGAAGCTGTCATCGCGCTGGCCAATGATGTTTGGCATACGCTGGAGGAGCGTCAGGAACTGATCGCCGATTACTACCACGCCCGCAAGGAGGCCATAAACCTCAAGCAGAAGCAGGCCATTTATAACCCCGTGCCGCCGGAGGAGATGTTCCTCACCCAAGTGGCGCTGGAGGTGAAGCTGGAGCGCAAGCCGCTTTACCACCTCACCCCCTTCTCCGGCGGCGACAAGGCGCTGGAGCTGAAAACCACTGGCGTGCGCAAGCTCTACAGCTTGGCGAAGCAGCAGCAGGTGACGCCGTTCTTCCTGCTCGCCGAGGAGGCGCGGGAATCGGTGAAGGCGGGACGCTCCGTGCTCATCACCGCCGCCACGGATGGCTCGCTCGGGCGGCTGACGCAATTGCTGGAGGAGCAGTTACCCCGCCGTCATCCTGCGGGAGGCGAAGCCTCAGCGCAGGATCTCTCTCAACATCGCAAGGAGATTCTGCGCAGCCCTTCGGGCTCGCAGAATGACGTTTCATTAAAAGAAGCAGCCTCATGGGCCGACATCATCACCCGCCCCGGCCTGTATTCCGCCGTGGTGCCGCTGGAGCAGGGCTTCGCGACGCCGCAGGTCATTACCTATACCGAGCAGGACATTCTCGGCCACCGCGTCATCCAGACCAAGAAGCGCAAACGCAACGCCGATGCGTTCCTGCAGGAGGCCGCCAGCTTCGAGCCGGGCGAGCTGCTCGTGCACAAGGATCACGGCATCGGCCGCTTCGACGGGTTGGTGACGATGGAAGTTCATGGCAAGCGCCATGACTGCCTGAAGCTGGTCTATAAGGACGACGACAAGCTCTTCCTACCCGTCGAGAACATGGACCTCATCGCCCGCTACGGCGAGGAGACCACCGGCGCGGAACTCGACAAGCTGGGCGCCGGAAGCTGGCAAGCCCGCAAGGCGAAGATGAAAGAGCGCATCCGCATGGCAGCGGAGGAGCTGATGAAAATTGCCGCCGCCCGCGCCCTTCGTTCCGGTCACAAACTCCACGCCGCCCCCGGCGCCTACGAGGAATTCTGCGCCCGCTTCCCTTACGACGAAACCGAGGATCAGCAACGCTCCATCGACGAGGTGGAGGCCGATTTGCTTACCGGCAAGCCAATGGATCGCCTCATCTGCGGTGATGTGGGCTTCGGCAAGACGGAAGTGGCCCTGCGCGCCGCCTTCATCGCCGCCGCCGACCCGGTGAAGCCGGTGCAAGTGGCGCTCATCTGCCCGACCACCCTGCTTGCCCGCCAGCATTTCCGCGGCTTCCGCAAACGCTTCGAGGAAACAGGGCTGGAAGTGCGGATGCTCTCGCGCCTCACCTCCGCCAAGGATGCCAAGGCCACCCGCGAGGGGTTGAAGAACGGCACGGTGGACATCGTCATCGGTACCCATGCGATTCTCTCGAAGCAAGTGGAGTTCGCGCGGCTCGGCATGCTCATCATCGACGAGGAGCAGCATTTCGGCGTGAAGCAGAAAGAGGCGTTGAAGGCGCTGAAGGCCAATATCCACGTCCTCACACTCTCGGCCACGCCCATCCCTCGCACGCTGCAACTGGCGCTGGCCGGGGTGCGCGAGCTGTCGCTCATCACCACGCCGCCGGTGGATCGCTTGGCGGTGCGCAGCTTCGTGCTACCTTACGATGCGGTGGTCATCAAAGAAGCTATCCAGCGCGAAATCCATCGCGGCGGGCAGGTCTTTTATGTGACGCCCCGCGTGGCCGACATCGCCGAGCTGACCTTCAAGATTCGCGAGCTGGTACCCTCCGCCCGCCTCGCCGTGGCGCATGGGCAGCTTCCGGCCACCGAGCTGGATCAGATCATGAACGACTTCTACGACGGCAAATTCGATGTGCTGCTTTCCACCGCCATCGTAGAATCCGGCATCGACGTGCCGACGGCGAACACGCTCATCGTCAACCGCGCCGACATGTTCGGCCTCGCGCAGCTTTACCAGCTGCGGGGCCGCGTGGGCCGCAGCAAGGTGCGCGCCTATGCGTATTTCACCCTGCCGCATCATGCCAAGCTGACCGATCAGGCCACCCGCCGTCTGGAGGTGATGCAGTCGCTCGATACACTCGGCGCAGGCTTCACCTTGGCAAGCCATGACATGGACATACGCGGCTTTGGCAACCTGGTGGGTGAAGAACAGTCCGGCCATATTAAGGAAGTGGGCGTGGAGCTGTACCAACAGATGCTGTCCGAAGCCGTGGCCGCCGCCCGCGCCGCCAAGCTGCCGGGCGCTACGCCGGAAGAGGATGCGGACTGGTCGCCGCAAATTAACCTTGGCGTTTCTGTCCTGATTCCAGAGGACTACATCGAGGACCTCACGCTGCGCCTGAGCCTCTATCGCCGCCTTTCCACCCTGCAGTCGGAGGAAGATATCGACAGCTTTGCCGCCGAGATGGCCGACCGGTTCGGCCCGCTGCCGCAGGAAGTTCAGACGTTACTTGAAGTGATGCGCATCAAGCAGTTCAGCCGCGCAGCGTGCGTGGAGCGCATCGACACTGGCCCGAAAGGTGCGGTCATCACTTTCCACAACAACCACTTCCCCAAGGCCGACGCCCTCATCGGCTTCATCGCGAAGAACTCCAACCGCATGAAAATCCGCGCCGATCAGAAGCTTGTTCTCACCGCTTCATGGAATACTGAAAAAGAGAAAATGCGCGGGGTACAGGATTTCCTGAAACAGGTCGGCGCACTAGCGGCTTAGGCCATCCGTGAGGCAGTGTGTGCGTGAGCGCGCGATGCCATGACATGATCAGCCATCGATTGCTTTGGCATTGCAAGGGCTTGCTTGAATTTCTCAACCTGCGCCGTGAAGGAGTCAATCCGGGTCCCTGGCTCGCTGTGTGCCACCGCATGATGTGCGCTGCCATGCAGGGCTGCTCCGCCCACACCTGCCGCCACACCGCAGCTGAGAATATGCGGCAGCAAGGCTGATGAAGCCGAAAGCGCGCTGGTACTGGCCGCCGCGCCTTGGGCACCCAGCTTGCCGATATTCTCCTGTGCGAACATGATCACATCACGGAACTGATTCGGATCGCCGTATATATTCGTCCCTGCCAGCAGCGAGAAGTAATGCACTCCCATCGTGAGCGATTGCAGTAGCGCCGGAGCGGCGACCAGCGCGCTGGTGGCGATGGTGGCAGCCCGCACCAGACCGTGCCATGAAAAGAGCGATTTGTTCTCCGACGCCTCCTCCATACGGTTAGCCGCCAGCGTGCCTGCAATGGCGATAGCCCCGGCCCCGACACCGTTCCAGATACCCCCATGCGAGAGCGTCTCACCTACCAGCGGCAATTGCCCCAGCAACACGGCCGATTGCCCTGCAAGTCCCGTGGGCGCACCCGTGGTGCAAGTCGTAAGCGCCGTGATTTGTTCCAGTTCTCCAACGCCAAAGGCAGGCAGCACGAACGGTGCCGCCGCGAGCGCCACCGCCAGCCCACTCACACCCAGCAACGCCTTCTGGCCCGTGCTCATGTGCGAGAACAGGTGATGCGGCGAATCGCTGGAATTATCGGCGAAATAGCTCGACAGAATGACCCCCATTGAACCCTCAGGATAACCCATTTGCCTCAAGCCGACATATGAATCTTTTGTGACGTTTCAGCGCGGAAACCCTTGTTTTCTGCCGCTTTAACGCTATATTTACTAGTGTTCCCACCCCCGCGTAAAACGTGGGTTAGCGTATTTTTTGAAAGCAAGTATCCACGCCATGAGCGATTTGTTTGCCGCCAAGCAGGCCCGTACCGCATCCGCCGAGAGCTATACCGCGGAACATATTGAAGTTCTTGAAGGTCTTGAGCCTGTCCGCCGCCGTCCCGGCATGTATATCGGCGGCTCGGACGAGAACGCGATGCACCACCTCGTCAACGAGGTGTTCGACAATGCGATGGACGAGGCCGTCGCTGGTCACGCTAACCGCATCGAGGTGAAGCTGGAGGCGGGCAACCGCCTGACCATCACCGATAACGGCCGCGGCATCCCGGTGGACCCGCACCCGCGCTTCCCGAAGAAATCGGCGCTGGAGGTGATTCTCACCACCCTGCACTCCGGCGGCAAATTCTCCAGCAAGGCTTATGAAACCTCCGGCGGTCTGCACGGGGTGGGGATTTCCGTGGTCAACGCGCTGGCGTCCGAGTTGCATGTGGAAGTCTGCCGCGACCGCAAAGTCTATGAGCAGGACTACTCGCGCGGCGACCCCAAAGGCAAGATCAAGCAGACCGGCACCACGCAGAACCGCCGCGGCACCGCCATCACCTTCGTACCGGATGCGGACATCTTCGGCAAAGCCTCCAAATTCCGCCCGGAGCGCATCTACAAGCTGATCCGCTCGAAGGCCTACCTGTTCAGCGGCGTCGAAATCCGCTGGAATTGCGATCCCTCCCTCATCTCCGACCCGGACAAGGTGCCGGCGGAAGCCATCATCGCCTTCCCCGGCGGCATCACGGACTACCTGAAGCAGGAACTGGGCGAGCGACGCATCGTCACCTCGTCCTTCTTCTCCGGCGAGGCGCAGCTGGCCGAGGGCATGGGCCGCGTCGAGTGGGCCGTCTGCTGGCCCGCCGATGAGGAAGGCCACCTCAGCACCTACTGCAACACCATCCCGACGCCACAGGGCGGCACGCACGAAACGGGCCTGCGCGCAGCCATCTCCAAGGGCGTGCGGGCGTTTGGCGAAATGGCCAATGCGAAGAAAATCGCGCAGGTGACGCCGGACGATGTGATGGGCGGCTGCATGGCTGTGCTCTCCGTCTTCATCAAGAACCCGCAATTCCAGGGCCAGACAAAAGACAAGCTGGTGACGCCCGAGGCCGCGCGACTCGTGGAGAACGCGCTGCGCGACCAGTTCGACCATTGGCTCTCCGGCGATGCCGAGTCCGCGCAGGCGCTGTTGAACTACATCATCAACCGCGTGGAAGAACGCCTGCGCCGCAAGCAGGAGCGCGACATCAACCGTAAGACGGTGACGCAGAAGCTCCGCCTCCCCGGCAAGCTGGCCGACTGCACGCGCTCCACGCCGAAGGGCACCGAGCTGTTCCTGGTGGAGGGTGACTCCGCCGGTGGCTCCGCCAAGCAGGCGCGCGACCGCGAGACGCAGGCCGTGCTGCCCTTGCGCGGCAAAATCCTCAACGTCGCCAGCGCGACGCGGGACAAGATTCTCAAAAACCAGGAGATCGCCGACATCATCCAGGCGCTTGGCTGCGGCAGCGGCAAGAGCTTCGACAAGGAAGCGCTGCGCTACGAGAAAATCGTCATCATGACCGACGCCGACGTGGACGGCGCGCACATCGCCTCATTGCTGATGACCTTCTTCTATCAGGAAATGCCGGAGCTGATTTACAACGGGCATCTCTACCTCGCCCAGCCGCCGCTCTACCGCATCCATCAGGGCACGCAGAATTATTACGCGATGAACGACAAGGAGAAGGACAAGCTGGTGGCCCAGCTCTCTAAGGGCCGCGGCAGGGTGGAAGTCGGACGCTTCAAAGGCCTCGGCGAGATGACCGCGCCGCAGCTGAAGGAAACCACCATGAACCCGGAGCGCCGCATCCTGCTGAAAGTGATGGTCAATCGCGAGGACGAAGCCGCCACCCGCAACCGCGTCGATCACCTGATGGGCAAAAAGCCGGAAACGCGCTTTGCGTTCATTCAGGAACAGACAGCGCTGCGCGGGGATACGATTCTGGAAGAACTGGATATTTAATCGCCGTCATTCCAGCGAAAGCTGGAATCCAGTTTTGTCATGCTGAACTTGTTTCAGCATCTTTTTCGTAAAGGCCCTGAAACGAGTTCAGGGCGACAGGTATTTTGCTTCCGGCTTTCGCTAGGTGACGAGTTTAGTGAATACTCATTCCTTGCTTGGATAAAGCTTCTCTAACCTCACCCTGCCGCTCCTTCGGTAACGCAATTAACCCCTTTAGTGTCAGATACCCCTCCTCACCCACTGCGTCTTCGCTAACGAGTTCGCCTGCGAATTCTGAGAGGCCCGGTACCACGCCAATCGCCTGATTCTTCACATAGACATAGAGCACGCGCGCCAGAGGGTACTTGCCGGCAGAGATATTCTCATAGGTCGGCAGCACGCCATCCACCGGGTTGCCTTGCACGCGGTCGGCGTTCTGGTCGAGGTAGCTGTAGCCAAAGATGCCGAACGCGTTGGAATTGGCGCCAAGCTTCATGACGATGATGTTGTCATCCTCCCGCCCTTCGATGAACGGCCCGTCCTCACGCAGAGCGTGGCAGGCTTCCTTGCGCTTGGCCTCATCCGGGTAGGCCGCCACGAATTCCGGCAATTTGCAGCCGACGCTGCCGAGGATTTCCACCAGAGAATCGCGCGTTCCCGAGGAGGGCGGCGGGCCGTAGACCTCGATGGCGCGATCCGGCAAAGCAGGGTCTAGCTCCCGCCAATGGTGATACGGGTTGGGCACCAGCTTTCCGTCCTGCGGCACCTCGCGCGCCAGGGCCAGAAAAAGCTGCTGCAGGGTGAAGGGCGCGGCGGGCATGGATTTCGCGTTCGCCACCACGATGCCGTCATAGCCAAAGGGAATCTCCGTGATTTCCGTTACGCCGTGGCTGGCGCACAGTGCCCGCTCGGCGTCCTTCATCGGGCGCGAGGCGTTGGCCATGTCGGCCGGCGTCTCCGGCGCCGTGCCGGAGCAGAACAGCGCAATGCCGCCGCCCGTGCCGTTTTCCTCCACGATCGGCGTGCGGAAATTCGTCTTCTCGCCGAACTGCTCCGCTGCCACGGCGACAAAGGGGAAAACGGTGGAGGAGCCGACCACGCGAATCTGCTCGCGGGCCACCGCAGGGGATGCGAGGCTAGCCGCCAGCACCAGAAGCAGTGCCCACCTCATTCCGGTGTCTCGCTATTGAGCAGTCGGCGGATTTCCTCAGGCGTCAGCTCACGCTCCAGCACGCCGGGTACGGCGGGGTCTGCCTGCATGGCGGGCTCCGGCCCTGCGGGCATGGCGGGCGGAGGGGGCACCACCACAGCTTCTTCCACGAAGGCGGGGGGCGCAGCCACCGGTTCGGGGGCGGGCTTCGCCAGCGGCGCCTGCTTCAACAGGGCGCTGAGATCGCCCAGCGAGATTTCTTCGAACGATACTTCTTCGCCGGATTCCTCGACCAGATCGGCATGAATGAATTCCGGCAGCGCTTCCTCATCCAGCGAAATGCTGGTGGAGACGGAGGAAGCCTCGGGCTGCAGCAGGCCGCTCGCCAGCATGTTCAGCCGCTCCATATCAAGGTTCACGATGCGGGTGGCTTCCTTCACGCCGCTTTTGCGGAAGGCCTCCGCCGCGCTCGAGGCCTCGACGATGACGGGTTTTCCGCCCGGCTGCTCCACGCGGTAGCGGGTGATGTGATCGGTCTTGCGCGAAGTCTGGCGAATCTGCAGAGGGGCAAAATCGATCATGGATGCCTCAGTAGGATTTCCAGCGCATGCCGCCGATGATGAAACCGATCTTGCCGTTGGATGCGCCCAGCGGCAGCATCAGCGAGCGATAGCGCACCGGCACATTGCGCGAGTTGGTGAATTCCCCCTCATCCAGCACCGGCGCGGCCTTATTCACCACCTCATCGAAGCGATGCACCAGCGACATGCTGGAGGGAAACACCAGCTTCTCGCAGATTTCGCGGTCATCCAGGCTGCCCCCGTAGGCAGAAACCAGCGCATTGCCGAGGTAAAGGTAAGTATATTTGCGGTCAGTCAGGTGCGGCTCCAGCCGGACGAGGAAGCAGGAATCCCAAATGTCGTGGATATCGTCGATATCGATGTCCTGCTCCAGCGGAAAGGGCCGATCGCCGCGCTGCATGTGCCAGTAGCCGGAGAGCACTTCGTTGATGCGGCGCTGGTTGCCCAGATCGTTCGATGGCACGGCGACTCCCTTATGACTGGCCTGTCTGCGCCGCGCCCTCGCCCAGCACGTACCCGGCCAGATAGAGCGAACCGCAGATAAGTACATCATACGGCGGGGCGAAGCGTTTGGAAAGCCATTGCAGCGCCGCAGGCAGCGATTCCGCCACCTGCGCCCCCGGTTTGGACTTTTCCGCCGCACTCACCAGCACCTCCGGCGGCGTGGACAGCGCCGCGCCGGGAATGGCGAGGCATTGCAGGCTGGCCGCGCGCGCGCCAACGGCAGCGAGGAACTCCGCGTGGTCCTTGTCCTGCAACATACCGCAGATGACGTGCACCGGCTGGCGGCGCGTCGCCATCCATTGCTGCAGCACGGCCCCTGCCCCGGCATTATGGCCCCCATCCAGCCACAGCGAGGCACCCTCGGGCAGGTGCGCCCGCCAGGGGCTCTCAGACAGATGCTGCAGCCGGGCGGGCCAGCGCGCCTGCGCGAGGCCGGTGCGTATCTGCGCGTCGGTAAGCGACCAGCGATCCTCGAGTAGCTCGAAGCAGGCCACGGCAGTGGCGGCGTTGTCATACTGATGTACGCCCGGCAGCGCGGGTTGCAGCCCATCGATCCATCGCTCATTGGAGATGTAGGCAAAGCCTTCCGCTTCCGGCTCCATCCGCCAGTCAGCGGGGCAGGCATGGAGGCGGCAACCCAGCTCCCGCGCTCGTGCGCGCAGCACCTCGGCGGCGGCGCGGCGCTGCGGGCCCATCACGCAGGGCACGCCGGGCTTGAGAATGCCCGCCTTCTCGGCGGCAATCGCGGCGAGCGTGGTGCCGAGATACGCCTGATGATCCATTGAAATCGGCGTGATGGCGGTGAGGATGGGGCTCGCCACGTTGGTCGCATCCAGCCGTCCGCCCATACCGGTCTCCAGAATGAGCAGATCCGCGGGATGGTCGGCGAACGCAAGGTACGCCGCCACGGTGGTGCTCTCAAAATAAGTCGCACCCAGTTCCTGCGCCGGGCCCCTCACCGCCTCCAGATACTCCGCCAGCTTTTCGTCGCCGATTTCCTCATCCACCAGCACGATGCGCTCGTTGAAGCGCACCAGATGCGGCGAGATATAACGGTGCGCCTTCAGCCCCGCCGCATTGCCCAGCGCGTGGAGGAAGGCGCAGAGCGAGCCCTTGCCATTGGTGCCCGCGATATGGATGGTCGGCGGCAGGCGGCGCTCCGGGTGGCCCAGCCGGGCGCAGAGCGCTTCCACGCGCTCCAGCCCCATCACGATGGGCTGGGCGGAGGTCTGCTGCAATTCCTGCAAAAGCGCGGCGACGCGGGACATGCCGATGGCATAGCGCCGAACCCCTTGGCTCCACAAGGGTTTTTCTGCCTCTGATAGGATGATTTCATATTATTACACGTTTTTATTGCAGCCCTATCCGATTGGCGCTAGCCTTGATGCATGGACAAGGTACGCCGCAACCTGCTGAATATCTTCCGCGCCCGGTCGAAGGATTTCGATATGAAATCGGCCTCGCTGGCCATCGGGCGCAACCATGCCTATTTGCACCAGTTCATCTACAAGGGCAGCCCCAAGCACCTGCAGGGGGCTGATAGGAAGAAACTCGCCGAGTTTCTGGGCGTGAACGAGGAATTGCTCATCCCCACCGAGCCCGCCAGCGGCCAGCTTCTGCTGGAAGAAGGCGATTTTGTGCCGATTCCCGCCTATGACGTCGTCGCCTCGGCGGGCCATGGCAAGCTTATCCAGCGTGAGAATATCCGCTATCACCTCTGCTTCCAGCGCTCCTGGCTGCAGCGCGCCACCAGCGCCCCCGCGAGCGAACTCGCCATCATCCACGTGGAGGGCGACTCCATGGAGCCCACCCTCAGCAACGGCGACACGGTGCTGGTGGACCTCACCGAATCCTACCCGCGCACGGACGGCATCTTCGTCATCGGCTATGACGACCACCTGATGGTCAAGCGCCTGCGTATCGACCCGGTGCGCCAGCGGCTCGCCATCATCAGCGATAATGCGCTCTATTCCGCAGTGGAAGACATTGCGCCTCAGGCACTTAATGTGATCGGCAAGGTCATCTGGCTGGGGCGGCGGCTCTAGCGCGGATTTGCTGGAATTTTGTTAAATTGCGGCAATAAAAGTTTCACTAAACTGTCACACACACCGCGCGGCTCCTTTTGGTACTATCAGGGTATCGAAACACACAAGGATGCGGAGCCGTTTTCTCCATGTTCGACCCCAACGATTACATTCAACCGCTGGATAATGGCTATGTGCTGTGCAGCAACCCCGTCGCGGATGGTGGGCTGAGCGCGATCACGGTCAACACCATGCTGAATGAGGAGCGGCGCCGCCATTTTCAGGAATCCATCAAGCGCATGGTGCTGAACAAGCTGTTCTCGCCAAAATTCGCCGAGGTGATCCTGACCGCCTCGGAAATCCGTATCCCCCAACGGGCGATGGCATAGGAGACAGGCGATGAGCGAGACAACCGCACAAACCGAAACTGCCGCCACCCCGGTACTGAGCAATGCACTGTTCGGCCAGACCGCAGAGCGGATGGTGCATAGCGTGGTGGCCTCCCAGCCAGTCAGCAAGATGACCTTCACGCCGCACGGGCTAGAGATCTCCTTTATCCAGATTCCCAAGGAATTGCAGGACAAGATCGCCGTGCCCGGCGTGCAGTTCCCGCCTGAGGCCAGCCAGAAGGCGCTCGATCAGTACCGCGCCATGAATGAGGCCGGCCTCACCATGGGTGTGGATCAGATGCAAGCCGTAGCTAATAAGCTGAAACAGCAGCATGAAGCCGCGACGGTCGCCAGCACGGCCACCGATATGGCCCCCCGACCGGAAAACGCGATTGTTGTGCCCCCGGAAGCCGCGGCCGCAGCCGCTCAAGCCGTGGCATCAGTGCCCGCGCAGCAGCAAGTGCAGACGACGGCAGGCGAAGTGGTGCAGCCGGTCGTTGGCAAATACACCGCTGCACTGGCATCGCAGGCCCCGCAGGGCGCGGTGCGCGGCCTCTAGAATTACTCTCTCCGGCATTGTTCCATTAAGATA